>CATLGX010000131.1 GCA_949948785.1 uncultured Christensenella sp. | reverse complement strand
CCGAGTTCGTCCACAATCCGCGCACGCGGCGCGCGCGACACCAATGCCGCACGCCGCGCAGAGAGCTTTCCTTCGCTCGCCGTCGGGTCGCCGAAATACAGTTTTTCGCCTACGATAAAATTGAGCACGCAATCGCCGAGAAACTCTATGCGCTCGTTTCCTACGGCAACGTGCTCGTTGACAAACGACGAATGAGTAAACGCCGACTGCAACAGCCGCGCGTCTTTAAACTCATAACCGATGAGCGTTTCTATATTCCGACCGCTCACGCTTATTCCGCCTCAATGTTCGCCTCGATGTCCGCGTCGACGGAAGTCGCGGCTATACCGTTTTTGATTTCTTCGACGACATTGTGCTCGTACATTCTTATTACATTATTGACAGACGCCGCAGAAGACACCTCGTTGGAAGAGCCGTGAGCTTTTATAACGGGCTTTTTAAGCCCGAGGAACGCCGCGCCGCCGTATGCGTGATAATCCATTCTGTCTCTTAACGAATATACGGATTTTTTAAGTAGCAGTGCGCCGAGCTTGGACTTAAACGACGACGTCATGGCTTCTTTTACAAGTTTCATGACGACCTTGGCTGTGCCCTCTACCGATTTAACGAGTACGTTACCGGCGAAACCGTCGGCTACAACAATATCGTATTCTCCGGATATGGCATAGCGCGCCTCGATATTGCCTATGAAATTTATAGGAAGTTCTTTTATCAACGGGAACGCGGCTTTTGTGCGTTCGTCGCCCTTTCGGTCTTCCGCGCCGTTGGACAGCAGTCCGACCACGGGACGGTCTATTCCCGTAATCGCTCTTATATAATAATGCGCCATCAGTGCGAACTGCGGCAAAAATTCGGGTTTGCAATCTACGTTTGCTCCGCAATCCGCAATGCAAACGAATTTGCCTTCCTTTCCCGTCGGCATGAACGAAGCGAGAACGGCGCGGTGCACGCCTTTGAGCCGTCCTATGAGAAGAGTCGACGCAGTGAGAACCGCGCCCGTACTGCCGCCGCTCACAAGCCCTATCGCATCTTCGGATTCGTTGAGAACGGAAATTGCCCTGACAAGCGAAGAATCGGGTTTTTGTCTTATCGCGCGTGTCGGGCTGTCGTCATTCGTTATCACGTCGGGCGCATGCTCCGTAACGATGTTGGGAACGCCGCCGCCGAGATTGCGTTTAATAAGCTCTCCGTCGCCGACAAGAACTATTGTATAATCGGGATGCGCTTTTGCGGAGTTTACCGCGCCGGCAATCATTTTGTCGGGGTGGTCGCACCCGCCTATATCGACGATAATTTTCATAATGCCTCGCTATTGCAAAAATATACCCCGCTATCACGGGGCAGATTTTTCAGTCGTTATTTTGTTCTTTTTCGACTTTAAGCTGGGAATCGTAGTATCCGCAGCTTTTGCAAACACGGTGCATTTGTACAAGCTGATGGCATTGCGGGCACTCGATAAGCGTAGGTGCCGACAACTTCCACTGCGAACCGCGCGAATGCGTGCGTTGCTTAGATGTTTTGTGCTTGGGGACAGCCATGACCCACCTCCTTATGTAACGAACTAATTATACTCTATATTAAATACATTGTCAAACATTTTTTAATAAAATTGCGAATTTTAA
>CATLGX010000130.1 GCA_949948785.1 uncultured Christensenella sp. | reverse complement strand
GCTGGACTGCGGCAATAAAATTATCGATTTCTTTGATTTTGAATCCGTCGAGCATCGAAAGATTATCCGCCGTAAGTTCGTACAGCTCCGCCGCGGAACGCACATTCAAAACATCGTACAGCTGTTCCGCCGTCTTTACGCTTACGCCGTCGATATCCATGCAATCCTTGGAACAAAACTGCACTATGCGTGCGACAATCTGAGGGCGGCATCCGTAAAAATTGGGGCAAAACAGATTAGCGCCGTCTTCCGTGAGTTCGCTTCCGCACCCGGGACAAACGCTCGGTTTTTCGACCGGCTCGGCTCCGTCTTTTTGCTGTGCGACGCCGAGAATCTCGGGGATTACGTCGTTGCTGCGCCTTATGAAAACACGCGAGCCTACTGTAATATTTTTACGCAGAACGTCGCCGTAATTATTGAGCGTCGCGCGTTTTACCGTAGCGCCGCAAAGTTCCACAGGCTCCAACAACGCAAGCGGCGTGAGCTTTCCCGTTCTTCCCACTTGCCAAACCACGGACTTCAACTCGGTAGTGGTTTCTTCCGCCTCGAATTTATACGCTATCGCCCACTTGGGGAATTTATCCGTATAACCGAGTGCGGCGCGGATTTTCGGGTCGTCGACTTTAACGACCATGCCGTCGATTGCAAAGTCGAGAGCGACGCGGTTTACGCCTTTAATTTTTTCTATAATTTCTTCTATGTCGTCCGACATAAAACACATATCGGTCTTGAATCTGTTGTTTTTCAAAAACTCTATCTGCTCGTGCTGTGAAAGCGATTCGCCGCTGTCTGTGTAATTGATATTGTAAAAAATTATATCGAGGTTGCGTTTGGCGGTTTCACGGACGTCGAGATTACGAATTGCGCCCGCAACGCCGTTTCTCGGGTTTTTAAGCGGCACCGCCGCCGTTTTATTGTATTTTTCAAGTGCGCTGTACCGCATTATCCCCTCGCCCTGAGCCTCAAAAACTCCGCGGTGAGGAACGGAAAGCGGCACGGAACGTATTGTCTTTACCTGCTCGGTTACATTTTCGCCGGTCTCGCCGTTGCCGCGCGTCGCGCCGCAAACAAGTTTTCCGTCGCGATAAGTAAGACACAGAGTGAGCCCGTCCAGCTTATATTCGAGCGTGCATTTGGGCGCATAGCCGAGCGCGGCGGACAGTTTTTCAAACCATGTTCGAAGTTGGTCGAAACTGTTGCACTTATCAAGACTGTACAATCTGCGTATGTGGGTATGACTTTCGAACTCTTTAAGGGGTTCGCCGCCGACGCGCTTTGTCGGCGAATCGGACAGAACTACGCCCGTATTCTTTTCGAGCGCAACCAATTTGTCGTATAACTCGTCGTATTCCTTATCGGAAACTATCGGCTCGTCGAGCACGTAATACCTATACGCAAGCTCGTTTAGCTTGTCTACAAGATTGCGCATACTCTCGATTTCGTTCATTTCGCTCCTCATTCTTCCGAGACTACCGTTATCGGCGCAAAGCCTACGGCAAGCTGCATAACCCCGCCTGTCTCGAAGTCAATCTTTGCGTAAATATTGTCGCCCAGCTTTTCGAGACCTATAACCTTGCCTTTGCCGAGCCGACGGTGGATTACGGTAGCGCCCAGGCAAACACCTTTATCTCCGCTTTCTTTTTTCTTTTCGGTTGACTTTCCGTAATCGCTTTTATATGTGCCGGAAAACTTTGCG
>CATLGX010000129.1 GCA_949948785.1 uncultured Christensenella sp. | reverse complement strand
ACAACGCTTACGAAAATTCGTCCGTGCCGAGCGAGCGCATGGACGCGTATCTCAGTCTTTACAATCACCCCGTACATCACGAACACCGCGTAAAAAACACGCGCTGGGTCGTTCTCCGTTATCCTTCGCCGTCAATGGCGCAGCTTGCAGGCAAGTCCACCGAGGCATTCGAGGACCATTATTTCGATGTGTGCAACCTCGATTATTCCAAAATGGACAAGGCGATGAATTCGCTTCAAGCGCTGATGAACCGCACCGACAAAGTAAGATTGGTTGCAAAGGATACCGATTTGTCGTTCTCGATAAAGGACATTCCCGCCGTCAAATGCGCGGGGCATATGAATATTCCCGACGGCGAAGTTTATACAGCGCCGGTTAAAAATTCAATAAACGGCAAGATTACGTATAACACACCGTCCGTATATAACGGAACAAAGTTCGAGTGGGTGTCGCTCACGTTTAAAGACGGCAAAATCGTCGATTCTGACAGCTCGAACAAACAAAAATCGGACGCGATTTTCGATACAGACGAGGGCGCGCGTTATGTCGGCGAGTTTGCAATAGGCGTCAATCCGTACATTGTCGACGCGATAGGCGATATTCTGTTTGACGAAAAGATAGCGGGGTCTATACATTTCACTCCCGGCTGCTGCTATGACGACGCATACAACGGCAATATATCCGCCGTGCACTGGGACCTCGTACTGCGCCAAACGCCCGCTTTCGGCGGCGGTAAAATTTACTTCGACGACGTTCTCGTGCGCGACAACGGCAGGTTCGTTTTGAAAGAGCTCGAATGCCTTAACCCCGAAAATTTGAAGTAAAGGAAAGCAATTAAATGTTCGAACTAAAATATAAGATAACCGACGGCGACATGAAAGCGGTCAATAAACGCATCATGTGGCAGTTCTTTATTCCGTATGTAATAGTTTCTCTGCTCGGTCTTGCCGCAGGCGTAACAGCCGTTGTTTTACAGCCGAAAAACGAACTGTTCGTACTCGGGATTATACTTATTGTGCTTGCGGCGATTTTGCTTGTATGCGCCGTATTGATGGCGATTGCGCCTAAAAATTTCGTTGTGAGCGCATTGCTTACGAGCGACGATACGGAACGAGTTTTAGAAATAGGCGAAAGCGGTGTAACCGTAAAAACGCCCGAACAGTCCGATATAAACGTCGGGTATGCCGAAATATTAAAGGTGAGAGACAAAAAGACGTACGCGTTGTTGTACGTCGGAAAAGACACGGTAATTTTATTAAAGGATGCGGTAACATCCGGCGGAACCTTTGCCGAACTTGTGGAAGCGTTAAAGAACAAAACGTCTAAGACTTCGAACAGCCCCGTCTCTGTGCAAGCGAAAGACGGCGAAATCGAAAATATAGATGCGGTATCCTCAGATGCGGCGGACGCGTCTGCGGAAAAAGCCTCCGACGAAGCAAACGAAAAAGAAAACGGCGAAATCGCGCAATAGTAAGACTGATTTTCCTGCAATAAATTCGTCTTGTTCCATGTATTCTGGCGACGAGCGGTGTTTTAATTACTGTCTGAAAACAGTTTTTCTCGTTGCATAATTAACGGTTCTCTTATAATAGTTTTTTCTTGCATACTTCGTGTATTCGTGCGACGAACGGTTTTGGGAAATTACCGTTTAACAGTTTTTTTGTCGGCTTAACGGTTCTCTTATAATAGTTTTTTCTTGCATACTTCTTTTTTTCAAAAAAGAAGTATGGCATAAAAAAAGTTGACTTGCCGCCGTCAAGGTGGTAAAATATAAAAAACAAAAAACTTTCGGAGGTTTTTATGGCAAACGTAAAGGTTGCAATCAACGGATTCGGTCGCATAGGCCGTCTTGCTTTCCGTCAAATGTTCGGTGCGAAGGGTTACGAGATAGTCGCTATCAACGACCTTACCAGCCCCGCAATGCTCGCCAATCTTCTTAAATACGATACCGCCCAGGGTGGATATT
>CATLGX010000128.1 GCA_949948785.1 uncultured Christensenella sp. | reverse complement strand
GTCATACTTAGCCTTACGCCGCTTTTCCTTAAACTCTTCAAGCTCCCGCTTTTTTTCCGCTTGCTCTTTGCGTCGCCGTTCGGCTATCCTTGCATTTTCGCGTTTGATTTCCTCTTGCTCTTTGCGCCGCTGTTCAGTCATCCTTGCCTTTTCGCGCTTGGCTTCCGCTTGCTCTTTACGTCGCTGTTCCTTTAATCCGTCCCGCTCGCGTTTAGCTCGGTCGATTGACCGTTTTCTTTCCTCGCGCTCGGTTTTTTTCCGTATCGAACGCAAATATTTCCGCTCGCGCTCGGCGCGCGCTATTATAGCCTTTTCGGCTTGAACATCTCCGCCGCGCTTCATAAATCGCTTACCAAAAAGCCGTTGATTTTGCCGACAACGGCTGTGCAGTCGCCCGTCAAATCTTTTACGCTCATACCCTCGCCGCTTACCGTGAGCACGCAACGCGGCGTGCGGAAAATCATCTCGCACGGGTCGAGACGCACAGGCTTTGCTCCCTCGATATAAATACCGTCCCGCCCGAACATAACGGCACGGAACTTGATTTCATCGGCATTTGCGAATAATTTGGCTGTCTGGTCGATAAAGCTCATACTCTCTGAACTCTATATTATGTCGAAATTCCGCCGCATAGAACATCGACGGCATCCGTAGATTATGCCATATAATATCATCCTACGCTCGCGTTTATTTTGCAAAAAAGTATTAAGCAGTCTTTTCGAATATTGCCGTCAATTCAAATCAAATATTATATTATCTATTTTTTATGCTTGCAATAGTTGCGCCGTCCGACAGCTCGACAAAAGCGTAGCCGCGCCGTGCTCACCCTCTTTTACGACCTGTTGTTCTTCGCCTTCTATACCTCGCCGTCCTTCGCTCCGTATCACAGCGCGTACTTCTTGTCGTTTTTCGAACAGCCGAAAAAACTCGCAAACGCTACGCCTGCCGCGAACACGACGAGTACGATTAAGATTAACGTCTTGATTTCGACTCTTCATCGTTCATACATCAAAACATCAGTCATGTATTCGTTTTTGATATATAATGATATGAACCTATCCGATTAAATATAAGCGCGGCAAATTTTCCGTCGGCTGCCGCAAGCGATTACGATTTTTCGCGCAGTATCGCGCTGTAATAATACAAGTACTGCTGTGCATAGCCCGCGTAATCGCCGTAACGCGTCATTAGACGGTTACGAAGCTGAACCTCCGTTTCCATGCCTTGACGGAGAGTGCGCAGTATCCATGTATCGACGGGGAAAACGTCCAATCTGCCGAGCGCGAACAGCATGACGCAGTCGGCTACCTTTTGACCGACGCCGGGGAGCGTCATTAGCAGTTTTCCGGCATCGGGTGTTTTAGCGGCGCAAACTCTGTTTAACAAATCGGTTTCCGCGCATATGCGCGCGCTGTCGTATATGTATTGCGAGCGGTAGCCGCAACCTATCGCATCGAGCTGACGCACGGATAGGTCGGCTATCTGTTCGGGCGTCGGGAAAACGTCGTCGAACAGCGAGCAAAGTCTGTTTATTATATTCTTTATGCGCGGTATATTGTTGTTTGCCGAAATAATAAACGAGATAACCGTTTCAAAAAGCGGTTGACGCAAAATTCTGAGCGCGCCGCAACTGTCGAGTGCGGAGCAAAGCTCGGGAAAACGCGAAAGCTCGCGTTTTGTCCTGTTTACGTCGCGGTCGAGATTGAAAAAATTTACAAAATAGTCTACCGATGCGGTTTCTATCGTAACGTAATTGCCTACGGTATATATCTTGGCTTTATGTGCGCCCGATTTAACTGTATACACTTCGTCGATTTTTTCAAAACGAAAAAGTTGACCGCATTCGAGGGTCGCTTTGACGTCGAGATTGGCGGCGTCCACCACTATACTTCCCGCTTCGGTCTTATACATAAAGCTCGTTCTCCGTGTTTATAAATATACGGCGTTCGTCAAAGCGATGCGACAACCGTATTTTTAACAAAAAAAGGGCTAATGCCCTTTTTATTACTGTGCCATGGGATATACGCTTATTTGCTTGCGGTCGCCCTTTTTCTCGAACTTTACCTTGCCGTCGACCAAGGCGAAAAGCGTATCGTCGCCGCC
Source organism: uncultured Christensenella sp. (assembly GCA_949948785.1). GTDB lineage: Bacteria > Bacillota > Clostridia > Christensenellales > Pumilibacteraceae > Anaerocaecibacter. The sequence goes on along the minus strand of CATLGX010000128.1, from coordinate 65 downwards.
CAGCCCGACGTTCTCGCCGGGATGGAATTTGGTGCCGCGCTGACGGACAAGAATATTGCCCGCAA
>CATLGX010000127.1 GCA_949948785.1 uncultured Christensenella sp. | reverse complement strand
CAATTGCGGCGGTCATGTTTGCGACGTATTCTCTGCTCGTAAATTGCGGCGAGTACAACGGGCGTAAAACAGCGGAGTATTTTGCGGTTTCGGTGATTGTCGCCGCAATCGTTATCATAATCGATTATTTTCAAAAGTTCGTAATTAACGACTTCAATATCAATGTATCTGCGGTCAAAGATTTTTTAAAGCTCGGCTTCGTGGGGCCGAATACCGGCTCGGCAATAATTACGCTTGCCATTCCCATGACGTTTTACCTTATATATATTTATAAACACGGTTGGGCCTTTTTGCCGCTCGTCGCACTCGAACTGTTTGCGATAATAATGGCATATTCGCGCGCTTCGCTCGTAGTCGCGCTGCCCGGTACGGTCATCGTTGCGATTGCGATGTGCTTTAAAAAGAAAAACGGACGACTTGGGTATTGGATAGCTTTCGGTGTTTCCGTTTGCCTGGCTATCGTCGTTATCGTTCTGTTAAGGCATTGGATTTACGATAAATTTGTTGCGCTGTTTGTAGGCAACGTTACGGGCAGCGGCAGAACGGGACTGTGGAAAGCCGGCTTTTCGGCGTGGAAGTCGTATCCGATTTTCGGCGCAGGACTGTGGTTCTTGAAAACCACCGGACATTGGTATTACTCGTTTCATTGCACGCCGCTGACGTACTTGTTTTGCTTCGGCGTGGTCGGACTTGCCGCTTACGTATATCATCGGTATAAAACGGTTAGACTCGTATTCTCGGCTAAGCTGACGCCCGAGCGCGTCTTTGTTGCGCTATGCGTACTTGCAATGCTTTTGAACGCTTTGCTCGACATAGCAATGACTTCGGCGACGCATTTGACTTACTATGCGGCAATGCTCGCGTTGTTGGAGCGCGACGTGCTTGCGTCGAACGCGGAGCTTGTAAAACCGTTGCCCGATTTTCGGCAGTTGTTCCGACGCGGCAAAGCCGAGAGCGCTGTTCTCGACGAACATACGGCAAAAGAGCGCGCCGACGATTCGGCAGTGTCTGCGGCAAATGACGTTACCGATAAAAACGATATTAATGTTTCGGAGGAAAATAATGAGCGAATGTAATCACAATTGCGCCGACTGCGCCGAAAAATGCGACGAAGCGCCTAAGACGGAAAAAACGCACGCGTTGTCGAACGTTAAGCGCGTCATAGCCGTGGTGAGCGGTAAAGGCGGAGTGGGAAAGTCCGCCGTAACGGGTATGCTCGCCGTCGCAATGCGAAAAAAGGGGTATACCTGCGCAATACTCGATGCCGATATTACGGGCGCGTCCGTGCCGAAGATGTTCGGAGTAAAAGGCGAGGTTACGGGCGACGGCACCGGCATATTTGCGGCTGAGTCATCATCCGGTATTCGGATGATGTCGTCTAATCTTTTGCTCGAAAACGAAACCGACCCCGTGGTTTGGCGCGGACCGATTATCGCGGGCATGGTAAAGCAGTTTTGGACTGACGTAATATGGGGGGACGTCGATTATATGTTCGTCGACTGTCCGCCTGGAACGGGCGACGTGCCGCTTACTGTTTTTCAGTCGATTAAAGTCGACGGTATTATCGTTGTTACCACGCCGCAGGAGCTTGTCTCCATGATAGTCGAAAAAGCTGTCAATATGGCAAACCTTATGCATATTCCGGTTTTGGGTCTTGCCGAAAACATGAGCTATGTGATTTGTCCCGATTGCGGCAAAAAACTCGATTTATTCGGTTCGGGCAAAACCGAATCTATCGCGAAAAAGTTTTCGCTGCCGCTTCTTGCGCAAATCCCGTACGACGCGAATGTGGTAGCCGCGTGCGACGGCGGAAAAGCCGACGGTCTCGACGTAAACTACCTCGACGGCGCGGCGGATATTATCGAAAGCGGGCTTCCTGCGGAACGGCATAAATAATGAATAATTCCATGCTTGTTCACAAGGCGGTCGAATTTGCGGCGGTTAAGCACCGCGAACAGCGCCGTAAAGGCTCGGATACGCCGTATATTGTGCATCCCGTCGAAGTCGCGCTGTTTTTAACGGAATGCGGATGCGACGAAACTTGCATTACCGCAGGCGTGCTTCACGACACGCTCGAAGATACCGAAACGACGTATGAAGAGCTTGTCGAGCAGTTCGGAAAACGCGTCGCGGACCTCGTCGCGGCAGAGTCGGAAGATAAAAGCAAGTCATGGCGCGAGCGAAAACAGTCCACAATCGATTCGCTTGTTTCTGCGTCGTCGGAAACGTTGATTATCTGTCTTGCCGATAAACTTTCCAATCTCCGCAGTATGGTTTACGATTACGAAAGGGTTGGAGACCAACTGTGGTCGCGTTTCAGTGCAGACAAGGACAGCATCGAATGGTACTATCGAAGCATCATCAACGCAAGCAA
>CATLGX010000126.1 GCA_949948785.1 uncultured Christensenella sp. | reverse complement strand
TTTCGAAAAACGGAGCATACTCTTCGCCCATCCCGTCAATTTGTTTGTCCACCCAACCGCCAGCCTGCACGCGTGCTATTATGCCGACGACGAGAATCATAACGCCCAACACGGGCAACAGCACACTCGACTGTACGATATTGTAAGGACGGTTGCCTTTAATGTAGCGCGACACGTTAAGCGCGACACATATGCCGTGATAGATTAGCGCGATGAAAAACGCAAAATACAGCCAACTGCCCCACGTAAGAAGCGTCGAATTGACGCCTGCTTCCACGAGGTCGCTTTTCATGCCGAACATGACGAACATAAATGTAAATCCGTTTTGCGAGCACGATGCGGATTGAGTGAACGCGTTTACCGTAATGGTTAAAAACGGCATACAAAAGAAAATAAAGCCGAACAAAATGCTTATTACCGCGCCGATGATATACAATATTCCGCCCGCAATGCGTTTGTTCTTCGTACGGCTATCCGCCGCGACGGCGGGCGCGGCGTTCGCGGCGTTCGCGCTCGGGTTTTGATAATATGCGGACGTTGCGATTTCGCCGACGGGCGTTCCGCAATTGCGGCAAAATTTATAACCGGATTGGAGTTCGGTGCCGCAACGCATGCAAAATTTGGCAGACGTCGCGGACGACTTCCGCTCCGCAGCGAAAGTTTCTGCGGGGGCGCTCGGCTCGACCTCGAACGGGTCGATTTTATGCGCGGCCGCTTTGTCCTTTTCTAACGGGTCGGCGGACGCGGGCTGTTCGCTCTTTTCGTTCGCCTCTGCGTCAGTAGCGACAGGCGCGCCGCAACGCTTACAGAATTGGGAATCTTTATCTATAACCGCGCCGCAACTGCCGCACAACTTAAAATCCGATTCGGACTTTTCGATTATTTCTTCTTCCATATCGACTTTTCTCCGACATTTTAAAAATATACCGTTGGATTATATCATTTTCGGCGCGCTTTGTCAACCCCCGATTTTCCCAATGCGGCAAAAAAACATTTTAAATAGAAAACTTAAATATCAAACTATTTCCAAAATGTAAGCGCGTTCGATTGTGCTGAAATCAACGGCAACCGAACGGTGTTCGCCTCCGATTAGGGCGTACATATAAAAATCGCGCCCGACCTTTCTTCCGCCGTCAAAGCGAATGACGTCGCAATAACCGTATACGAGCGCAACATGCCGCCCGTCGATTTCCGTGTACGACGGCGCGCCGTCGTCCGCACATGCGGCGTCGCTTTCGGCGACCGAGTACCCGTCGAAAAACACAATCGCGATTAGTTCGCGGCGCAATCCCGCTCTAAGACGCTCCGCGTCGATACCGCCGCATGTTCCCGTTACGTCCGAGAATATCGCTTTATATCCTCTGCGTTCGGCGCACTCGCACACTCCGCGCACAAGCCCGCTCTCCGTCGTGCCGTCGGCACCGGTTCCGCTCGACGCGTACAGTTCGTCGAACATTCGCGCGATTCCCGCCGTCGGTTTTCCGTATCTGTACGCGCCGTGCGCGTTGAAATGCGCGCAATAATCGGGCACAAGCCCCTCGAACAACCTGTTATAATAAACGAGCGCATTGCCCGCCGCCTCGACCGCACCGAAAACACGCCGCGGCGAAAATGCGGGAACGACGTAAGGATTGACGTATTCGTCGACGTCTGCCGCGTCGCAACAAACGCGGCGCGCGATTTTTCGTCCGACTGCGCGCGGATACGTCCGTCGCATAATTCTCCGTATGTTCTCGCCCGAACATTTCATACACCCAGTATATCAGACTGCGCAAGAATTTTGCTCGGCTGTGCCTTATAGTTAGTTTATTCGGTAAACGGACTTGTCTATGCGAAAAAGCGAACTTACGGCGGAGATTATTCGGCACGGCAGACTATATATTCGGCAAAATTACTTTTTCGAAAATGCAATTGTCATTGACTTTTTACGACAAATATAGTATAATACCGATAAACATACGACAGGAGTAAAGGCATATGAAAATCGAATGTAACGGCAACGACCTCGGCGAAGCGGTCGGACGCGTAATAAAAGCGGTATCCGCGCGCTCTACAAACCCCGTGCTCGAAGGCATAAGAATGACGGCGGACGAAGGCACCCTCACGCTTTCGGCGACCGACCTCGAACTTTCCATCGAACACATGATTCGCGCCGAAGTCATTGAGGCGGGCGAAACCGTAGTTCCCGGCAAACTTTTCGGCGATTTCGTCAAAAAACTCGCGTCGCAAAATATCGTACTGTCGTCCAACGCGTCGCGGCTCAAAATAGACTACGAGCGCAGCGAGGGCGAGTCCGGTTGCTACTCTCCCGAGCAGTTCCCCGAAATAAACCGCGTCGAGGACACTCAGCACTTCGAAATGAAAAACTCGGAGTTCCGCGACCTCGTCAATAAAGTCGCATTCTCGGTATGCACCGACGA
>CATLGX010000125.1 GCA_949948785.1 uncultured Christensenella sp. | reverse complement strand
AAAGTTCGGCTTGATTATAGCCGCGCTTTTTCTGTTTGCGCGCAAACATGGGTACGAACGTAAAACAGTCGAACGACCAATCCGAAGCAAATAGAGTGTCGAGCATAAATTCGCCGAGATGACGAGCGAGATACGCCGCAGAACCGTATTTTAATCTGTGCACAATGCCTTTTGCGTCGCCGTTAAAAACCACTGACGAACGGGCTTCGTCGAAGTACAGTGAAGAATCCGAACATTTACCGCAATAATCGCCGACACCTACCTTATGCCTTCCGCATCGTTCGCAATAATTACCGTTAAGCTCAAACGAACATTTACGGCATAAACCGTAACGGTTTTCGACGATTTCTCTGCCGCATACGATACATTTAATGCCGTCGGGATACAGCATTTGCCGCAATTCGTTTAAAAATTCGGACATGCGAGTTATGCCGTTACATCGTCCTTATGTTTGAGCGTTTCCCGCGCAATATACAATTCTTCGTTCGTGGGTATAATGAAAATCTTGACTTTTGACTTTTTTGCGCTTATTTCAGTTTCGGCATCGCGCGGCGGATTCTGGTTTTTCTTTTCGTCGAGCACAACGCCGAGATACTCCATATCTTTGCACACAGCTTCGCGCACGCACACGGTATGCTCGCCTATTCCGCCCGTAAAAACCAAACAGTCAAGACCGCCCATCGCCGCGGCATACGCACCGACATATTTTTTTACGCGATACGAGAACATATCTATTGCAAGTTTTGCTCTATTATTGCCATCGTTCACCGCAGATTCGAGGTCGCGGAAATCGGAACTTACTCCGCTTACTCCCAAAACGCCGCATTTTTTGTTAAGGTAATTTGTCATGTCATGAACGTCGATGCCTTTTTTATCCATTAAAAACTCGACTGCGGCGGGGTCTATATCGCCGCTGCGCGTGCCCATAATAAGACCTTCGAGCGGAGTCAATCCCATTGACGTATCTACGCACTTGCCGTTTTTGACAGCGCTTATGCTTGCTCCGTTGCCGAGATGGCAGACCACCGTCTTAATATCGGATTTGTGCATAAGCTCCGCGGCTCTGCCGGAAACGTATGCGTGACTGGAACCGTGGAAACCGTATTTTCTTACTTTGAACTTTTTGTAATCGTCGTAATCGATAGCATACATGTACGCGTAATCAGGCATAGTCGAATGGAACGTCGTATCGAAAACGGCGACCATCGGCGCAGTCGGCATAACTTCGCGACACGCTTTGATACCCATAATATTCGCGGGCATATGAAGCGGACCGAGGTCGACGTTCGACTCTATCGTTTTGAGCGTTTCGGACGTTATAAGCACCGAATCGTCAAAGTCCTCGCCAGAATGAAGAACGCGGTGTCCCACTGCCGCTATTTCCGACATGGAATCTATAACGCCGTGGTCTTTATCGACAAGCGCGTCCAAAACGAGCGAAATAGCTTCTTTATGCGTAGGCATAGGCTTCTCTATTCTCACTTTCTCTTTGCCGGTATGATTGAGAACGGAGCCCTCGGCGCCTATACGCTCGCAAACGCCTTTGCTGAGCACTTCTTCGCTGTCTGTTTCTATAAGCTGATATTTGAGCGAGGAACTTCCCGCGTTTATAACCAAAACTTTCATTATGTGTCTCCGAATAGTAAATAGTTTCCCGTCTAACGCAACTGGCGTCGACGTTATATTTTGCAATTTTAATTCTGCCGCGCCGATAACTCGAAAAATTTTCGGCACCGACAAAACGCAAAGAACCGCCGAAAGAACTCGGCGGTAATCGCATGAAAATTTTTACTGTTTTTTCAAGAATTCGCGAGCTTTATCGTACTGTTCGGGTTTAAAGCTGTCGTGCAATTCTTTGATTTTTTGCTTTTGTTCTTTGGATAGATTTTTGGGTAATTCGATGTCTATAGTTACGAGCAGGTCCCCCTTGATTTGCTTTTTGGGGTTTTCAAGTCCCTGTTCTTTGAGTTTGAACGTCATTCCGCTCTGCGCGCCCTCGGGCAACGGAAATGCTATCTTATTGCCCTTTAACGCAGGCACGAGCACTTTATCGCCGAGAAGCGCCTGCGTAAACGATACGGGAATATCGACAAGAAGGTCGAGACCTTTGCGTCTGAACAATTTGTGAGGCAATACCGTTATCGTAAGTATAAGGTTGCCCGCTTTTGTGCCCGTACGCGTGCGTTCGCCCTCGCCCGGGATTGTCATTATTTGATTAGGCTCGACGCCGGGCGGAAATGTTATGCGAAGATTGGAATTTTTGCGCAACGAACCTCTGCCGCCGCACGAAGTGCACGGTTCTTTTATGATTCTGCCGCTGCCGCCGCAGACGTTACAGGACTTCATGCTTACAACTCTGCCGAACGGCGTTTCCTGCGCATAACGAACTTTACCCGTACCGCCGCAATTGGAGCACTTTACAAACTGCGTACCGTTTTTCGCGCCCGTTCCTCGACACGCAGAACACGGCTCGAAACGGTTGACCGTAATTTCTTTTT
>CATLGX010000124.1 GCA_949948785.1 uncultured Christensenella sp. | reverse complement strand
CCGTCGCTCGTCATAACCACGCCTATCGTAGAATGTTCCGATATTACTTTTTTAGTGCCTATTTCCGCGGCGCGCTCGAACGGTATCGGCTCGTCGTACCACGGCGTTTTGACCATGCGCGCTTCCCCGTCTTCGAGATGTCCGTTCGCTCCGTCGACCATATAGCCCACGCAGTCGACAAGCCGCACGGATATTTCCGCTTCGTCGTTGAGCTTGACTTTCGCCGCTTCGCTCGGCACGAACTTGGGTTGCGTAGTCATGACGGTTTTGCCTTCCGCGCTCTGCGGAAGTTCGTCGCGCATGCGTTCGAGTTCGTATCCCGTCGACGACGGCAACACAAACGTGTTCATAAAATTAGTGATAAATGTGGACTTGCCCGAGCGCACGGGGCCGACCACGCCGATATATATATCGCCGCCCGTCCTCTCCGCAATATCCTTGTAAACGTCGTATTCTTCCATGATACCTCCCGTATGCCGCGACTATCGGCTCGTCTGCATGATTATATGACGGCGAAAAGCCCGATATGTCAATTTACACAAAAAACCCCGAGAGCAATAATCTCGGGATTTCTTTACAAAGATATTTATACTCCGTTTATCCGTTATTCGGTCAACCGTTTTTATCAGAGCCGTTGAACGCCTTAATTTTGCTTTCGAGCGCCGACAGTTCGGCGTCGACGCCGCTTCCGCCGCTTTTTATCATTCCGTCCAAATCCGAATCCGTTATACCCGACCCCGACGAAAAGCCCGAAAAGCCCGCTTGCGACGCGTCGAGAAAACCGTCCGCTTCCGCTTGTTTTTGCTGTGTGGAAATCATAGCTTTACTCATCTGCTTGCCGACTTTTTCGAAATCGAGGTCGTCTGTCGTGTCGGTTATCGCTCCCGTCAAAATTTTCATTCCGTCGGCAAACGACTTGGTCATTTCGGAAACGTCTTTAATCTGCGAGCTTAACTGCAAACTCAACAGCATTTGTTCGACTACCGTTTTTTGCGCCGTAACTATTCTTATAGCGTTTTTGGCAAGTTCGTACTGCGAAGCTATGCCGTTTTCACGCGCCGTTGCCGCCGCCTCTATATATTTGTTCTTGCTGTTTTCGAGGTCGTTAAGCTGCTTTTTTATAGACGAAATCGCGGAGTTGACGAGCACCTGCTCTTTTATACGTTTACTTTCCTTGCTCATATGACGTTCTCCTTCAATGCGCCCGCGACAGCCGCCACGCCGACCTGCGAAACGTACGGCGCGCGACACAGCGTTTTATGACCGTCCGCGCCGACAAACACAAGCTCGCCCGCCGCCGCGATTTTTTGAGCTTCGACTGCGTTCAGGGCCTCGCACACTGCTTTATCTGTCGTTTTAAACACGACGCGAGACTTTGCCGCGCCGAGTATACCCGCCGTCAATACGTCGCTGCCGCTGTTGCGCGTCGCGAGAATATAATACACGCCGGCATCCGCGCCGACGCGCATCTGCTTTAACAGCGCGCGCTCGAACCCGCCTGCTTTCATAGCGTCCGAATATTCGTCGAAAATCACGATAAGATACGGTAGTTTTTGTTCCGCTCTTTCGTTATAACTCGAAATATCCGAAGCGCCGACGGCATTCATAACGTCGTACCGTCTGTCTATTTCGTCGCCTATCGCGTTTAACGTCGGCATTACGCCCTCTACGCATGTAATCGCGTCGGCGACGACATGCGCTGTTCCGTCGTATGCAACAAGTTCTTCGGCATTGAAATCGAAAAGCGCAAGCCTCAGTTCCGACGCCGTAAAAGACGACACGAGCGAAAATATGACGCTGTGCAAAAACACGCTTTTGCCGCTGCCTATCATGCCGCAAACGAGAAGCGGAGACCGAGAAAGAGCTATATTGAGCGTATCCGATTCCGCCGTTTCCAGCAAAAAAGCAGGAACCGCTTGCACGGAAAACAAAGATTTAAGCGACGGTTTGCCATCGTCGCCAAACAGTTCTGCGCTTGCGCGGATTTTTTTGCCGCTGCCGAAGTCGAACGCGCCGCGCGGCGACGGGAACGGCTTTGCGACAGTCTGTGCGCGCGCGGGAATATCGCCGTCCGTTTCGACGCCGTCAAGCTCCGCCGCCTTTACGCTCGCTTTCTGCGGTTTTTCCGACAGTATATCGTTCATCACCGCGTCTATCATTATCTCGCGCTCGGTGGCTCTGCCGGAAATCAGCGCGTCAATCTGTTTATCGGACAACGCGCCGTTCACTTGCGAAATAGCGGCGAAATGCGCATCTGCGCTGTCGAGGAACACTTCGAGCCCCGCCTGCGCTTCTTCCATACCGTTCAACGCTTTTTGTATTTCTTTTTGCAATTTAACGAAGTCGGACTGTTTGTTTATCTTGCTTATACGTTTTGCGACAGCCGACATTCCCGTCAAAAAATCGGCGTTGGTTTCGCCCATTTTTTGCAGTTCCGCAGTTATCTGAATATTGAGCAACATTTCTTTCGCGCGCTTAATCTGAGTAAGCGTGGTGTTGAGCGCGCTCTTGCAAAGATTATATGACGCCTGCTCGCCCCGCCGTTTTGATTCGGCGGCTTTTTCGAGATACTCTTCTTTCACGCGTTCGAGTTTTGCCACCGTCTGCTCTATCTGCGAGACGGTGCGGCGTA
>CATLGX010000123.1 GCA_949948785.1 uncultured Christensenella sp. | reverse complement strand
AGGCCTGTCAAAACGTGTTTGCGGACGAGCGAGATATGACGGTAACAAAAGAAACCAAGCGCGTGCTTGCGGGCGAGTACGGTAAACGGCCGATGGAACCCGACCCTAAAATCGTCAAAAAGATTATCGGCGACACGCCTCGTATAACGTGCCGTCCCGCCGACAATATCAAACCGGAGCTTGACGCATATAAAAAGGAAATCGACGAGTATATCACGCAAGAAGAAGACGTGCTGACATATGCGTTGTTCCCGCAACTTGCAATACCGTTCTTTAAAAAACGCGAGGCGCGGCTCCACGGCATAGATAAGAACATTTACGACGGGGAAAATAAAGTTCAACCCATATAAATTAAAATCGGCGGCTCGGACGGATGTTTCGAGCCGTCGATTAGATTATAGATGCGAAATACAAGCGGAGCGTTATACCGCAAAAAAATATAAACTTCGGGAAGTAGCAATGAGAATAGCCGTAATCGGCGGCGGCGCGGCAGGATTGGTCGCCGCGGGCAGCGCGACGGGCGCGGAAGTCGAGGTTTTCGAGCATAACGATAAGCTCGGCAAAAAAATATATATTACCGGCAAGGGCCGATGTAATTTTACAAACGTTTGCGACGACGAGACGTTTTTGTCAAGCGTAGTGCGTAACGCGCCTTTTTTGCGTTCCGCGCTTTCTGTTTTTTCGCCTTACTCCGCAGTAGCGTTGTTGGAAGATAACGGTTGCAAAACGAAGACTGAACGCGGCAGGCGCGCTTTTCCCGCTTCGGACAAAGCGAGCGACGTAATAAAGGCGCTTTCGTCATATGCAAAAGCAAACGGCGCGCAGTTTCGGCTCGGCGTCGATATAACGGATATATCGTATGACGGTAGCGTGTTCAAGATAGCTGTCGACGGAAAAACAGAGACTTTCGACCGCGTGATTCTGTGCGCAGGCGGACTCAGCTATCCGACTACCGGCTCGGACGGCAGTGCGTACCGTTTCGTAAAAAAATTCGGACATACCGTCATACCGCAAACTCCGTCGCTCGTAGGACTGAAAACAAACGAGGATTTATCATGCGCCGAGGGACTGACGCTAAAAAACGTATCGATTTGCGCGGAAGGGCTAAAACCGATTTTCGGCGACGCAATGATTACTTCAGACGGCATTTCCGGACCTGTAGCGCTGACGCTCTCCGCATATCTCGCGCGGCGAGAAAAACCGTATGCTATTTACGTCGATTTTAAGCCCGCATTGAGCGCAGAAGAGCTTGACGCGCGTATCTTGCGCGATTTTTCGGCGGGACGCAATAAAAGTTTCAAAAATGTTCTCGACGGATTGTTGCCAAAATCCATAATTCCGTTTATAATAGAACGTAGCCGTATTGCGCCCGATAAGCCCGTAAATTCGGTAACTCGAAACGAACGTCAAGCGTTGGTCGAAACACTGAAAAGACTTAGGCTCGAAGTAACGGGCACGGAAGGTTTCGAGCGTGCCGTTATTACTTGCGGCGGCGTAGACGTAAAAGAAATCTATCCCAAAACGATGATGTCAAAGCTCTGTCGCGGTCTTTACATCTGCGGCGAGATGCTTGACGTAGACGCTTTGACGGGCGGATATAATTTACACATTGCGTTTGCGACGGGATATGCGGCCGGCGTACACGCAAGCGGAGACAAATATGACTAAATTGGTATCGATACGCGGCGCTGTTACCGCTCAAAATACAAAGCAGTCGATAGAAGACGCTTCGCGTCGGCTTATAGACCGAATATATTTTAAAAACGGATTGTCGGACGACGACGTTGTAAATATCGTAATATCTACAACCGCCGATTTGACCGCTTTTTATCCTGCGCGTGCAATACGCGAGGCCGGGCATGCCGTACCGCTTTTTTCATGCGTCGAACCGAGCGTGGACGACGCGCTTTTATCTTGTATTCGAGTCATGGTGACGGCCTATTCCGAAAAAGCGGTGCGAAACGTTTACTTAAACGGCGCACGTCGCCTTCGTCCCGATATTGCGGGCGCGTATGCAATCGCGCTTGACGGACCGAGCGGCGCGGGGAAGAGTACGGTAGCAAAACTCGTAGCCCAAGCGTTGGGCGCGACATATCTCGATACGGGCGCGCTTTACCGCGCTTTGGGGCTTACAGCAATAGAAAACGGCGTCGGTCTGTCCGACGAAAAAGGACTTCGCGCTTGTCTCGATAATGTTAAAATAGAAGTGAAACTCGACGGCGGCAGTCAACGTGTGTTTGTCGACGGCAACGACGTTTCCGACAGAATACGTACGCAGGAAGTTGCGATGGCGGCGTCCAAAGTATCGGCTGTTCCGTTTGTGCGTGTAAAGCTACTCGGTACGCAGCGCGAGTTCGCCGCCGAAAATTCCGTAATCGTTGACGGTCGTGATATCGGAACGGTAGTTCTTCCCACTGCCGAGTTTAAATTCTTTTTGACCGCTTCCGCCGAAATACGCGCTCGGCGCAGATACGACGAACTTATTGCAAAAGGCTTCGATACCGATTACGAAACGGTGCTTAAAGACGTAAACGCAAGGGATTATAATGACAGTACGCGCGCTGTCGCTCCGCTCAAAAAAGCGTTTGACGCAATTGAAATCAATTCCGACGGTATGAACGCGCGCGAGGTTGCCGATGTAATTATAAGAGCGGTTGAGGAGGATATATCGTGAAAACAATGTTTAAAGTTTTAAAAGCGATATTGTATCCGATTGCCGCCGTACTTGCTCCGTGCAAAATTATGGACAAGGACAAGTTTAAAATTTTCG
>CATLGX010000122.1 GCA_949948785.1 uncultured Christensenella sp. | reverse complement strand
TCAGGCTCATGTATTATCAGGCTGCTCGGGCGGTGATAGTACGTGTGCGCCTTGTACGAATACACGCTTATCATGGGGAACTGCGCTATCAGCTGCAAGCATTGGCGCAGCACGTTGGGCAGCGATATATCGTCGGCGTTGTTGTCGTACGAGTACAAATACAAAACGCTGCGCGCCAAGCCGTTCATCATGTCCTGCGACGGCGATTTCATAATTACGTCGCGCACGAACGACACGGGCAAAGTTCGAAATCCGCTCAAAATGTCTTTGAAACTCGAAAGCTCTTTTGCCGTCGGCAATTCCCCGAAAAGCAGAAGGTACGCCGCTTCTTCGAATCCGAACCGTCGTTCGGTTATAAATCCGTCGACTATGTCTTCTATTTCGATTCCGCGATAACGCAATCGTCCGGGCGCGGGGATGCGGTTTCCCGCTTCGTCGTGCTTGAACGTGCCGTCGGGGTTTTCCTCGAATGCGACAATGTCCGAAATATCGGTAAGCCCCGCCAAAACACCTGTGCCGTTTATGTCGCGCAAGCCGCGTTTTACGTCGAACATTTGATAAAACGTATCGTCAATCAGAGTGCTTTCGCCTGCGAGAACGCTCAGTTTGCGTATTTTGGGCATTGTTTCGGTTACGAATCTTTCAAATTGAGCCATATAAATAATCTCCAAAATATATTATATCAAAAAACGGCGAAAACTGCAACTGCTTTCGTCGTCGCATTTCCGACGTTTCGTTCGTTTCGCTTGACAATGCGTTCTTTGGCATTTATAATATATGTAAATCTGAGCCGAAAGATATTCTGACGGTAAAGAGGAGACGGTAATAAATTTTACGGCGTTTTTTCGTCGATTTTTTGCTTTGCTCCCTCGCGCTCGGATTACGGAGGGATTTTTTATGTCCGAAAAAAGAATCGCATTGGTGGGTATAATAGTATCGAGCGTTCAATCCGTAGAGAGGGTGAACGCCGTTCTTCACGACTTCGGGAACTATATCGTCGGGCGCATGGGCCTGCCGTTGCGCGAGCGCGGCGTCAACGCCATAAGCGTCGTGATAGACGCGGGCGCGGACGTAGTAAACGCGCTTACGGGCAAGCTCGGCGCGATAAACGGTGTCGCCGCTAAGGCGATGTTTCAAGCTAACTGATTTAATTATGCGCAAGGCTTAATCGGTTTTGCGTATTCGGAGGTAGTATGAATAAATTAAAAAAACTCGCATGTTTTGCCGCGGCGACGGCGGCGGTCGGAGCGCTTACAGGCTGTGCCGACGAAACGACGGACGGCATTCGCTCGTTTTCGGTGTATATGCCCGACGGCGCGCCCGCGCTTGCCGTTTCGGCGCTGATGCACGACGGATATTATGCGACCGATTTTACGGTAGTGCAGGCGAGCACTATTTCCGCGCGGGTATCGGGAGGCGACGCCGACCTTGCAATCATGCCCGTAAATGCCGCGGCGACGCTCTATAACGGAGGTAAAAAGATAAAGCTGCTGTCCGTCAACACCCACGGCAATTTATATTTTGTGGGCGCGGAGGGCGGCGCGGCGACGCTCGACGAACTTAAAGGCAAAAAGGTGGGTGTAATCGGACGCGGTCAAGTCCCCGACCTTACGCTTAAAATGTTGCTTGACGAGGCTGGAATAGAAAGCGTCGAGTCGAGCGAGAGCGTGTCGAATAAAATCGCTTTAACATACGGCGCTGACGGACCGTCGCTTTTGCCGCTTTTGAAGCAAGACAAGATAGACTATGCGTTTCTCGCAGAACCCGCCGCGTCTACTGCGGTTAAGAATTTGAGCACCGAGCAAAAGAAGCTCGCAATCGTCATGGACGCACAGCAGCTTTGGCGCGACGCTTTTGACGGCGAGTATCCGCAGGCATGCCTCGTCGCCAAGACGGAGGTGGTCGAGAAAAACCCCGAGTACGTCAAGTGGTTTTTGCGCGCGCTCGAAAACTCGGACGGGTGGGCGGAGGATAACGCCGCCGCGGCGATAGCGGCGGTAAAAGCGAATACCGAAAAGGGCGTGCAGTCTACGCTTCCCGACGCGCTCGCACGCGACGTGATTGCGCGATGCAATATTAAAACTACGTATGCGTGGGACGCGAAAGCCGATTTGGACGCGTACTTTCAAAAACTGACGGGCATGCAGACCGAGCTTGGAACCGCGGTGCTGTCCAAAGTGCCCGATGCAGGTTTTTATCTCGACGCGTGGAATTAGAAAGCAGGTGAAAGCGGTTGCGCTGAAAAAGCTCGCGGTAAACGCGCTGTATTTCGCGGCGGTCATAGGCATAGTTCTTGCGGCGTGGGCGGCTGCGGCGGCGGCTGCCGATTCGGAATTTGTCTTGCCGGGCATTGCCGCGACTTTCGACGCGCTCGGCGATTCGCTTGCGCTTTCGGCGTTTTGGTCGGCGCTCGGCGAAACTTTACTGCGGTGCGTATCTTGCTTTGCGCTGTCGGTGATTATGTCGGGCGGACTGTTTTTCGTTTGCTCGGTGAGCGCGGTCGCGGCAAGACTTATTCGCCCCATAGTATCGGCGTTGCGCACGCTTCCGACAATGGCGGTATCGCTGCTTTTGGCAATATGGGCAGGTGCATACGTTGCGCCTGTAATTCTCGGCGTGCTCGTAGTAATGCCCATGCTGTTTTCCACGCTGTCCGCGAGAGTAGCGACATTGCCGGCAGAACTTATCGAAGCGGCTAAAATGCAGGGCGCGGGCAGGATGCGAATTTTTACGAGCGTAACGTTGCCTTGCGCGGCGGCGGCTTTGCCCGAGAGCGTTGCGACCGCTTTTTCGTTCGGCATAA
>CATLGX010000121.1 GCA_949948785.1 uncultured Christensenella sp. | reverse complement strand
CTGCGCGAAACGAATTGAGGTTTTTGGTTTCGGTGCGCGTGCCGAGCGGCGCGCCCTCTTCCGCTACCGAAAGATTGACGTCGCAACGCAAACTGCCCTCTTGCATTTTTACGTCCGAAACGCCCGTATACTTCAAAATGCTTTTTAACGCCGTCAAAAACGCGACTACTTCTTCCGCGGAGTGCATATCCGGCTCCGTTACTATTTCGATAAGCGGTACTCCGCAGCGGTTATAGTCTACGCGCGACACGCCGCCGTCGTGCACGAGTTTGCCCGCGTCTTCTTCGAGATGAATGCGGTTGAGCCTAACTCGCTTTTGTATTCCGTCCACTTCGAACTCGACGCAACCGCCGATGCAGAGCGGAAGGTCGTATTGGCTCGTCTGCCACGCCTTGGGAAGGTCGGGATAAAAATAATTCTTTCTGTCCCATTTGGAAAATTTATTTATCTCGCAGCCGAGCGCAAGCCCCGCTTTTACGGTATACTCTACCGCCTTTTCGTTGAGTACGGGCAGAGTCCCGGGAAACCCCGAACATACGGGACAGCAGTGCGTATTCGGCTCGCCGCCGAACTCGTTTTTGCAGCCGCAAAATAATTTGGTAGCCGTTTTAAGCTCGCAATGAACTTCGCAGCCTATCGTAGGAATCAGCATGCCGCACCGCCTTTCGCGCTATCTTCGAGCGCGCTCGCTATATTGAGTATTCCGCCCTCGTCGAACGCCTTGCCTATCGCTTGAACGCCTACCGGCATGCCGTCCGCTTCGCCGAACGGCACGGACACCGCAGGCAGTCCCGCTATATTGACGGGCACAGTGTAAATATCGGATAAGTACGTCTTTGCGGGGTCGGTCTGCGCGCCGATTTCTGGAGCTACCGTCGGCGCGGTCGGACCGAGTATACAGTCGCACGCGCTCAACGCTTGGTCAAATTCGCGTTTAATCACCGTTCGCACCTTGGACGCTTTCAAATAATAAGCATCGTAATACCCGCTCGACAATACGTAATTTCCTATCATAATACGACGTTTTACCTCGTCGCCGAAAAACTCCGTACGACTTTTCGCGTAAAGGTCGGCTACGTCCGTAAACGATTTCGCACGCATTCCGTACTTTACTCCGTCGTAACGCGAAAGATTGCTCGCCGCCTCCGCGCTCGATAAAACGTAATACACCGCGAGCGCCGCGTCGAACGAGCGCAAAGAAATCTTTTTGATTCGCGCGCCTTTCTTTTGTGCCGCGGCAATCGCTTTATCGAACTGCGCCGCAACGCCGCTTTCGGCGCCCGACAAAAACTGCTCGGCAACGCCTATCGTTTTGCCCGCGATATTCCCGTCGAGAACGCTTCCGAGGCTCGGCGCGTCGGAACTCGTCGTATCGCGCGCGTCCCGCCCCGAAATAACTTTAAACACGGTTAAAGCGTCGGCTGCCGTCCTTGCAAGCGGACCTATCTGGTCGAGCGACGACGCAAACGCTATCAGCCCGTAACGGCTTACCGCAGAATACGTAGGTTTCAGCCCGACGACTCCGCAGTACGACGCGGGCTGTCGTATAGAACCGCCCGTATCGGAGCCGAGCGCCGCAAAAGCCTCGCACGCCGCCACGGCGTTAGCCGAGCCGCCCGAGCTTCCGCCGGGTACTCGCGCAACGTCGCGGACGTTTTTGACCGCGCCGAACGCCGAATTTTCATTGGTACTGCCCATGGCGAACTCGTCGAGATTTGTCTTGCCTATAATCACCGCGCCCGCTTTTTTAAGTTTTTCTACGACTGTCGCGTCGAACGGCGGAACGTAGTTTTGCAAAAACGCGCTTGCACATGTGGTTTTTATGTTCTTTGTCGATATATTATCCTTGACCGCGACGGGCACGCCCGTAAGCGCGCCTATTTCACCGCGGGCTATCGCTTCGTCCGCCGCGCGCGCCGCGCTTTCGGCTTCTGTCTCGCACACTGTGATATAGTTATTCAGCGTGCTGTTTTTAATCTTATCGACACATGCGCGCGTCGCTTCAACAGCGCTCACCTTGCGGCTTTTAAGCGCCGCCGAAAGCTCGGCTATCGTCATTTCAGTAATATCGTTAACGTTCATCGCTCCTCCTTACTCCACCACGCGCGGAACGATATACGCTCCGTCCTCGGCGGCGGGCGCGTTTTTCAAAAGCTCCGACGCGGGCGTCGACTGTTGCGGCGCATCGGCACGCAACACGTTGACCGACGAAAGTATGTGCGCCGTAGGCTCAACTCCCGAAACGTCCACGCCGTCAAGCGTCTCGAAATATGCGAGCACTTTTTTCAAATGCTCGCGCATGCACCGAGCTTCGCCGTCTGCAAACTCCAACCGCGAAAGTTTTGCGATGTGTTCCACTTCTTGTATCGTAATGTCTTTATTCATGCGCGCTCCTGTATTTATGTGTTTGCGTTACAGCCCTATGCCGATAACGGTGCGCGGCGCATTGCCGTTTATTACGTCTTTTATATCGTAATCGGCAGACGCAATGTACACGGTCGTACCGCGTTCCACGCACGATTCGATGTAAGCGAGTTTGGCGGACGCGCCGAACGCGCCTTTTCGCGACGCGCCGCGGCAATAGCTCCGTACCTCTTCGATATTTGCGATAACGCGCTCGGCAGTCGCTCCGCCTATCTTGTCGATAAGCGTCGACGGGTCGTTAACGTCTTTGCAAATGCCGATACCGTTCATGAATATAATAAGTCGCTTTGCGTTTAGAAGGCACGCCGTCTGCGCGGCGGTTTCGTCGTTATCGACGAGCTGAACGGCGTCGATGCCCGATTCGAGCATATTGTGAATTTCCAATTTTCTGGTTTCTTCGTCCGAAACGCTGTCGTTATAATTGACTATCGGAACGGCGGATTGCGCGGCGCACCGCAACAAAAAGTTTTTTATGTGCTCGCGCTTTCTCGCGTCGTTGAAGTGTGCGT
>CATLGX010000120.1 GCA_949948785.1 uncultured Christensenella sp. | reverse complement strand
GAAATAAGTTCTAAGGTTTCTTGTGTTTCCAATCCGCACCGCCTCTTATCGTCTTGGTCATGGAAACGACTGTTCCCGTAGGCATATTGCGCGATACGGTGAGTTTATCGGTAAACGATTCCATTACCGTAAAACCCATACCGCTGCGCTCCTCATCGGGTTTTGTCGTAAAGAACGGCTGCATTGCATGTTCTATGTCGTCAATGCCGACGCCGTTGTCCGAAACGACGATATGTACGGTGTCATCGTCAAGCGATGTTTTAACGGTAACGATGTTGTTTTCTCCGCCGTTCGGGTATGCGTGAACGACGACGTTTGTAACCGCTTCCGATACTGCGGTTTTAATATCGTTGATTTGGTCTACGGTCGGGTCAAGCACCGCGCAGAACGCCGCCACGGCATTGCGCGCAAACCCCTCGTTTTCGGAAATCGCGCTGAACGTCAAAGTCATTTCGTTTTTCATTTCACACCGCCTTTGGCATAATCTCGTAAATTCCCGACAAACCGAGCACCCTGTCAACGGCATTCGTCGGGTCAAGCAAAAATATGGGTATTCCCCGAGGTTTGAGCCGCTTATACCTTCCTATAAGCACGCCAATGCCCGTTGAATCCATAAATACAAGTTCGGACATATCGATAACAAGTCGTTTGATGCCGTCGCTGTCGATAAGACCGTCGAGAGCCGCACGCACATAATCACTGCAACTCTCGTCAAGTTCGCCTTTTAGTTTGACATGCAAAGCATCGGCTTTTCTGTAATGCTCGATTTTCATGATTTTTCGCTCCTTGATAATAATAGCAAAAAAAATTCGGCGCGTTTTGTCCGAATTTATCAAATAACGGATTTTTTGCACGACAAAAGCCGACGTTCAATATCGAACGACGGCTTTAATCGCATATTCTTAACTTATTTTGCGTACTCGACTGCGCGTGTCTCTCGTATAACGTTAACCTTTATTTGCCCGGGATATTGCATATCTTGCTCAATCTGCTTTGCTATTTCCTTGGACATATACATTGCTTTTACGTCGTCGACAACTTCGGGTTTTACTATTATGCGCACTTCGCGCCCAGCTTGAACGGCAAAAGCCTTTTCTACGCCCTCGTAACCGCTCGCAATCTCTTCGAGTTTTTCAAGTCGTTTTACGTAATTATCGAGAGACTCTCTGCGCGCGCCCGGTCTTGCGCCGGAAATTGCGTCGCAACACTGAACGATAATCGCTTCAATAGTCTCCGGTTCTACGTCGTTATGATGCGCGGCTATACAATGTATAACTCCGCTCGACTCTTTGTACTTTTTGGCTACATCTACGCCGATAGATACATGCGTACCTTCAATCTCGTGGTCAAGCGCCTTGCCTATATCGTGCAAAAGTCCGCCGCGCTTTGCGAGAGCGACGTCTGCGCCAAGCTCTGCCGCCATTATTCCGGCGAGATTGGAAACCTCTATGGAATGCCTTAAAACGTTCTGACCGTAACTCGTACGGAAACGCAAACGTCCGAGAATGCGCACAAGTTCGGGATTCAATCCGAATACGCCCGTTTCATACATCGCGTTCTCGCCGGCTTCTTTTACCTTGACGTCAACTTCTTTTTTCGCTTTTTCTACAAGGTCCTCTATTCGTCCCGGGTGTATGCGCCCGTCGCTTATCAAACGTTCCAAAGCGATACGCGCAATTTCGCGACGTATGGGGTCGAAACAAGACAGCACAACGGCTTCCGGCGTATCGTCTATAATGAGGTCGCAACCCGTCGCCGTTTCGAGCGCTCGGATATTTCTGCCTTCTCTGCCGATTATTCTGCCCTTCATTTCATCGCCGGGAAGAGCGACTGTCGATACCGTGATTTCCGAACTGTGGTCGACGGCGCAACGCTGAACGGCAAGCGCGACAAGTTTTTGCGCTTTTTTATCGGCTTCTTCACGCGCTTCGGCATCGATTTCCCGAACCATTTTTGCTGCGTCGTGCTTTGCTTCGTCACGAATGGCATCGATAAGCTTTGTTTTAGCTTCTTCCTTGGTCATTTGCGCGACGTGCTGTATTTCGTCGAGTATGCGGTCGTTCGCCTCGCTCAGTTCTTTTTTAAGCTTGTCCGCGTCCGCGTGCTTTTGTGCGAGCGAGTTTCGCTGATTATCCAAATCGTCCGACTTTTTATCGAGCGCCTGCTCCTTTTTGTCGAGAGTTTCTTCACGCTGTATAATGCGCTGCTCTGCCCTCGATATGTTGCTCTCTCTTTCGCGCATCTTTTTTTCCAAATCGGTGCGCTCCTTATCGAGCTGTTCCTTTGCTTCTCTGGTGGCGTTTTTACGCAATTCTTTCGCTTCGTTTACGGCATTTTCAACCATCTTGTTCGCGGTTTGTCTGGCGTCGCCGATTTTCTTTGTCTGAATGAGCTTGAAAACGACGATTCCGACTGCCGCGCCGACTATCAAGCCGATTATCGGTAAAATCGCATATAAAACAACTTCCGTACTTGAAAGTAGGGTCATAACGTCCTCCTTATGAAATTTTTATCTTTATGCCGCATATTGTGCGACTAAATAACATTCGACGCGCTTGCGCCGATATAATAATAACACGACGGGACAAAATAGTCAAGTCATTGATGGCTGAAATTATCTTCCGAAATCGCGAATGTCCGTTGTTTGCTTGTCCGTAAGAGACTGCTCTGGTACCGACGCGAAAGTCAGTGCATATACGATTTTAGCTCCCGCCTTTTTCAAAATTTTTGCACATTCGTTAAGCGTAGACCCTGTAGTCATCACGTCGTCTATTATAACTACATGTTCGGGCGGGCGCGTAAGTGCGCGAAAAGTTCCGTCGAGATTTTTAATGCGCTCTTCACGGTTAAGCCGCGCTTGATTGCGCGTATCTACGGTCTTTTCCAACAGCGCAAGACACGGCGTAGTTGTATGGCATGAAACCGCTTTTGCCAA
>CATLGX010000119.1 GCA_949948785.1 uncultured Christensenella sp. | reverse complement strand
GATACCGCATCTTCGCGTGCGCACCAATACGTTTAACGCGGTGTTCCGCGTGCGCAGTGCGCTGTCGTACGCCATACACGAGTACTTCCATCGCAACGGCTACTATTACGTTCATTCGCCCATTATAACGGGCAGCGACTGCGAGGGCGCGGGCGAGGTGTTCAAAGTAACGACGGTAGGTTATGCTCCCACCGTGAAAAGCGAGGACGAATATAACAAAAAAGACTTTTTCGGACGTCCCGCGGGTCTTACCGTTTCCGGTCAGCTCGAAGGCGAGGTAATGGCGACGGCGCTCGGAAAAATCTACACGTTCGGTCCGACGTTCCGCGCCGAAAACAGCAACACGCCGCGGCATGCCGCCGAGTTCTGGCAGATTGAACCCGAGGTTGCGTTTGCCGACATCGACGACATTATCGGCATTGCGACGGATATGATAAAGAGCATTACGCAGTATCTGCTCGACAACTGTAAAAAGGAATTGGAGTTTTTCGACGCACGGTTCGAAAACGGGCTTATAGCCAAACTCAAAAACGTCGCCGAGAGCGAGTTCGCGCGCGTCGATTATGCGGACGCCGTCGAAATCCTCAAAAAGTCGGGCAAGACGTTCGTCTATCCCGTCGAGTGGGGACTTGACCTTCAAACCGAGCACGAACGTTACCTTACCGACGAGCATTTCAAAAAGCCCGTGTTTGTAGTCAACTACCCGAAAAAGATAAAAGCGTTCTACATGAAGCAGAACCCCGACGGCAAGACCGTGGCGGCGACCGACCTTTTGGTGCCCGGCGTAGGCGAGATTATAGGCTGCTCGGAGCGCGAAAACGATTACGGCAAACTGCTCGCCGAAATCGAAGCACGCGGCATGAAGCTGTCCGATTACGCCAACTATCTCGACCTGAGAAAGTACGGAAGCGTGCCGCACAGCGGGTTCGGGCTGGGCTTGGAGCGCATGCTTATGTACGTTACGGGCATGACCAATATCCGCGACACGATAGAGTTCCCGCGGACGAAAGACGAACTCAGATAAAATCGGCATTTAAAAAGAGGGCTATACGCCCTCTTTTTTCGAATGGATTGAAAACCCTATTATATATTGTCGGGCGCATTTTCTGCCGCCGTGATTTCGCCGTCCGCAGTTTCCGCTGTCTTCGGCACGGAGCTGTCTATCGGCGTCAGCCCGACTGCGTGGGTTACGGGCAGGGCGAAAGAAATGCCTTGTCCTGCAGTTTTAAGTCCCGCCGCTTGGTATACTGCGTGGAGTACGTCGTCGCGTATCGCCGTCGGCACGAGTATCATTACGATTTCTTTATCGGGCTGAACGGAAATATTGAAGAATTCCTCTGCCTCTTTGTTCGCCGTGCCGCGCGCGTGAAGCACCGTGCCGCCTCGCGCGCCTTTTTCCTTTGCCGCTTCCATGACGGTTTCCGAAAAGCCGGTGTTCACTATGCACATAATGAGTTCGTAGTCTGTCATTTTTTATCTCCGTTGTCGGTGCGGACGTCCGACTTGACCGCGAGTTTGTTGTTGCACAAAAAGCCGTAGATGAGCGTGCCTATCACGCCCGACAGCGGCACCGTATAGGCGATGCCCTTGCCGTTTTTTATCGTGCGGAATTTATGTTCGAGCGCGTACAGCGCGTCGGCTATTTTCTTTTCTCTGATTACGCCTATAATAACCGCTTTATCGGTGTCGGTAAGTCCGAAAACGGCGAGCATGCTCGCGTCGGCGGTACCGCTGCCGGGAACTACGAGCTGAATATTTATATCGAACGATTGTAGGATGTCGATATAAAATTCCGCTTTGCTGCGGTTGACTATCACGAAAATCAGTTCGAGCGCATCATGGGCTTGCGCTTGTTGTTTTTTGTATTTCTGACGCTGTTCCGAACGCTGTTTTGTTTGTTTTTTGAGCGCCTGCGAAATTTTACCGTTCATCGCACATCCCTCGAAAAGTTGATAATCTGTTCGTCGTCGGCGGACAGTATTCTGCGCATGGCAATGCGGTTGCGCGCTTTTTCGGACATGACCGCTTTAAATCCGAGCGCCTGTATCGTTATCAGCGGTATCATGGCGACCATAGCGACTACGCCGAACGCGAGCGAAAGTATGCTTTCTTCGCCCGCCACCGCCGTACACGCGCCGACGGCGAACGGAAGTATGAATCCCGAAGTCAGCGGTCCGCTCGCTACGCCGCCAGAGTCGAACGCTATCGCAGTGTACAGCTTTGGAACGAAAAAGGACAGACCGAGCGACAGACAGTAGCCGGGGATTATATAGTACAAAAGCGAGAAATCGAAAATTATGCGTACGACGGACAGCGTTATTGCAAGTCCGACGCCTATGCTCAGCGCAATCAGCATTTGCTTTTTGCTCACGCCGCCGCCCGTTATTTCTTCGACCTGGCGATTGAGTACGTGTATTGCAGGCTCGGCGAGCACCGTAACCATGCCGAGCGCGAGCGCGATTGCGATGAGCGCGGGCTTGCTTTTCGCAAGGCTGTTGCCGAGCTTAAAGCCTATCGGCATAAATCCGATTTTTACTGCGGTCAGAAACAGTATCAGCCCGACGAAAGTGTAGGCTATTCCGATAACCATTCGTATTATTTTGGCGCGGGGGAGTTTGAGTACCGTAAGTTGCAAAACCACGAAAAACAGTATTATAAGCCCGAGCGCGCGCACAACTTCGAGCGTCGTCATGCCGATGATGTGTCCGATATTGTCCAGACCCGACTGTACGGAATAGTCGGCGCCGCCGCCCGTCATCTTGCCGTTTGATGCGAGAGCGAGTATGAGTACGGCGATAACGGGACCTATCGAGCACAATGCGACGAGACCGAAGCTGTTGCGGTTGCTGTCCTTGCCGCCGACGGTGGTTGCTATTCCGACGCCGAGAGCCATGATAAACGGTACGGTTATGGGTCCCGTCGTTACGCCGCCGGAGTCGAAAGCAAGCCCGAGAAAATCGTTTTTTCCGCTGTCTATCAAAAGAGCGCAAAACATGAAAAGCAGCATGTAGAAGAAAATCAGAATAGTCGACAAATCTTTTCTCAGCACTATTTTGAGAACCGCGATAACGAGAAACAGCCCGACGCCGACGCCCACCGTGGAAATCAGCGCGATGTTGTTTATTACGTTTTCTACTTGTTCCGCGAGCACCGTAAGGTCGGGTTCGGCTA
>CATLGX010000118.1 GCA_949948785.1 uncultured Christensenella sp. | reverse complement strand
CCGCGGACGATATCTCGTTCTCGACGAGGATAGGCGCGAGTATTTCCACGCCGTGTCGTATATGCCTCCGTCGCATTCAGCGCACAGCGCGTCCAACGAAGCGGCGATGGAGTTTGTAATAAATCGCCGACAACCGACTGTCTATGTGTATGCGTCGGTCGGCGGCGCTGACATATTCGACGCGGAGCCGCCGCGATTCGATGCCGCGAAAAGTTTGATTGAAGAAAACGAGCGCAAATACGGAGTCAATAAGACCATGGGGACCGGCGAACTCGGCGCGCACGTCGAGCGCGTATTCAACGCCGTGCTGTGGTCGCGTGTGTATTATCCGTATCTGATGACGGAAATTTACACTCCGACGCGCTCTCGGCTTGATAATTACTTCGATATATCCGGTGTTGACGAGAATTGTTCCGCAATACTCGGATGCTATACGGGCGCGGAAAAAGCAGTGCGTCAGCTCGGCTATACGGTCGAGGATAAGATAATGGCGGTGTTTGCCGTATGGCACAACTTTTTACATTTGGCGGATAAAAGCGATATGATTTTTTCATATAGCGCGCTCTCGAAATTATATCCGCCGATAGCGTCGCCCGTGATTGCTGACGGAAACAAAAACGAGGTGGCGTATAAATGGATTGATTCGCCTCTTAAAGAAAAGTTCAATGCGTCGCCGATGTTCAGTCTCGACTTGTCGTCGCTCAAACTGTTGGCGTTTGACGTTCTCGAAAGGATAGCCGCGTTGTTCGACCTTAAAGAAAAGGAAAAATACGCCAAAGCCAAAGCGGATATGCGCAACGTAATCAACGAAACGTTTTGGTGCGAAAAAGAAGGTCTGTACTTAAACAGATATACGACGGGGCAGTGGGCGGCAAGCGCGGGCGCTACATCATTTTATCCGCTTATCGCGGGCGCGGTGGACAGCGCCGAAAAACTGTCGGCGATAGTCAATAACCTTACGGATACGCACAAGTTTTGGGGCGATTACGTTATTCCCACGCTTTCAGCGGACAATAGGGAATACGGTAAACCGTCGAAGCCCGATAATAACGGCAAACGCACGCCGCCTTATCTTCAATACCGCGGAAGCATAGTGCCGTACGTCAATTTTATCGTTTATCACGGCTTGAAGCGTTACGGTTTGGACGAGATAGCGGGCGCTTTTGCCCGAAAGTCCGCCGCGCTTTGGTCGGCTAACGAGTCCGATAACGTCGAAAACTATTCGCTGTACTTGCCCAAGGGGAAGCGCGCGGCAGACGAGTATATTTCTACAAACGGAAATATGCTGGCTCTTATCGGTTTGCAGGAACTTATCGACGTAGAATATTTTCGTCCCGACCTAAAAGACGCGCTGCGCTTCGGTACTTTTGTAAGCGGTGCGAACAGCGTCGGAAATCTGAAACTCGCGGGACATGTATACAGCATCGAAGTAACGGATGAAAGCACGGCGTTCGTCATGGACGATGTTAATATGTTCAGAGGCGACGGCGGCAAATTCGTCGTGCGTAACTTCGTGCTTGACGGCAGCGGCGGTTGTGAGTTTATGATAGACGCCAAACAGAATATAAGCATCGACCTCGAAATTCAAGCGTCTGCACGGAAATCCATCAAGTATTTCTTTATTGTGCCGCTCGGAAAGTCGGTAGTCAAGGCAACCGACGGCATGGTAAATATTTCGAAAATCGACGCATAACATTTCGGCTTCGGCACATAATATCAGTACAAGACATAGACGTCGTTTTTATACGAAAGAAAACAAAACCGAATCGAAACGTCGTTTACGTCTTGATATTATATAGCCCGCACGGGATAACTCGTGCGGGTATTTTTTTGTTGAAATACAAGTTTTCCGCGCCGCCGATTTCCGCGCTTCGGTAACGCGTGCGTTCCGCGACTCATAAACCGATAGCGGAGGGCAAAATTTGAGCGGGATTATTATACTTAACGGATTGCTGTTCGGCTTGGGGCTTGCCGTGGACGTTTTTATAATGGCGCTGACCGACGGGCTTGATTATCCCGATATAAAGCGAGCAAAACTTTTGATGCTTGCAATGCTGTTTTCGGCGTTTAATATTATCATGCCAATGTTGGGTTGGCTGTGCATGCACACTATATCGGTATATGTGCCGTACTTCGATGAGGCGCTTTCGTGGATTGCGTTCGGCGTCATGACGGCGCTCGGCGCGAAAATGATAGTCGACGGCGTCAGAAAGCGTCCGCCAAAGTCCGAAAGGCGTTCGATAAACGTCGGAGCGATTATACTTCAATGTTTCGTTACGTCGGTGGATTCGCTCGCAGTGGGTTTCGTCATAGCTAATTATACAGTCGCGGAGTCTGTAGTGTGCGCAATCGTAATTTCCGCGGTAACGTTCTTGGTCTTTTGTCTCGGTTTTATTGCGGGGCGGCGGTGCGGTCTTCGGTATGCGCGTATTGCTTATGTAATCGGCGGCATCGCATTTATCGGAATAGGTGCGGAAATACTCATTACGTCGTTTTTATAATACATAGCTTCGATTATATGTAAAAAGCTCCGTCGTTAGACGGAGCTTTTTGTAAAGCGAGTGTCGTAATATTCGGTTTAGTACATACCGCCCATATCTCCGCCTGCGGGCGCAACGGGCGCGGGAGGCGTGGGTATGTCGGTAACCGCGGATTCCGTGGTGAGCAGGGTAGATGCAATGGATGCCGCGTTTTGAAGCGCCGAACGCGTAACCTTGGTCGGGTCGATTATGCCTTTTTTGACAACGTCGCAGTATTCGTCTTTGAGCGCGTCATAGCCGTAGTTCGCCTTTTTGGCGTTGATTATCGTGTTGACGACAACCGCGCCGTCGACGCCTGCGTTTACCGCAATCTGTTTGACGGGTTCTTCGAGCGCTTTTCTGACGATAGCCGCGCCGGTCTTTTCGTCGCCTTCGAGCGATGCGACCAAAGCGTCGACCGCCGGCGCCGCCGAAAGGAGAGCCACGCCGCCGCCGGGAACAATGCCTTCTTCGACAGCCGCGCGCGTTGCCGCGAGCGCGTCCTCTATGCGGAGTTTCTTTTCCTTCATTTCGACTTCGGTAGCCGCGCCGACGTTGATGACGGCGACGCCGCCCGCAAGTTTGGCAAGGCGTTCTTGCAGTTTTTCGCGGTCGTAATCGGAAGTCGTCGATTCTATCTGGGCGCGAATGGATTTGATGCGCGCTGCAATTTCTTCGGAATCGCCCTTGCCTTCGACTATTGTCGTGTTTTCTTTATCGACTTTGACGGTTTTGGCTCTGCCGCGCATGGAAACTTCGGCGTCTTTGAGTTCGATGCCCGTTTCGTTGGAAATAAGAGTGCCGCCCGTGAGC
>CATLGX010000117.1 GCA_949948785.1 uncultured Christensenella sp. | reverse complement strand
ATTGCGGAAGACCCAATCTGAGATTTTTCAAACGGTTCTTCCACTTCTTTGAAAGATTGCATAATGCGCATGTCGTTTGCAAACTTATATGCGCTTTGCGCAATCTGCGAGAGCAACGATACTACCTGATAATCGAACTTTCTCGTGTATGTCTGACCGCTCACGGCAAACACGTTTTTAAAGCCCATTTTACTTACGACCTTTTTTTCAAGCTCGCGCACTTTACTTCCGTCGCCGTCGAAAAGCGACAAAAAGCTCGCCTGCGTGCCCGTCGTACCTTTTACGCCGCGCAGCTTGTAACCGTCGATGAGGTGTTTAAGGTCGGCATAATCGAGGCAAAGCTCGTAAAGCCACAGCGTAGCGCGTTTGCCGAGCGTTGTGAGTTGCGCAGGTTGAAGATGCGTATATCCGAGCGTCGGAAGGTTCTTGTATTTTTTTGCAAACGTACGGAGCTTGTCCATGACGGTAAGCATTTTACGCATCACGACGTTTAGCGCGTCGTATATCTGTATCAACTCGGCGTTATCCGTTACAAAACAGCTTGTCGCGCCGAGATGTATTATCGGCTTTGCCGATTTTGCTTGCTCGCCGAAAGCATGAACATGCGCCATCACGTCGTGCCGCACTATTTTTTCTTCCTTGCGCGCGTAGTCGTAATTTATTGTATCGGCATACTTTTTCATTTCGGCGATTTGCGAATCGCTTATATCAAGCCCGAGTTCTTTTTCGCTTTCGGCAAGCGCAATCCAAAGTTTGCGCCAGAGTCGGAACTTGTAATCGTCCGAGAATATCTCTGCCGTCGCTCTGTCCGCATAACGCGTAATAAGCGGATTTTCATAAATGTCTGTCATTTCGTATCTCCTCGTAAAAACGCCGAGCGTTTCCGTAAAATATATTTTCGATATCGATTTCGGAATACCCCATACTTCCGAGAGCGTCCCTTACGGCGTCAAAATCCGAATAACGGGTCAAATCGCGCGGAGTATCCGTCGTTCCGTAAAAATCGGAACCGATACACAAACAATCTATGCCGTAGTTTTGCACAAAACCGTCTATAACGCGCGAAAACTCTGCCGCCGAATACGCATCCGTGAACTTTGTAACGACGCTTACCCCTATCGGCGCACGGCGAGCCGTCAATGCAAGAATTTGATTGCGGTCGAGACTTCTCGGATGGCCGTTAAACCCCGTATGCGAACATATAGGCCGCGCCGCTTCGTCTATTGCGTCGTAAAAACTTTCACGGTTTAAATGCGCGAGGTCGACGGCGCATTT
The DNA here is from genome assembly GCA_949948785.1 of uncultured Christensenella sp. Taxonomy (GTDB): domain Bacteria; phylum Bacillota; class Clostridia; order Christensenellales; family Pumilibacteraceae; genus Anaerocaecibacter. The sequence goes on along the minus strand of CATLGX010000117.1, from coordinate 2,088 downwards.
GCCGTTCATACATTTAATAGCACATTTTCCGAGCTTTGTCAACCTTCCGCCGTCAAGTGCTCCGCCCGCAAATGCGTTTTCGTAATTCCAGGTCAACGAGCAGTAAAAATACCGACAAAAATCCAAACGCGCGTACAACCCTCCGTCGCTTGCAAATCCAATGTCTTCGATTGCTATCGGCATGCCGAATTTAACAAGTTCGGCGGTAATTTTATCAACATGCGCCGACGCAGAGTCTCTGTCAAATTCGCTCGTCCATATAACCGACGTTATCTCGTCGGCGTCGCCGTTTAAACATTCGCAGTACCGCTCCGCACTTAATACGGTCGGAAAATCATTATGTAAATCGAATAGCATACGCTATGAATATACGCGCGCGCCGTAAAAACAGTTACACTTCGATTTCTTTCATGACCGCGTTATAAATATCGAGTATGGGACGGTAAACGTTGGAACGGTCGATTTCTTCTATGCGATAATCGCGCAACATCAAAAATTCTTCCGACACCTTTTTAACAAACTTCACGAGCTTGGCGCGAGCACCCTTGCGCTCTCCGAACGGAACAAGGTCAAACAACGACGGCGAAGCCGCGCATGCCGCTTCAAAAAGAAAACGTTCGTATAACTTTAATTCTTCGCCGCGGGACTCTTTGAGTTTATTGACATTTTTAGTATTGCGCTCGAATTCGGGCAGCATGTACGTTTCCGCAATATCGCAAAGCGTTACATAAAACACGTTGAGCGAATCGCGTGCAAACGTTCCGAATTCCGCCGAATCGTTCAAGAACTTGGTAAGCAACGCGCATTTTTCGGAAATCTCGAAAAATTTAAGCACGCCGAACTCAGCTTTCTTTTTGTCGGCGAGACTTACGCGCGGCGTTAAAAGTCTGTATAAGAACGCGATACCGTCTTCAAGCAGTTGCTTACGCTTGTCGAATTTCGGGTCGCACAGCGAACGGAAACAATTCAAATATGTAAAATCGAGAGCTTTACCGCACTCTTCCATTATATTTTCGTATTCTTTTGCGTCATTAATCAGCCGTTTTTTCGCATATGCCTTTTCCGCGGCATCGAACTTATCCAAACGGCTGTTTACTTTATCGTTTAGCAACTCGTTCTGCGTAAAATCCGGAGTATATTTTTTCACATCGTAATCGGCGTCTAACGATTGCGCAAAAAAACCGAAATCGCTATTGAGAGAAACGAGTCTGTTATATTCGAATTCGGTCGGCGAATACAGCTCCTCGCCGACCGCCACGGTCTGTACAGCCTTATGGCAGACGGCTATTGCCGTATCGGCAATTTCTATTAACACGGCGCGAACGTTCGGCGAATACGTCATAAGCGTCTCGCCGTCGATTTTAAAGAGCGGCAACAGCGTTTGAAGTTCGTCAATCTCGGCGCGGCGGTAAGCAACAGAATCGAATTCGTACACTTTATCGTGCGAGCGAAGACGGTTGACAATTATGATTTTAAGCTCTGTCAAAACAGCCGTAATAAAATTCAGCCTGTCGTTGATTTTTACATTCGCTTTAATCATGAGCGACAGAGACTCGCGCACCGTATCGACGGCATGCGCCGTAACGTCGTAATCCGGCGACGATTCGTTGAGATAAATATCGCAAAGCATGATAAAATACAGCGACAAATAAGAATTTGCGTTTGCGGCGAGCGCTTTTTTAAAGTGTTCGGACGCGCTCAAAAACTCGGTATTTACAAAATAATCTTTGCCTGCCGCAAACTCTCGCGCCTCTGTTTCCGCGTCTATAACAAGATTGGACTTTCGTATTTCCGAAATATCGAGCCGCTGCCCGCACTCCGGGCAAGATTCGATTTCGTTATTCATGCAAACCGTTTTTCGGCACGACGGACAAATAACGTATTGCGTCAAAATATCTCTCCTTATGTATACGCACACTTTAAGATTATCGCATTACAATGTCAAGTGCGTTTATTATAATTTAAAAGCGCGTCGATGTTATCGGCGCGCCGTTGCTTGAAACAATCAGTCTTTATTTTCGTCCGAAGTGTCGTTAACGTTTTTGAGCAAGCTCGCAAGAAGATTGTTATCGGACTTCTCGCTGTACA
>CATLGX010000116.1 GCA_949948785.1 uncultured Christensenella sp. | reverse complement strand
TGCTTCCGAGACGGTCGCGGTTGTGTTCGTCGGTCGCGTCGCAGCATACGGCATGCGTGCAGAAGGGCGAGATTTCGTTAATTTTCTCTTCGTCTTCGTCCACAACCAATACTTCCGCACCGTATTCGTACAGCGCTTTGGCAAGCGCTGTGCCGAATCTGCCCAGTCCGAATATGACGTATTGCTTTTTAGCCGATTTTTTCATGGTTGTTACTTGTCCTCCGAATTATGTGGTTAGCGCGTATGCGCTTTTCGGTCGGCTTAGATTAGCCTATCATAAGGTTTGCCGACGGAAATTTAAGCGACGAATTGTCGCGCTTTGTAAATATCATGCCTATACTGAGCGGACCGAGCCTGCCTATAATCATGAGCACGGTCAATACGTACAACGCGCCCGACGAATAAATCGGTGCGGAACCCATCGAAAGTCCTGTCGTCGTAAATGCCGTAATCGCTTCGAAAAGGTCGTATCCTGTCGGAACGGACGGGTCGGTTGCCGTTATAATGAGCACTCCGATAAATAAGACTATCACAGCGATAAGCGTTACCGCAACCGCTCTAAGCCCTGTTTTGAGGCTTATACTGCGATTTCGTATTATTATTTCGTCTTTGCCTCGCAGCCCCGCTACGCCCATGATAACGAGAATAGCAAAAGTCGTCGTTTTGATTCCGCCGCCCGTGCTGCACGGCGACGAGCCGACAAACATCAAAAAGCATGTAAACGTTTTGCCTGCCGACGACATAGCGTTTTGGCTTATGGACGAAAACCCTGCCGTAGAACTCGCCATAACCGATTGAAACAGGCTGTTAAGTAATTTCTCTCCGCCGTTCATGCCGGCAAAAGCCGCCGAATTCCATTCCGATGCGAGAAAGAAAAATGTACCGAGCGTCATAAGCGCCGCAGTCATTATCAAGACGATTTTCGTATGCAGTCTGTACCTGCGCCAATGGAATCTGTTTTTGATAATATCGTCGATTACGGGAAAGCCGAATGCGCCGAGAATGGACAGCGCGGATATAATTATCAATACTCCGGGATTGGAACTGTAATCGCAAAGAGAGCCGAACACTGTGGGCATGACGTCGAAGCCCGCGTTGCAAAACGCCGAAACCGAGTTGAACATTGCCTGCCAGATTCCGATAGCGCCGTTGTCGTACGTAAAGAAGGGGATAAGCAACAACGTGCCGCCCAGCTCGATTACGACGGTCATAATCGCTATGTTTCTGACAAGCCGAACTACGCCCTTTATGTGGTCTTGTCCGAGCGCTTCGGAAATTGCGATACGGTCTTTCAGCGTTATGCGCTTTCGTATCAGTAAAAATATAAACGTTGCGAACGTCATAAATCCCAGTCCGCCGAACTGTACGAGTAAGAACAGCACTGCTTGACCGAATCCCGATAAATAGCTTTCCGTGGGGCTTAAAATCAGCCCTGTGCCGCAAACGCCGTTTGTTGCCCAGAATATAGAGTGCGTGAACGACATCCATTCGTTTTTTGTGTTGGATATCGGCAGACATAGCAAAAACGCTCCTGCAAGCATGACCGCAAGAAAGCCTAAAAGTACAAACAGCATGGGCGGCATAGTCAACCGCTTTTTTATATTCTTGCTTCTATCCGACATACGACTCCGTTAATAGGCAGGATGCGCTGGCCGCAACGGCGTCGCCGTTGCCTATGATACCGAGCATTTCCGTCGTGGTTGCCGATATGTTAATGTCGGCGGGGGATATGCCGAGGCGTGCGGAAAGTCCCGCGCGCATGTTTTCGATATGCGCGGCGAGCTTCGGTTTTTGCGCCATTATAACTGCCGAAATATTGATTATGCGTTTGTTAAGCTCACGTATGCGAGACGCTACTCTGTCGAGCAGAATAAGCGACGATATATTCGTGTACTCTTCCGCATCGTCGGGGAAGAGTACGCCTATATCGGGCAATCCCGCCGCGGAAAGCAACGCGTCCATTATTGCATGAGTAAGGACGTCGGCGTCAGAGTGCCCGTCAAGTCCTTTGTCGTACGGAATGTCGACGCCGCCGAGTATGAGCGGACGTCCGATTACAAGTCGGTGCACATCGAATCCTATTCCTATTTTCGTGCCTGACGGAATACTTTTTACGAGGTCGTTTTCGGTGGTTATTTTAATGTTGTCGTACGCGCCTTCGACAAGCCTCGGCGTGTACCCCGCGCTTGCGTAAACCTCGGCGTCGTCTGTAAATACTCCGTCTGCGGTCTCGTAGGCGGATACAATTTCGTTATATCGAAATGCCTGCGGCGTCTGCGCGTTATATAGGTTCGCGCGTGAAAGCGAACGGATAACTTCGCCGTTTTCCGCTTGCTTTATCGTATCTGTTGTCGGAACGGCGGCAATGCCGCTGCCGAATTTTATCGCCGATTCGACTGCCGCATCAATAATTTCAGGTCGAACAAAAGGGCGCGCGCCGTCGTGTATGACAACTATATCGCAGTCCTTGACTGCCTTTAATCCGTTATAAACGCTTTTTGCGCGCGTCGCGCCGCCTATGCAGACGGATACGCCGTCGTAGCCGTGCGCAAGCTCCGTTATAGTCTTTTCGTCGCGTTCGGAGACGACGAGAACGCAACGCTTTATGCCGGAAGAGACAAAACGGTCGAGCGTCGTTTCGATAACCGTTTTGCGCCCGATGTGGTATAAAATCTTGTTATAGGAAAGCCCCGTGCGTTCGCCTCTGCCCGCGCAAACGATTACCGCCGCGACGTCGGGCGAGGGCGCAATGTTATGCGGCGTGCTCTCCTTGTTGTCAGCGGTTAATTTCATAAAGAGTCGAAGCCTCCTCCTTGGAAGCCTTTTCGTTTAGTGATTTTACGGTAAATGATATTGGCTGGCCGAGCCGAATTTCCACGACGTCGCCCGCTTTAATAACGTACGACGGTTTTACCGCCCGTCCATTGACGTAAACCTTTCCCGCGTCGCACGCGTCGGCGGCGACCGTTCTGCGCTTTATAAGTCTCGAAACTTTTAGGAATTTGTCTATACGCATAACGTTGTCATTATAGCATACGGCGAGCAAAAAGGCAAGGGTTTTTAGCTCGTCTGAAAAAGCGGTTGCGCCGTATATGATGTAGGTACTGTATATAATAATGAAAGGATGACAGACGGTGCGGTACGTTGTTGCCCCGATATGTACGCAAAGGAAAACTCTATACGTAGCACGAATAAAAAATAAATAAAAAATTTTTCAAATTTTAGCGAAATTTGCTTGACATATATTTACGACTGTGGTATTATACGTAAGCTGTCTCGTGGAAATGAGACGGCACGCACATTAAAAAGTGAATAGATTTTAGCGAATTAGACTTTCTTTTAAAAACAAAGTCAATCAATTTATGTCAGTATGTTTTTGAGAAAGAATCGATTATCTTTTATTTTTC
>CATLGX010000115.1 GCA_949948785.1 uncultured Christensenella sp. | reverse complement strand
CGTGCCCGCCGTCGCCGAAGTGAATCCCAATTACAGCGAACTTGTGGGTTATATATGCAAGCCGCCGATTTACAGAACGACGCCGTTCAACCGCGAGATTTGCGATGTTCTTCTTGCCGTAAACCGCGCGTACAGCAAGTCCGATTACATACCTTGTATTGCGTGGGGTAAGAACGCGCGGCTTATAAAAACGGCGGCTGTGGGGCAAAAACTCGCCGTTTCGGGGCGTATACAGTCCCGTCAGTACACAAAACGGTTGGAGGACGGCAGTGCGGGAATACGCACGGCGTACGAGTTTTCCAGCGGCGGAGTGGAGTTTTTGAATAAGGAGAGCGAGGTCGCTTCCACGGCTGACGACGACGCTGTTCCGAACGAATAATTATGCAAATCAAAAAGGACGGTCGCCGATTATGCGGTGCCGTCCTTTTTTTTGTGAAATGTTTTGATTCCGTTATTCGTCGTAGTCTCTGTCGTCGGGCGGGGTGGTGAGCCGTTTCTTTTTAAGCCGTACGACGCGTGCGATAATCACCGCGGCAAGCACCGCCGTAATAATTATAACGACGACGGCGACGAGAAGAACGATATTCACGCCGGTATATTCGACGTATACCGTTTCGACGTAGCACGTAACCGTTCCGCGTTCGGTCAGGCATTTTATTTTGGTATATCGTTCCGATGTGTCGAACGCTCCGACGACTTCTATTTCGGTTCCCGTATCGAGCGTTATGTCTATCGGCGTGTATTTGCCGTTCTTGAATATATACGTTTGAGCGGCTTTACTGCCTTTGTAAGATATTATTTCGGCATTGTACGCAGGGCGAATGGTCGTTGTTTCGTATTCTCCGAGATTGACGTCCGCGGCGAGCATGTAACCTTCGAAATTGTCGCCGACCCGCACTCTGTACCACAGATTATTCTTGTAATCGCGGAATTCGTCCACAAAATCAATTGCTTCGAGCGAGTCGCCCGCGAGCGCAGGCGAGTAGCCGTTCACCGTTTGCGAATGAGGGCTGGGCCACTTGTAAACGGGCGTGGCTCCGGAATAAGGCGAGAGCGAGTCGGCAGGCGGCGATACGTATTGCAGCGCGTCGCTCAACGCGTCTTTGTAGACGTAGCCCTGTATAAGCTCGTGCTTGTCCGTATCGTCGACGAGAATAAACGAAAATTCGCGCGTGTCGTCGAGGTCATATTCGGGCACTATTACTTTGCGGCCTTTCTTTATTGTGTAAATTTCGGGCGTTTCTATGGGAAGAGAAAATACGGGAACATCGTAAAGCGCGGTACGGATTAGTCCGTCGTAGCGCGACGGAGTTTTGTCTCCGACGTAATCGGGCGCGTCGTAATCGTTGCCGTCTATCAGTTTGACGTCAAGCCCCGAAGAACTGCCGTCGGCGGCGAGAATTCTGTGCTTGAACGTGTCGACGATTACAGCATCGCCGTAACCGACGTATTCGTTGTCTACGGTGGAAAGAAGTATGCGTCCGCCGTTTAAGAGTTTATACGGCTTGTCGTCGAGCGTGAGCGGTATATCGCGCGAACTCGTTCCTTCCGTATTCTTTTGTGTGCGAGTTATGCCGTTCCCCGTCAGAGCAAAAACGTTTCCTGCAAAATCTACGGCGAGCGAAAAAGCGTCCGACGGCGCCGCGCAGTAACGTTTGGGAACGTATTCGTCGACGGCGTTCTTGGCGAGTTTATACACTCCGTCGCTTGAAAGCGCGTACAGTTCGTCGCGACCGATGCCGAGCGTAATGTCTTTATATGCCGCGCTCGAAATTTTTGCAGGCGCGCCGTCATAACACCACAGCCCGTCGTCCGTCAGTACGAATACTGTTTTATCGGCGTTTACGACAATATGTTTAATTGCGCCGTCCACCGTAAATTCGGTTTCGTCGCCTATTGATACCTTGTCGAAATCGTGGGCGACGTACAGCGTGCCGCGGCTGTCGCATGCCACAGAAACGGGATTTACGAACTTATCGGAAATGTAAGAGAGCGCGTTGTCGCCGTATGCCGCGATGCGGTTGTTGACGCTGTCCGCTACGAACAGTGTGGAGTTCTTGACGGCGGCACCGGCGGGACCGTTGAAAAAGCCGTCTGCGTGAGACGCAGAAGCGCATAATTCCTTGTATTCCGATAAGTTGCCGTTTGCTTTGTAAAGAGTGCCGAGCGTGTCTAAGGCGTATAAAAAGCCGTCGTATGCGTATAAATCTTTCATGCGCGCGTCATCGGACGTGTATTTCGGTTTCAGCGTGTTGCCGCCCGAATAGCATGTTATTCTGTCGCGGGTGAGCGCGTAAACGTCGCCGCTGTGCGCCATGACGGTGAGCGCGGATATTTCGTCTGACTGCAAGAGTACGGTTGTAAGTTTGCCGCTTTCGAGGTCTACCGTCGCTATGTCGTGTTTAAACGGCGCAAGCGCGGAGGACAGCGCCACGTAAACTTTATCGGACGCCGCGGCGATTTCCGAAACTTCGATTGCTCTGTATCCCGATGCCGAAAGTTCGAGTTCAACGGCGGATGAAACGTCCAGGGCGCCGTTGTCTGTAAACTTCGCTATCGCGATAGCTTCTTTGCTTGCCGCGTAAAGAGTGTCGCCGCATATATCGAAGTCGATAACGGGGAAGGGTGAAAATTCGACCGTTGCGGAATCGTCGTTTCCGACCGCGGTAATAACGCCGTTTTCGAGTGCGACAAAGGCATCTCCGTGCTTGTATGCTTTATCTGCCGTTACGTCGTTCGGCTCGGATATTTCTATACCGGACGTTTGGCGTACGTTGATTGTAACTACTCCGTCGGCGCATGTTACGTGTATTCCGGATGCGTCGGCATGAACGGCAGTTGGCGCGTCGAAGTACGCGTAAGCGATGTCCGACCGCGCTTGAATCGCCGAAAGCGCCGCCGAATTGTCAGGTTCGGTCTGCGCGTCGTCCGCAAACGCCGAAACGGTAGTCGGAACGGCAAATGTCAATGCGGCGGCGACAGCCGAAACCGCGGCAACCGTGCCGATTTTGCGCAAGTTATACATAAATTTATTCTATCACAGAGCGATGCAAAAGTAAAGAGTTTTGACGGATTTTGTCGAACGGCGCCGTTTTCTCTCGGCATCGGCGTTATAAAGTTTATTCGTCGGAACGCATTTCGTCGTTCTGTTCCGCGCCGTCGTGCGAACAATCCGACGGCAAGAGAAACACCTCGTCGTAAGTTCCGCCTATGTCGTCGCTGTACGGACGTTTCGGGAGCGTGCCCGTAGCGATAAACATATCGAGTTTTTGGTCTTTGCGTTTAAGTTCGTTTTTGTCGGCGGGGTCTTTTGTTATTATTCCGATAACGTCTGCGATTTCGCCCATTTGCTCGTCGCGCGTGTTTGTAAGCATTTCGCGGCTCTTGTCGAGCGCGCCCTGTGCCTTTTTTCGCCACGTAAACATCAAATTGACAAATCGTATAAGCGCCCACGAAAGCACCGCGATAAAAGCGGTAATTATCATG
>CATLGX010000114.1 GCA_949948785.1 uncultured Christensenella sp. | reverse complement strand
CAAAAAAGAAAAAGGTAAAACCCGAACCGTCGGAACCGTATTCGTTCGACATCGACGGCGTTACGCTTCTCGTCGGCAAAAACCACGCGCAAAACGACAGAATAACACGCGGCGCGCAAAAAACGGATATTTGGCTACACGTCAAAGGTGCGCACGGATGTCATGCCGTTTTGAAAACGTCCGCCCCGACCGACGCGCAACTGTTGCGCGCCGCGGAAATCGCCGCGTTCTATTCGAGCGCACGCGGCGCGGATAAAGCGGACGTCGATTACGCCGGAATAAAACACGTGCATCTAAAAGGCGGCGGACACGTAGAATATACAAACTATAAAACCGTTACTGTAAAACCGACAGCGAATCGGAATCTGTAATTTTTCGTTTGTTTGGCAATCAACGAATCAACGACAAAAAATATGCGATGCGAAACAAACGCATCGCCGACCACCCCGCCGCGCTTCGCGCGCCTCCCCCCTCCCAAAGAAGGGGCTTTTTGTACTAATCACACGCGAACGCATAATGAGGGGATTTCGGATAAAAGGTAGCGCTCCTCGCCGTCTCCCAATGAGAGGTTTAAAATAAACTACGACGCTACTTGCACACTTTCCGAAGAGGGAGTCGAACGACAGCTTTGCTCTCGCTCTCGCGTACGGATTGAGCTTTTATATAAACGACAATGCTCATCGCACATAAAACGGGAGAGAACTTACCGATAAATAGCAACGAGCATTGACAGAATATTTGCGTTTATATGTACCTACAACAATAAACCGATTACAAATTACGAATTTTATAAAGCGCAATCGACACGGCAACAGATAAGTTAAGACTGTCGACTTTATCGGACTGTTCGATACGCACCGCGCCATACTCCGAAAACTCCGACGGCAAGCCAGTCGCCTCATTGCCGAACACGAGCGAATATTTTTTGTCGCGCGAAAATTCCTTTTCTGCGAACGGCGAGCCGCAAAGCATGAACGGCACGATTTCCCTATCGTAAAACTCTTTTGCATAGTCGTCGAAGCTGTCGTAAAACCGAGTATTGACAGAGAACGCCGCGCCCATGCTCGCACGCACGGTTTTCGGGTCAAACGCATCTACGGCGGGACGAATCACGGCAATATCCGTACAGTCGAACGCGAGTGCGGCGCGCATGATTGTGCCGAGATTTCCGCTGTTTGACGGGTTTACGAGCACGATATGATTGCGCTCGCGCGAAAGCGCGCAATCGTATTTATCGAATTCGCCTATCGCAAAACAGTTTTCTTTGGGGCTTAAAATATTAAACGGCTTATCGCCGACAACGACGGGCACGCCGCATGCGTGCGCTCTGTCGACCACCGCTTTAACATCCGATTTTTCGGAGATATAAACGGCGCGCGCTTTATCGGGACGGTTATTCAAAAGCTCCATTACCACCGTCGCGCCGAGAGCGTAAGATACGTCGTTTCCCTTTTTATATTTTTTAACCATGGCAGAAATCAAAAAACAAAACCGCGCTGCTTAGGCGCGGCTTACGATTAAGTTTTTACGCAACTATCGTCCAAATAATTCCGAACAGTGCGAGTGCAAACAAAACGCCCATTATCGAAACGTTTATCACTGCCGATTTAAACTCGGGCGCACGGCTGTTCCTTACCGTGAACATGGTTATACAGCTTCGCGCTATCGCGCAAGCCGCGCCCAGCCCGTAGCAAATAAAGCCGGCAAGCAGTACTCCGTCGACTGTGCAAAGTCCGATGATGAGCACTATAAAGCCCGCGAGCATCATTATATCGCCTACCTGTCGCAGTCCGAAAGGCGTGAAGTACCGCACAAATACGTTTTTGTTTTGAGAGCGTCCCATAAGAATCCCTTTTCTTCGATTAGATATTGACGACGATTACGCCGAAAACAACGAGTATTACGCAAACTATCCAAAGCACAAACATCCATGTCTGCTCGTGGCGAGCCACTTGATAACTCATTACTACGGGAATTATCAGCGCGATAGCCGTGCATATCGATACGATTACGCTCTTTACGTTGTTCAGATTGACACCGGGAATGAGGTTGAGGATAGCCGTTATTGCCATTGCAACGCCGATAACGATTACCAGCCAGAAAGCGAGTTTAAACTCCCATGCCCGCGCGGTGTAAGTGTAAGCGCGTCTCGTTCTTGTCGTTCTTGTTGCCATATTCTTACCTCCTTGAAAATTTATTATACCCTTTTTATTTAAGTCCTTTGCTACCGGGCTTGACTGCCGTCGTACCCGCCTTACACATAGGACATTCTTCGGGGCTGTAAGTTTTGACTTCTATCTGCAACAGGCTTTCGTTCGGAACGCCGAAGTCTACCTTGCCGCCGCTTCTGTCGACAACCTCGACAACCGCGACGACTTCGCTGCCCAAACGTTTTATAAGCTCGATAACTTCTTTTACGGAACCGCCCGTCGTAACTACGTTTTCGGCAATTACGACCTTGCTTCCTTCTTTAAGCTCGAAACCGCGTCGGAGCGCAAAGTTTCCGTCCTTTTCTCGTTCGGCAAACATATTTGGAATGCCGAGCTGTTTGCTCAGTTCGTAACCGAATATGATAGCGCCCGTCGCAGGCGACACAATTACGTCGGCTTTGTATTTTTTTACTTTGTCCGCCGCCTGTTTGCAAAGCTCTTCCGAAACGTCGCCGAACTCGAACAGCTTTGCGCATTGCATATACGTATCGGAGTGAAGCCCGCTTGTCAATATGAAATGACCTTTCATGACAGCGCCCGAGCGTTCAAACAATTGCATTACTTTATTCAAGTTTCAGCCCTCCGATAAGTTCTGTTATCTTACCGATTTTATCACTTTCGGCAAGATTTGTCAACTCATTTACAACCTTTAAGCCGGCAAACGGGTCGGAAATATTGGCTGTACCCACCTGCACCGCCGCCGCACCGCAAAGCATAAACTCGGCGGCGTCCTCGCCGCATGTTATACCGCCCAAACCGATAATGGGAATACTCGCTTTTTTATAACACTCGTGCACCATGCGCAAAGCAATCGGTTTGACGCAAGCGCCGCTTAATCCTCCGCCGCCCACGCCGAGCACGGGCTTTCTCGTCTTGTAATCGACTGCCATTGCCGCAACCGTGTTTATAAGGCTGATTGCGTCCGCGCCGCCGCGTTCCGCCGCCAATGCGTTTTGCGAAATGTTCGCCACATTGGGAGTGAGCTTGATTATAAGCGGTTTCTTACATACTTTACGCACGGCGCGCGTAACGCTCTCGACGCTGTCGGGGTCGACACCGAACGCCATTCCGCCGTTTTTTACATTCGGGCACGAAATATTAAGTTCTATCATGTCGACGTCGGTTCCGCTCAAAATATCGACAATCGACACGTAATCCGATTCGGTCGCGCCTGCGGCGTTCGCAATGACAACTGTGCCGAGCGACTTCATAAACGGCAGTTCGTATTCGATAAACGCCTCTACGCCCGGGTTTTGAAGCCCTACGCTGTTGAGCATGCCGGACGGC
>CATLGX010000113.1 GCA_949948785.1 uncultured Christensenella sp. | reverse complement strand
CAATCCGCATATCCTGCGTTTTGCGACAAATCCATACGCGCCGAATGCGCAGTACGCGGCGGAGCAAGTGCCGTTATAGAACTTCCGTCGCTATATGCCACCGCAAGCGCCGGCTACTTCGCGGAGGGCGCGATTAAAATAATTTCGGCAATCGGCGGTATTACGCACATAGCGATGGGCGCAACTTCGCCTTCCGACATCGTTTTTCGCCTTGCCAACATAAAACTCAAACGTAAAACCGATTTCGACGCAATAGTTAAGAGCGGTTTGAAAAACGGTAAAAGCTATAATTATGCTTGCACGGAAGCGTTTAGCGCGCTCTATCGCCGCTTTTACGACGAAAGCGCCGACGTTTCTACCGTTATCAATGAGCCGAATAATATGCTCTGCATAGAATATATCTCTGCAATTGACAAATTAAACGCTAATGCGGAACCTCTTATTATAATGCGCGAAGGCGGTAAACACAACAGCACGGAAAGCAACGGCGATTATATTTCCGCTACGGCAATAAGAACAGCCTTTACCGATAACAACGAAAAAAGCGTAGAAAGATATATTCCGTTCGCATATAAGCGCATAACGGGATTTCGAAAAGTTCATGCACCCGATATCGAAGCATATAAAAAAGCCGCGTTCTTTGCAATTAAGTGTGCCGACGAAAATACGATAGCCGAATTAAGAAATTGCGCCGACGGAATGGAACATGCTGTTAAAAACGCAAAATTTTCAAGTTACGAAGAGCTTGTAAACGCGGAATCACTTAAAAAATTCGGAAGAAAAAAAATCGTAAGGTTGTTGCTCGATTGTTTGCTTGCAATAAAAAAATCTTTTTTTTCGTATCCTTTTGTAACACGCCTGCTCGCTTGCGCAAAGGATTTCGATTTTAAATTGTTGCCCGATTTCGTAAAAACGGTCAATGCCGATATAAAGGCATCGGCAAAAACGGACAGCAAAATCGGTGAAGCGCTCGGCGTGGACGAACGCGCAACCGCTCTGTACGGCACACTGTGCGGCATCGCCGACGGATATTATAATTACTCTTTGGTGAAAGTATGAATTATACGATTTCACCCGAAATAATGTCGCGACTGATAGACGCGTCGCAGGGCACATTGTTTCGCTTACAAATCGAGAACGACGTCGGTCGACGCTTTAAAAGTACGAGATACGTTACTATCAAGCGCCTTGTCGACGGGATTGTGCTAAATCTGTTGTTGAACGATAAAATAACGCCGACTTCCGCCAACGAAGCATTATCATGCGTGCAAAGTCATTCACGTTCTTTTTATTTATCGGTAGAACATGAGTATTCGCTTATTAAAGATAAATTTTTAAAATACGCCGCGGAGGTTGTCGACAACTTAGACGAAATTCTTGCGCTCGATTTACGTACTGTAAATTTTGTTGTATATGTTCTTACGCTTGATATATCAAAACGTTATAAGTTTAACCGTGAAGAAGTATTTATGCGGGCGTTTTCTTATGAAGAACTATACGATATAATGCCGTATGATTAACGCAGAACCATTTGTTATTTGATTTCGGCGATAGTTACGCCGGAGTCCCCTTCACCGTAGTTGCCGTAACGATAACTTTTTATTCTCGGATGTTTTTTCAAATATACTTGGATGCCCTTACCGAGCGCGCCCGTGCCTTTTCCGTGCACAATCCTTAAAGTACTGCGCGACGGAATATCCGAAAGAATGCGGTCGAGCTGTTCCGTAGCATCCATTACCGTCAGCCCGAGCATCATTATTTCTTTGGTTATCGGGTCCGCGGATTTTGTAACAACGGCTGCATTATCGCGCTTTTTAATATCGACAATAATCGAAAGCGCCGACACGGGTATTTCTGTTTTTATTTGCCCTATCGCTACAACGGCCTTATCGCCGCGCGGTTTGCTTACTATTACACCGTCTTTATCGAGTCCCGAAACATGAACTCGTGCGCCTACCGTAAGCTCCGAAAGCTGTGCGGGTTTTGTCGCCGCAGACGGGATTTTAGTTTCCGCCGGGATACCGTCCGACAACTTTGCCGCAATCTTGCGCGCCGAAAACAACGCACTTTCATCCCCCGCTTTAAGCTGTTCTTTTAACTGTTCGATAATCAAATCGGCACGTTCAGAGTACTCGTCAGCTTTCCGACGAATTATGCTGCGTGTATTTTCGGTAATTTCCAACAGTTTATTTTGATATTCGTTTTTCAGTTTTTCTGCACGTTTCGCATTTTCGAGCGCCTCTTCGGCTTGTATGCGAGCTTTTTCTCTGTCGCTCAATGCGTCGTTACGCATTTTTTCGGCCTGTTTAATTATCTCGTCGAATGCAATTTTTTCAGACGACAACGCGTCGCGCGCGTCGGCGATTATCTCTTTATCTATGCCGAGGCGTTCGGCGATTTCAAGCGCATAACTCGACCCCGATACGCCCTCTATAAGTTTGTAAGTCGGAATAAGTTTTTCGTTGTCGAACTGCATGCAGGCGTTCGCTATACCGTCGCTGTCGAGTGCAAATTCTTTTACCGAGTTAAAATGCGTCGTTATAACAGCGGTGCAACCGCTTCGCAGTAACCGTTTAATAATGCCGACTGCAAGCGCGGCGCCCTCTTCGGGGTCCGTGCCGTCGCCGGGCTCGTCCAAAAGAACAAGAGCTCGACCGTTTACCGCCGCCGTAATCTCACCTATGTTTTTTATGTGCGCCGAAAACGTGCTGAGCGACTGCGCAATGCTCTGCGAATCGCCTATATCGCAATATATATTCTCGAAAACACAAATTTCACTTCCGTCGGCGGCAGGAACGAACATTCCGCTTGCCGCCATGAGAGAAAAAAGCCCGACCGTTTTTAATGCGACCGTCTTTCCTCCCGTATTCGGACCCGAAATTAACAAAACACGTTTATCGTTAAACTTGATATTTACAGGTACAACGGAATTTTCGGAAATAAGCGGGTGGCGCGCGTCTATGAGCATAATTCTGCCGTCGGCGTTAAGCGTCGGCTTATAAGCGTTTATACGTTTAGCGTATTCCGCCTTTGCGAAAATAACGCCGCATTCCGTCAACACCCGCTGGCCGTCAAGAAGCGCGGCCGCGTTATCAAGCACTTTGTTGCCGAGTTCGGTAAGTATGCGCTCCGCCTCGTTTTGCTCTTCCGTAATCAGCGTTTTAAGCGCGTTGTTTGCCTCGACTACTGCGAACGGTTCGATAAAAACTGTTGCGCCCGTAGCCGATATGTCATGCACAAGCCCTTTTACCGCCGAACGGTATTCTGCACGTACGGGTACGACATATCGACCGTCGCGCACCGTAACTATGTTATCCTGCAAATATTTGCTTATTTCGTTTTGTCTTGTAAATGCATCGAGACGTTCTTTCAGTTTGGCGTTGGCATGCGTAATGGCACGGCGAAGAGAATACAGCTTTTCACTCGCGCCGTCTTTAAGTTCGGTGTCCGTTTCCACCGTTTTATCTATTTCACGTTCGAGTTCGGCACATTCCCTGACCCATGCCGTAATATCTTTTAACGAATCGCAGTACTGTGAACTTTCGACGCAATTTTTTAACGAACGTAAAGCGGTAATCGAACGCTTGACAACCAAAAATTCGGCGGGACACAGCCGTACGCCGACTCGAACTTTGGAAATCACC
>CATLGX010000112.1 GCA_949948785.1 uncultured Christensenella sp. | reverse complement strand
CGACGGCAAACGCCGCCAACAAGATTAACGTTTTTTTCAAGATAACATTCCCGCAATGAATTTGAAAAGTTCCACGACAACGGGCAACGACACGGACACTATCATGAGCTTACCCGCAAGCGTTACCTTGTCCGCAAGAGACGACATGCCAGCGTCTTCGATAAGCGACGACGAAAACTCCGCGATGTACCCTATCGCAATCACTTTGAACAACAGTTTTATTACAGACGTCGCTATGCCGGCGCGCTTTGCAATATCCGATATGACAGAAAAAATTCCCGAAAAATAATCGACGACAGACAAAAGCACTATCAGACCGCCCGCAAAAGCGACGAGCATGGCAAGTTCGCTCTTAATGTCGCGCAATACTATCGAGCAGAACGCCGTAATCAGCGCTATCGCCGCAATGCGAAAAATATCCATCAATACATTCCGAATACCGTTTTGAGAGTGCCGAACAACTGTCCTATCATATCGACTACCATGACGAGTACTATTACTAATCCGGCTAACGTCGTAAGCGTCGCAATCTCGTCCTTATCGGCTTTTTTCAAAAGCTGATTGAGTATTGCGGTTATGAGTCCGACCGCGGCAATTTTGAATATTATGCTTATGTCCATGCTCACCTACAAAAACAGCACGCCCACGCCCAAACCGAACAAAAAACCGAGTTTGACCGACAGTGCGCCGTACTTTTCGCTTTTTAAAGCGGCTCTCTCTTTAAGCTCGCCGAAAACGCCCGAAAACGCGTCCAAGCGCGCCATTTGCGACGGACCGTCGCTGTTTCCCAACGCGCCGAACAGCTCCGTTACCTTGGCATGGTCTCCTCCCGATAAAAATCCTCGGCTCACGGCGAGCGTGCCGCTTTTGGATTCGCTGTAAGCTATATACTCGTCGATGTTCTTTTTAAGTTGCGCGCTCGATGTGGAAAATGCGCCCAATACTCGCGCCGCGCTGTCTTTACGGTACGAAATATTGCGTTTAAGTTCGCTAATCATGTCGCATACGCCCGACAAATACGCAAGCCTGCGCTTATATGCTTTCATCATAACAAACCCCGCGCCTGCGCCGACAGCCGCGCACAAAGCAATAATAAACAGTTTATTCGTCATTACCGAAAGCCTCTGTAATGCGTCCGCTGCGCAACGGCGCGTCCGATATCTCGACGTATCGAGCAAAAATCTTCTTATGTATTATGTCGGCATATTCGGGCTTCGCTTTGAAATCGGCTACGTTTCGCGCATGCACGGTAGCTATAACGAATATACCGCAATGCACGGCGCGACACAGCGCGTCTATATCTCGAGAATAAAGCTCGTCCGTCATAATAACGTCGGGACGCATGGAAGCAATGCCGATTTCAAACACTTCGCGCTTGTCCATACCGCTCATAATATCCGTGCAAGCGCCTACGTCGAGAGTGGGCGCGCCGTTGCCCGCCGACGCTATTTCATACCGTTCGTCGCACAACAGTACGTTCGTACCGCGGTCCGAAATAAGTCGACAAAGGTCGCGCAATACAGTTGTTTTACCTGCCCCCGGCGGCGAAATCAACAGCACGTTGCAAAGCCCCGAACTCAACAGACCGGCATGCACGCCCGCCGCGCAGCCGAGCACTTGATGCGGAAGCCTTATATTAACAGACGAAAAATTTTTGAGCGTCGGAGTGCCGTCTATGCTTACGACGCCGCTTCCGCATACGCCTATTCTGATGCCGCCCGTTACGGCAATATATCCGCGCCGCAGTGTGTCGGTTACGGTATAAAGCGACCTTTCGCATGCGCGCATTACAATATTTTCCGCCTCGCCGTCGGCGGCAACAAAAGCGGAAGAGCTGTCCTTAGTCAAACCGTTGCGGCACAGATAATAATAAGTGCCGTCATAACCTATTCGTACGGGGCACGCGTTGCGTATGCGTATTTCGCTTATTTTGTCAAACGCAAGCCGCGACGAAATTACTTCGGCAAGCTTGTCCGGTATAAGTTTGTAAAAGTCTTTCATACCGTTATATTTATGGGTAACGCCGCGCGATTATGCGCGATGCCGACCCGCTCTTTTACGCACAAAAAAAAGAACCCCGAAAGGTTCTTAAAATATTTAATACGCGACGTCAATCAAACGCAAACCGCGCCGAAAGTTCATACGACGTAATGTCAGCACTCGAAAGAGCGAGTTACTTGAAAATCGAAATTTTACTTTACTCGTTCCATGTACGTTCCCGTGCGTGTGTCCACACGGATTTTATCGCCCGTCGTAACAAACAGCGGCACGCCTATGGTAAAGCCCGTTTCGAGCGTTGCGGGCTTATTGCCGGGCTTACTGGTATCGCCCTGTATGCCCGCTTCGGTTTCGGCTATGACAAGCTCTACGAAGTTGGGCGGTTCTACCGCAAAAGGCGCGCCCTTGTACGACGAAATAGTTACGCTCATCTCTTCTTTGATAAAACGCAACGCGTCCTCGCATGTCTCGCGATTGAGCGGCAACATCTCGAAAGTCTCGGTGTCCATAAAGTAGTAAATGTCGCCGTCGCTGTACGAGTACTGGTACTCGCGTCTTTCGATGTGCGCTTCCTCGTACTTATCGGACGGGTTGAAAGTGTTTTCGAGCACCTGACCGGTAATAACGTTTTTGATTTTAGTGCGCACAAACGCCGAACCCTTGCCGGGTTTGACGTGCTGAAACTCGACGACCGTGTAAACTTTGCCGTCCATTTCGAAAGTTGTGCCCTTGCGGAAATCTCCTGCCGATACCATAAAAATTATCCTCCGAAAATTATATACTTAATTTTTTGTCGTACTCGGTTATGTCCGTTACGCCGTCTTCGCCGACGACGAGCATATCCTCTATACGCACTCCGCCGAGTCCCGGAATATAAATTCCGGGTTCGGCTGTGATTACCATATTGGGTTGAAGAACGAAGTCCGAACCTTGACCGACGCGCGGGGTCTCGTGTATATCGATTCCGACGCCGTGTCCGAAAGAATGTCCGAAGTGGGAGCCGTAGCCGTTTGCGGTTATGTACTCGCGCGCAAGCGCGTCGGCATCGTTGCAAGTCATACCCGCTTTAATGTGCTTTATCGCATATGCCTGTGCGGACTTAACGGTTTCATACACTCGCGTAAGCTCTTCGCCGGGGTCGCCCAGACAGAAAGTGCGCGTCATATCCGAGCAATATCCGTTAAACATAGCGCCCATATCGACGAGTATAAGCTCGTCCTTTTCGAGTTTCTTATCCGACGGGTGGTGATGCGGTTGCGCGGAGTTTGCGCCGAACGCCGTAATCGTTTCAAACGAATACTTGTCCGCACCGCCCTTTATCATCTCGTAATTTATCTCCGCCATAAGCTCGCGTTCGGTCATGCCGGGTTTCAGTCCCGTAACGGCTTTTTGAAGCGCGCGCTCGGCAATGCGTTGTGCGGAGACTATGAAACCGATTTCTTCTTCGGTCTTTATCGCCCGCTTTGATTCTATTACGTCGTCTGCGGGTTTGAGTTTGAACTCTTTGAGCGCGGCCTTAAACAGCGCGAATTCGCCGACCGACATGGACTGTTCGTACCCGACCGTTTTAGCGCCTGCTTTTTTAAGCGTTTCCGCAATCTTTCCGTAAAGCTCGGCAAACGTCGTAACGACTATCTCGAAGTCGGAAACCTTTTCGCGCGCTTCCGATTCGTATCTGAAATCCGTAATAAACACCCTGATTTCGGGCGTGATAACTACTGCGCCGAACGACGTGGAGCACCGCGTAAAATAATAGCGGTTTGACTCCCCCGTCAAAACAAACGCGTCGAACTTACCTTTATTTTCAAACATTTCCGCTGTGGTCATTGATGAACGCCTCTTTGTATCACATT
>CATLGX010000111.1 GCA_949948785.1 uncultured Christensenella sp. | reverse complement strand
GAAGTTTTTAAGCCCCGCGTCGCTAATCGCCTCGTTCGCCGCCTTAATGCACAGTTTCGATGCGCGGTCCATGCCGGCGGTCTCTTTAGTATCCAGAGAGTCGCACTTTACTTCCGCCGCATAGTCGGTATAGCAACCGTCGGTACCGACGGTTGAAGTATGAGCAATGCCGCTTTTGCCGTCCATTGCATTATTCCAACATTCTTTAACGCTATTGCCGATAGCGCATATCATACCTAGCCCCGTTATTACACAGCGCTTATCATCGGTTGTCATGATACATGATTCTCCTGTCTTATATTTATTTGGAAAGCGGAAAGCCGAATTAAATCAGGCGTGTTCCACTATGTATTTGGTGATACTGTCGATATTGTAGAACGGCTCTTTGCCGACGCCCGTCATGGAAATTCCGTAAGTGCTGTCGACATAAGCGATTATTTCAAGCGAATCGATGGAATCGAGACCGATTCCGTCCGAAAAGAGCGGCGTATCGTAGCCGAGTGCGTCCGGCTCGATGCCGAGGTTGGTGCAAAAGAAGTCTTTAAGCCCCTCTTTAATCTTGAGTTCGTCCATGTTTTCTCCTTAGATGACAAATCCTATGCTGTCGAGCGCTATATTACCACACATGTCTAAACTCAACCTAAACTTTAACGCTTTTGTGTAAATTTTGTGTATAATTATTTCCGTATATGTAATTTTACGGACAATACACACCGCCATAAACAAAAACGCGGGATATATCGCAGACTTTTGCGGCTAAGTTCGACAGCATTCGGACTTTTACGTTATTTTGCGTAGGTTCCGATATAATAATACGCGCTCACAACGGGAGAGATACGGAAAGCACAGTCTTTCCGTCTTCCCTTCTCGCCGCAACGGAGCCGTTATGGAGTTCCACGATGCGCTTGACAATGGAAAGACCTATGCCGTTCCCGTAGCGAGAATGCGTCTTGTCAGTCTGGTAGAATTTATCGAATATGCGTTCCCGGTCCGCTTCGGGAATCTCGGGACCGTCGTTATAAACGTTGACGCACAAAGTTCCGCCAGTTTTTTTCATGTCTATCCCGAGCGCGCCGCCTTCGTCGGCAAACTTAATCGCGTTATCCAATATATTAAACCACACCTGCTTCATTAAATCTTCGTCCGCTTCGATTATAAAGTCGTCGAAATCCATGGAAAGGTCGAGATTTTTTTCCGTCCACTGCTTTTCCAAAAACAGTACGCACCTGCGTATCTGCTCGGAAATATTGTATTCGCACGTATTTGTGAGAATACCTTGATTATCCAGCCTGCTGAGCTGTAAAATATTTGTGGTAGTCAGCGACAACCGCCGCGTTTCTTCTTCTATTACGTTAAGATATTCGAGCTGTTTTTCTCGCGGCAGTGCTTTTTCTTTTAGCAAGCCTATAAGTCCGTTTATGGAGTTGACTGGCGTTCTGAATCCATGCGAAAAGTTATTTATAAAGTCGGAGCGCAATATTTCGACGTTGCTCAATTCCTGCGCAAGCGAGTTAAAGCCGTCGTAAATGCGCCTGATATCGGATGCGCCCTTCGTATAGTTTATGCGCGTATCGAACTCGCCCTTGGACAGTTTGTGCATGCCGTCCAAAAGGTCGTTCATCGGACGCATTATTACTTTACTCGCAATTACGGACAAACCGATACCCGTGCAGATACTAACAATACCGACGGACACCGCGACTATGACCCAAGCCATGTCGAGTAGAGTCTCGTCTATCCAGCCGGTATTCATTACCGCCCATATAAGCATGATGGTTATTACAACGATAAGCGCCATAATAAACGACGTAATCAATACAAACGTCGAACGGAGCTGTCGCTTGGACTGTTTATGCGAGAAATCGGTGTTGCGTAACTTCATATAATATTCTCCGTTGCCGCGCCGCATTTTTAAAGTACAGCTCGGCGTAATCACAAAAAAAGAGACGGCTTGTGATTTTAAGCGTCTCCCGCGCCGAAGCGCAAAATCATCAGACGTTTCTGACGGCCTTATATCCGAGCCCGCGCACGTTTTCTATGCGGAACTCATCCCAATCCTCGAACCGCTTTCTCAACCGTCCGATATGAACCGTTACCGTTTCGACGCCCGTATCGCACGCGACGCCCCAGATTTCGTCCATCAACTGAATTTTGGTGAAAATCTTGTTTGGGAAAGACAACAGCTTGTACAACAGCAAAAATTCCTTTTGCGGAAGTTCCTGCGTCTGCCCGTGCCCCGTAACGCTCAAAGAATCGTAGTCGAGCGAAATATCGCCGACGGTGAGTCTGTGCTCGCTTGCCGCGCGGCCTCTGTGCAAAAGCGCTTTTACATGAAGCAGAAGTTCCTCGGCATCGATTGGCTTGGACATATAATCGTCTATACCGACAAGAAAGCCTTTTTTTCTGTCCTCGGGCAATTGCTTTGCCGAAATCATCAAAACGAGCAAATCCTTGTTGGTCATTCTGAGCTGTCGCGTAAGCTCGTAACCGTCCACTTTGGGCATCATGATATCGACGATGGCGAGGTCGATATACTCCTTTTCGTACACGTCGAGCGCCTGTTCGCCGTTGCTCGCACAAAATACTATATAATGGTCCAATTCCAAAGCTTCTTTGAGAAAGAACCGCGTATTTTTATCGTCGTCTACTACGAGGATGCGAAACATCGGATTACTCGCTTTCCAGCTTTTTAAGCTCCGCCATGAGCTTTCTCAAATTGGCGCGTTCCAAATCGATAAGCTGCGAATACACGCGGTAATATTCCGCGTCGTTCTTGTTGGGCTTTTGATGGTCGAGGAAAGATTGCAAAAGCGCGGACTGCGAACGATTGCGTCGATTTTCGAGGTCTGCGATTTCCTGTTCGCTTTCGGCTATCGCCTTTTTAAGGTCGCTTTTTTTCGACATGGTATTCTCCTTTTGAATTTTTATATAGCGTCGAGCGTTTTTATGGCGTCGACCGTTATTTGATAATCGGTTGCAAGTTTATCGAACAACGCTTCGGCGTCTTCGTCTATCTGCGACTTGCCGCGAAGCGCTTCAGTAAGCTCGTGCGAAGAGCGATACAGCGCCGTAATAGCCAGATTGAGACAAATTCCTTTAATCGTATGCGCCGCGCGAAACGCCTCGTCCGCGTTTCCCGACTTCATTGCTTTGCAAAGTATTTCGTAATTGGCGTCGCTCGGCACGCGCTTTAAAAACTTGACGATGCGCTCTTCCGTGCGCAATCGGCTCAAAACTTCCGCATAGTTACCGCGCATCGCTTCGTAACACTGTTCGACGTTCATCTTTACCTCATTTGCCGCCGAGTATGGAATCCATGCTCGGGTCGTAAAATTTATAGGCGTGCTTTTTGCTCTTTTTGACGGCGTACATCGCCGTATCCGCTTTTTTAAACACCGCGTCGAAATCGTTTCCGTCGTCGTCGGATACCGCTATCCCCATACTCATTGTTATATCGAAACCGTCGTACTCGCCGCAGAGTTTGTTGAATACGCGCTTAATCTGCGGCTCGGCTTTACCCCTGTATTCCATGAACACTATAAACTCGTCGCCGCCGACGCGCGCCGCAATATCCGCACTTCTGATATTATCTTTTATTCGCGCGGCGACCACTTCTATAATGCTGTCGCCGAAAAGATGCCCGCGCGAGTCGTTTGCAAGTTTGAAATTGTCTATATCCATCAATGCGAGAAGATATCTCTTTCCCTCTCCGCAATTTAACAATTTCTGACTGCGGTCGCGCGCCGCGGAATGGTTATACAAGCCCGTCATGGGGTCGCGCCGCGCGGCATGCTGCAATTTTTTTATCGTCATAGTCGAATCGTTATCGTCCATGACCCGACAGACCGCGCCTTCGA
>CATLGX010000110.1 GCA_949948785.1 uncultured Christensenella sp. | reverse complement strand
ATCCGCTGATCGGCTCCGCCGGTGTTTCGGCTGTCCCGATGGCGGCGCGCGTCGCGCAGAAGGTGGGCCAGCAGGAGAACCCGCAGAACTTCCTGCTCATGCACGCTATGGGCCCGAATGTGGCCGGCGTGATCGGCTCCGCAGTCGCCGCAGGCTTCCTGTTGGCGCTGTTTGGCTAATCTTTGCGAAACTATTTACAGCGGGCGGCCGTAAAGGTCGCCCCTGCTGTTTCTGTGCATCAGAATTTTTTATGAGAACTACCTTGCGGGGATATTATGTCAACTTCATTTTTCTGTTGTCCCGTCTGCGGTGAACCGCTTGCAGGAGAAAACACACTGGCTTGCCGTAATCACCACACCTTTGACAAAAGTAAATATGGTTATGTAAACCTGCTGCTATCTAATCAATCCAGCAAAAAACGGCATGGGGACGATAAAGTGATGGTTCAGTCCAGAAGCGCATTTCTGGAGAAAGGATACTATGCCCCAATACGGCAAGCTGTACTAGACGCACTCATCCAGTGCGCCGCGACAGGAATGCGTGTGCTGGACGCGGGTTGCGGTGAATGCTGGTACACTTCCTATTTTGCTCAGGAACTTGCGGCGTTTTCTCCCAATTTAGCCGGTGTAGATATTTCTAAAGACGCCCTACGCCACGGCGCAAAGCGCGGCGGTGATGCCGCCGACAGTCAAGCCCTCTATCCAGAGCGGCAGAGGTAAAACGTTTAGCGTCAGTCCGCAGGCGAACGCGTCGACGCTGGTTGCGAATGCTTGAAACGCTATTGTTTTCGCGCCGAGCCTCGGCACGGACGAGGCTTTTTTATCGAATCCTTCTATTAGCATGAGCGCGCCTACAATGAACAGCGCGGCAAAGGCGAGATAAGTTTGCGCGTTCAGAAATCCGAGAAGTTTGTCGCCGCACAGCGCGCCCAAAACGGGCATAAGCCCCTGCGCAAAACCGAACGACAGCGAAATGGCTATGCGCTTTGCCGTTTTGGGTCTGTAAGCCAAGCCGTCGCATACTGCGGCTACAAATGCGTCTGCGGCGAGCGATAGCGACAGGCAAATGAGTGTAAATACGTTCATTTTAATATATCTATGCCGCCGCGCGCAGTAATATAAGCCGTCCTGAAAAAACGCGCCGCTGTTGAAGCGGCACGGAAAAATCGGTTATATTTGTCGATTGTACCTACAATATTCTATTGCCGTGTGCGTGATATATCGGAATAGGCATAACGAGTACATGCAAAATCGCGTTGCCTGTAATTTATTTTATTACTGTGTTAACGGTTGTGATTGCGCAGTGTCGCAATTAAAATTCTTTAAAAACTCTTCGGGATAAGCGAATCTGATTGACAGTCGGGAAAAACAATCGGAGGCGGCAATAAGACGAGCATAACGAAAAGATTAAAGCGCGGCCTTGAAAGTTTTGCGAGACATAAACGAAAAGTTTTTATAAGTTTTTAAACTGATATTCGTACAGAGTTTTATACATGCCGTTGCGGGAAATAAGTTCTTCGTGCGTGCCGCGCTCTTCTACGCCGCCGTCGGTTATAACAATAATCTCGTCGGCGTTTTTTACAGTGGAAAGGCGGTGGGCGACAACAAGCGTCGTTCTGCCCGCCGAAAGCTCGTTTAATGCGTCTTGAATGAGCATTTCGGTCGCGTTATCGAGCGCGCTTGTCGCTTCGTCGAGTATGAGTATGGGCGGATTTTTAAGAAAAGCGCGCGCGATAGATACGCGTTGTTTCTGTCCGCCCGACAGTTTTACGCCGCGTTCTCCGACGTTTGTATTATAACCGTCGGGAAGTGTCGTTACGTAGTCGTGAATATTGGCTTTTTTTGCCGCCGCAGTTATTTCTTCGTCCGTCGCGTCGAAGTTGCCGAATGCGATATTTTCTTTAATCGTGCCGTTGAACAGAAAAACGTCCTGCTGTACGATTCCGATATTGTCTCTCAGCGCATATCTGCTTATGTCGCGTATGTCGCGGCCGTCAATTGTAATGCGCCCGCCGTCTATTTCGTAAAACCGCGGGATAAGGTGGCAGAGCGTTGTCTTGCCGCCTCCGCTCGGACCTACAAGCGCGACCGTTTTGCCCGCGGGGATTTTTGCGGAAAAGCCCGAAATGACAGACTGTCTGGCATTGCCGCCGTCGTATCCGAACGTTACGTCTTCGAAAACTATTTCGCCACTTAGTTGTTTCGGCGAAACGACTTCTGTCCGTTCTGTTTCCGGCTCTTCGTCCATGATGTCGCAAAAGCGTTTAAATCCCGAGGAGCCTTCCTGTATTTGGTCGTAAATAGTAACAAGCGTTTTAACAGGCGCTATCAGCGTGCTCACGTACAGGATGAACGCGGCGAACTCTCCGCCGTCGATTTTGCCGAAGTAAAAGAACAGCCCGCCTGCGAGAAGAACCGCGAAGTACAGAAAGTCTGTGAAAAAGTTCATTAGCGCATGGAACCGTCCCATAACCTTATACTGACGGCTTTTTGCGTTTACGAAATCGACGTTGCGCGCCTCGAACTTCTTGCACTCGTGCGCTTCCGCGTTATATGCGCGCGATACGCGCATGCCGGATACCGCGCTTTCTATATCCGCGTTTATTTCGGCTTGGACGACGCGCGTGTCCGCGTACGCCTTGTTCATGCGTTTTCGCATCAGCATTGCGCAAACGGCGATTAGCGGTATGAATGCGAATACTATGAGAGCGAGATATATATTGACGGTTGCGAGTACGACGAACGCGCCGATTATCGTAATCGCCGAAAGAAATACGTCTTCGGGACCGTGGTGCGCAAGCTCTACCACCTGGAACAGGTCGTTTGTCATTCGGCTCATGATTACGCCAGTTTTGTTTTCGTCGAAGTAGGCGAAAGGCAGCTTTTGCAAGTGCGAAAACAGTTCGCGCCGCATGTCCGCCTGCATGCGCACGCCGACGATATGCCCCCAACTCATCATGACATAATAGAGCGCGGCTTTAATAACGAAAAAGCCGAGAATAAACCCTCCCGCGCCGAGTAACATCGTAAGCAGTCGGTTGGGCACGTAATTGTTCATTATTTCTTTGGTCAGGTAAGGATAAAAGAGGTTGAAAACGGATATTGCGAGCGCGCAGAGCATGTCGATAACGAACAGCTTGACGTGCGGCCTGTAATACCCGACAAACCTCTTTAATAAATGCCTATTGACCTTGTTATCTTTCATTTTTTACGAAGCGTATTTGCGAAATTTCGCGGGCGAATACGCAAAAGTTATTTTTTATTATCGTACTATATTTTGTTCTCGGTCGGGTCCGACGCCAATCATGGAAATGCGGCAGTCGGTAAGGCGTTCGATGGCCTTGACGTAGCGTTTGGCGTTTTCGGGAAGCTCGTCAAAGCTCTTGCAAGCGGATATGTCCTCCGTCCAGCCTTCGAGTTCCTCGTACACAGGGGTGCATTCCGCGAGTATGCTTATGTCGGCGGGGAAGTCTTCGACTTGCTTTTCTCCCTGCATGTAGTGGGTCGCTATTTTAAGACGTTTTATGCCTGTGAGCGTATCGAGTTTGTTGATTGCGAGCGAAGTAAGCCCGTTGATGCGCACGGCAAGGCGGAGTATAACGGCGTCCAGCCAGCCGCAACGCCGCGCACGCCCCGTCGTTGTGCCGAATTCGTTGCCGACGTTGAGCAGATGATTTCCCACTTCGTCGTCAAGCTCGGTGGGGAACGGTCCTGCGCCGACGCGCGTCGTGTACGCTTTTGGTATTCCGACAACTTCTTTAATCGCCGTCGGACCTATGCCTGCTCCTGCGCAAAAGCCTCCGCTAATCGGATGCGAGCTTGTAACAAACGGATATGTTCCGCTGTCGAGGTCGAGAAGCGTGCCTTG
>CATLGX010000109.1 GCA_949948785.1 uncultured Christensenella sp. | reverse complement strand
ACGGGCTGCAAAGAGTGCGCCGAACTCTGCAAAGCGTGGATAGAAAACATGGACGACGCGAAAGCGAGCAGAACGACCGGAGACGAGCTCGTTAAAGCTCTCGAAAACGCGCACAAACTCGACAAAGAAAGCGCCGAGCTCGTTAAAGAAATCCTCGCCGAAAAAGACTGCCTCACCAAAAAGTCCGTATGGATATTCGGCGGCGACGGCTGGGCTTACGACATCGGTTACGGCGGACTGGACCAAGTGCTCGCAAGCGGCGAGGACGTGAACGTGCTCGTCGTCGATACCGAAGTATACTCCAACACCGGCGGACAGTCGAGCAAATCCACTCCGACGGGTTCTGTCGCAAAGTTCGCGGCAGGCGGCAAACGCACCAAAAAGAAAGACCTCGGCGCTATGGCGATGACTTACGGTTATGTGTATGTTGCGCAAGTCGCAATGGGCGCTGATAAGAATCAGGTTATCAAAGCCATTTCGGAAGCTGAAGCGTACCACGGTCCGTCGCTCATCATCGCGTATGCGACGTGCATAAACCACGGTATCGACATGTCCAAGGGCATGAGCGAAGAAGACAAGGCGGTCAAAGCCGGATATTGGCAGCTCTACCGTTTCAATCCCGAGCTTGCCGAAAAAGGCGAAAATCCGTTTGTTCTCGACAGCAAAGACCCGACGGGCGACTATCAAGAGTTTATCGGCGGCGAAACACGCTACCGCGCGCTTGCGAAGTCCAAGCCCGAAATCGCGCAAGAACTGTTCAGTCGCGCAGAGAAAGAAGCGAAAGAACGTCTCGAAGGCTATAAACGCCGCGCGGGCAAATAATTAAACCGAATCGAATCAATAACAAAAGAGGGCGCAAAAGCGCCCTCTTTTGTTATGCAAAAAAACGTTATCGGTTTACTTTTTGTCTTCTCGATTGTTTTTTATTTTATTCTTAATTTTGTTAACCGTCTGCTTGATTTTGCTTTCCTGCTTTTCCTCTTTTACGGGATTGCCGTCGCCGTCGAGAATTTCCACCTTTTTTACCTCTACTATCTTGCCTTCGCCGCCTTTTTTATCTCGTCCGTAATCTTCGTCGTCATCTTCGTAATCGAACATCGTTCTTCTCGGCGAGCGCACGTCCAATCCGAAAAGACCGCCAAGCAAATCGCCTATGGGGTCGAAAATATTTCCGAAAAGCATATCGAACGGGTCGACGTACTCGTCGCCGTACCCGCCGTTTGAAATATAAACGTTATCGGGGTCGATTACCTTTGTTTCGGGTCGACTCTCGTCTCTTTGCTTAGGGTCGGATACTACGAGCGTTTTTACCTCATATCCGCACCGCAAACACTTATTTTTATTTCCTATATCGTAGCCGCATTGAGGACAAATCATATATGTTCAACCCCGCTATCTCAACATGAAACCTTTTGAATCGGTATTGATTATGCCCGCGGAAATCCGCATCGAATCTATTACGGCAAGGATGTACGAAATGATGTTGGCAACCAACAGCACAAGTCCCGAAACCGTGAATGCGTCGGGCTTTACTCTGAACATGCCCGTGCCGAATATACTTGCGAGCTGCGGACCGATAAACAATCCGCACAGCCCGAGAAACAGAACTACGCGAATTATTCCGCGTATTTTATAACCGAGGTAAAAGCTATGCACTCCGACAATACCGCCGACGCGCGCCATAATGGCCGCCGTCGCGCGCTTGCACGGCGATTCGGCTTCCTCCGAATAACGAAAGCGCAGTCCGCATTTTTTGCACTGCATGCTCCTGTATTTTACATATCCGTTACAACGCGGGCACTTCATAATTCATCCGATACTTACTGTTTTTCCTACCGTGCCGTTCGACACGGAATAACGTATCAAAAGCGAGCGGTCAACCTGTCTGCCGCCGATTGTTACGGATGCCGCGCCCTTGTCGACGCGCAATGACATTGTCGGCTGACCCTGACTGCAATTTTCGAAATACTCGATAAACACGACTGAGGCTTCGAGGTCAAGCCCGAGTTTGTACACCTTATCGCCTACCTTAACTCCCTGTTTGTTGGAATGCGAGCCGTCAAACTCCATCTGTAAAATTCTGCTCGGGATATTGCGTTTGAATTGTGCAATCGCGCGCAAAACTTCCCCGTCCGATTTAAGTTTTCCGTCGATGTACGAATCGAATAAATCGCAAAACCGCATAAGTACCTCTTACGGCTATTATACACCCGTACATCGGCGTTGTCAACTTTTTGGGCGCAGGGCTAATAGCCTATACCGTTCCGCATCACATCGAGTTTTTGCGAAACGTAGTCGGCAAAAGCTATATTGCCGGTATCTTTTGCATCGAAGCGCACGCGATTGGTTTCAAGCGCGCCGACAGTTGCGTTATCGTAATGCGTTTTATAAATATTTTTAACTCTATCGAACTCCGACACACTCAAAGCGTTGCCGTCGGCAAGTTCGAGCAATCGCTCGACGTACGCGCTTTTTACGGTGTTATCCGCCGAGCCGATTATAAGCTCGACATACAGCGGATTTTGCTGGTAGCCGCCCGACGTGTGTGCGTCGAAAGGAGTAAGGTCGAGACATGCGTTGTTCGGCGCCCAGTCCTTGGTTATACCGAAACATCTGTCGTAATCATACGGAATAAACACCGCTCTGCCGTCGCCGCGGAAATACACGTAGTAGTTATTGTAGTTGTTGCGAATACAGTCAGGATTGCCGACAAGATAGTTGACCGCTTCGAACCGCGCGAAATAATCGACGTCTATAAGCTCGGAATACACGGCAGACGGCGTGTTGAGCGCCTCTATAAAATCGGTCATCGAAGAAAAATCGATATTGCCGTTTTGGTCGGTTGCTTTTTTGTTTGTCTTTTTGTCATATGTGTAGAACTCGTTTTTAAGTTCGTTTTCCACTCCGACAAGCCCGTAAGCCGTCGTCAAGTCCGCGCCGCTTCCGCTGCCCCACGAACACTTGTAAAGGTCTCCGTCGGCGTCCTGCGGGAAATTACGCGCGATAAACACGCTGTCAACCGCTTCGTAAAGCATATATATGCCGAGATTCTTTTTGACCGAATCGCGTTCGAGCGCACTCACCGCGCACAGCGTGGCATGCGGTGCGACTATCCCGTTGTCGCGAAAC
This sequence comes from uncultured Christensenella sp., assembly GCA_949948785.1. GTDB lineage: Bacteria > Bacillota > Clostridia > Christensenellales > Pumilibacteraceae > Anaerocaecibacter. Next base: position 753 of record CATLGX010000109.1, on the reverse strand, counting down.
AGTTTCATTGCGTATATGTCTTTTATATACGTCTCGTCATCGTTTTTGTTGTATTTCATATCGAGCTTTTCCATGCCGCCGAACGTACGGTTTTTTCGCTGTTTTCGCTCTTCTTTACTTGTCCAGACCTTGCGGTCTTCCACCGAGTACTCTTCCTCGTCGTCGAAAGTTTCGCCGAACGACAGCTTAAAATGCACGTTTGCGAAAAAACCGCCGTCGCCGTAAAACCTGCGACGCGACGTATTGCCTTTCATGCGCACGCCCACTTCCTCGTAATAAAAATCGTACGAAAATCCGTCGCCGTCTATACTTACGGTAACCGAATCGGCAAGACGGTATATCGGCGATTTGTGATGCGAAAACCTGTCGTAATCGGCGTCCAGCTTTTTCCACTGCGCGTCCGACATGTTTATGTCGAACGACACGACAGAATTCATATCGAACAGTTTCTCGTATACCCTCGCGTCGTTACCCGACACGTATGCCGCAGTATAGGTAACGTCGGCGTCGTGAGCCGTATCGGGACTGAACTGCGACGAACCGTTAAACCAACCCGCAAACGCATATCCGTCCGATTTGGGCGGTTCGGGAGTTTTGACCTTGCCGTCCGCCGCAGATAAAACTACTGATTTACTTCCGTTATCGAACGCGCCGCCTGCCGCGTCGAATGTGATTTGTACAGAGACGTTAGGTGGACGCTCGGGGGTGTTTCCGCCGCCGCAACCGCCGAGACAGCACGCCGCCGCAACTGCC
>CATLGX010000108.1 GCA_949948785.1 uncultured Christensenella sp. | reverse complement strand
GTAGACTTTGCCATATGCCCGGGAAACCAGTTAATTTCCATTGCTATCCTCAATATCGCGGACGTTCAAAAGGTCGGCGCGACGCTCGCGAGTAATTCTTTCGCTCTCGTCGCGTCTGAATTTATCAACCTTTTTATGATTACCGTTCAAAAGCACTTCCGGCACGCTCAACCCCATAAACACGGGCGGACGCGTATACTGATAATGTTCGAGCAAACCGTTGGAAAAACTCTCCGTCTCATGCGATTCGCTGCAACCGAGCACACCGTCTACAAAACGCGCCGCCGCGTCGATTACCGCCATAGCGGCGATTTCGCCGCCCGACAATATAAAGTCGCCTATCGAAATTTCTCTGTCTATACAAAGCTCGATAACGCGTCTGTCTACGCCCTCGTAGTGTCCGCACAATATCAATAGATTGTCAACTTTCGCAAGCTCGCGCGCCGTGCTATCGCAAAATTTTCCGCCCTGAGGCGACATAAAAACGCGTAAATATTCGTGGTCGGGGTCTACGGCGTTAATGCAATCGTATATCGGTTGCGGCGTCAACACCATTCCCGCACCACCGCCGTACGGCGAGTCATCGCACTTAAAATGCTTTTTATCCGCGCTGTATTCGCGAATGTCGACCGCCTCGAAATCTATAATTCCGTTTTTTACCGCGCGGCCGAACATGCTCTCGCGCATGCAATCGAACATTTTGGGAAACAGCGTGAGCGCTCTAATCCTCATACACCGCTACCTCGTCGAATTTTTTACCGTCGACGGTGAGAAGGCGCATTTGCTCGTCGAATTGGGCGTTTAACGCTTTCAAAAACGGAAATGAGAACTTATTCCCGCCGTTTTCCGCCGAAAACACATCGGCGGCTCCGAATGCGTCCACGCATGTTATAATACCGAGTTCGCGCACTTCGTCGCCGTAACGCGCCGAAATTCGTGCGCCGACAACATCCGAAACGTAAAACTCGCCCGCGTCGAGCGGCGGCGCTTCCGATTTTTCAATCTCTATTACCGCCCCGCGCAAACTCTCTGCGGCATTCCTGTCGTCTATGCCGTCGAATTTTACGTATACAGCACCGTTACAGTCCGACCGTACCGACGATATTCGGTACTGAGAACCGTTTATCACCGCGTTTTTAAGCACACGAAAACGCGACGGGTCGGGGGCAATCACCTTAACCTCGCCGCGTATTCCCTGTGGTTTAACTATTTGACCGAGCGCAAGCAAGATTTACTCGTCGACTTCGACCGTGTAATTTTTTCCGCTCTTGACGGACGCGGCTTTTACAACCGAGCGGATAGCTTTGATTATCCTGCCCTGTTTTCCTATCACCTTGCCGATATCGTCTTTTGCGACTTTAACTCTCACGGTCTCTCCGTCCTCGGTAACGTCAATCTCGTCTTTGTTGTCGACAAGCGCCGTAACCATGTATTTAACAAGTTCGACCATCGGTTACTCCGCCTTCTTTTTCTTGTCGACCTTGGTCTTTTGCGTGCGTTTTTGCGACTCGATAACACCCGCGTCGATAAGAAGCGAACGCACGGTATCTGTGGGCTGAGCGCCGTTCTTTATCCACTCTTTAGCTTTTTCCGCATCGAGCTTCAAGCTGTCTTCGAGGTGGGGGTCGTACGTGCCGAGTACTTCGATAAATCTGCCGTCGCGCGGAGAACGCGAGTCGGCGACGATTATGCGGTAGACCGGCGCTTTGTGGTCGCCGAGACGAGTGAGTCTGATTTTAACCATGATTTTATCTCCTTTTTTACTGTCGTGTATTGACATTATATTGGTTTGTTTATTGTTACGCCCGAATAGCTTTGCGCCGTTACGAATCGCTCAACGCCGCGTTGCATATCGAACCGAAACGACATTATATTGGTTTGTTTATTGTTACGCCCGAATAGCTTTGCGCCGTTACGAATCGCTCAACGCCGCGTTGCATATCGAACCGAAACGACATTACATTGGTTTGTTTATTGTTACGCCCGATAACTTTGCGCCGTTATGATTTTTTTCTGCGCGGCGCTCACGAATTTGTTATCTGAAACGACGTTTTTGTCTGATTACTTTTTGCGGCATTGTCGGCATTTTTCCAGAGCTTGCCGCTTTCATCATTTCCCGAGTCTGCTCGTATTGCTTTAACAGTGCATTAACTTCCTGAACGGTTGTGCCGCTGCCTGCGGCAATGCGCTTACGGCGCGAAGACTTGATGATTTCGGGATGCGTGCGCTCTTGCTGGGTCATCGACAGAATTATCGACTTGTACCTATTGATGCGCTCGTCAATCATTTTGGAATCGACGTTGGCTTTGTTCATGCCGGGAATCATTGCAACGACTTCGTTGATATCGCCCATTTTGGCAAGAGACTTAAACTGCGTCAAAAAGTCTTCGAGCGTGAATTTGTTTTCACGCATGCGCTTTTCGAGCTTTTTCATTTCCTCTTCGGAAACTGCGTTTTGCGCCTTTTCTATGAGCGTCAGAACGTCGCCCATGCCGAGTATGCGCGAAGCCATGCGGTCCGGATAGAACGGCTCAATGTCGGTCGGCTTTTCGCCCGTGCCGCAAAACTTAATGGGTTTGCCCGTAACGGAACGGATGGACAGAGCCGCTCCGCCTCGGGTATCTCCGTCGAGCTTTGTGAGGATTACGCCCGAAATATCAAGCTCATCGTTAAACGTCTTTGCTACGTTGACTGCGTCTTGACCCGTCATAGCGTCGACAGTCAGAAGTATCTCCGTCGGTTCGGTCTTTTGCTTGATGTCTTTAAGCTCGGTCATGAGCTGTTCGTTGATATGCAATCGACCGGCCGTATCTATTATAACGGTGTCGTATCCGAGCTTTTCGGCTTCTTTTACGGCGTTTGCCGCAATCTTGACGGGATTGCCCGCGCCTTGCTCGAATACGGGAAGATTAACCTTTTTACCGACTACTTGGAGCTGATTTATTGCCGCGGGACGGTAAACGTCGCATGCGGCGAACATAGGTTTTTTACCTTGTTTTACGAGATAGCTGCCGAGCTTGCCGCAAAACGTCGTCTTGCCCGCGCCTTGAAGTCCGCACATCATTATTACGGTCGGCGGCTTGGGCGACACTTCGAGCTTGGAATTTGTAGACCCCATAAGCTCTATAAGCTCGTCGTTGACTATCTTGACAACTTGCTGACCGGGCGTCAGCGATTTAAGCACGGCTTCGCCGACAGCCTTTTCGGACACTCGCGCGACAAAATCTTTGACGACGGCATAGTTAACGTCCGCCTCCAAAAGCGCTATGCGTATTTCGCGCATTGCCTGCTTTATATCGCCCTCGGTAAGCTTACCGCGCGACGTTATTTTGGAAAATACGTTGCCGAGCTTTTCGGCAAGCGACGAGAATAATCCCATGTTCTACCTCGCTAAATTTCCGAAATCAATCTGTCGAGAGTTTTTTTCGCGTCATTGACGTTTGCGTCGAGCTGTTCACGAAGCTCTTTCAGCCTTTTTTCCAGCTTGTCCGTTTTTTCGACTATACCGAGCGCCGCTTCGTATTCGCGCAACGACTTTTCCGCCTGACGGATACTGCACAGCACCGCCTGTCGCGTAATGCCGCAATTTTCCGCTATCTCCGAAAGCGACAAATCGTCGTCGTAATAGCTGCGCAACGTCTCGCGCCCGTGTTCGGTCAGCAACGCACCGTATACGTCGCACAGTCTCGATATATCCAAGTCCTTTATCATAAACAAAACGGTGTAAAGATTATTATCTTTACACCGTAATTATACACCATAATTTTCTATATGGCAAGCATTTTAGCAAAAAAACTTAAATATTTGCAATCTTAGGAAACATCAACTTATCGTATTTTTCCGAATAATATATTTCGACTGTTTTTCCGTCGTAAACGCTCAAATATCCGCTGAGACTGCCACTCATTTTAACGACATCACCTTGCGAAAAATGCAAAGTTACTTCATACG
>CATLGX010000107.1 GCA_949948785.1 uncultured Christensenella sp. | reverse complement strand
GAAGAGCTGAAAAAACAGCAAGAGCGCGAACAGGCGGAAAAAGCCGAAAAGGAGCGGGCGGCGAATGCCGAGAACGCGGACGGTCAAACGCCCGAATCGGTCCAAACAGCGGACGCTTGCGCCGAAAAAACGGCAGCGGACGACGCTGTTGTCGCGGAAAAAACAGAGACCAAACCACGCAAAAACAGCGGAACAAAAAAGAAATAGCCGAAAACGGCGACGGGTATCATACGGTATCGCGTCGCTGTTTTTTTACGTACTTGACTATGTTTACGACCGACGCAATAACGAACAGCAAAGCGCATACGCCCGCGCACACGAGCGTTATTATCGAGTAGTCCGTGAACGCGGCAACGGCAAACAGCGCGGCGGAAAGTACGAGATAGCGCGCGATCTTGTCCTTGTCGAACGCGCCCGAAAGCTTATACGGCTTGCCGCGTTTTTTCGCGGCGAACGCGCGCTTGGGCATACAGTCGAGCGAACGGAACAGCTTATACGTCGCGTCGCCGTCGACCGCGGTGAAAGAAAAGCCTTCCACTTGGGGCACGGTGCGCGGCAGAGTTTTGCAAAACGCATATACCTTGGTTGCGCCGTAGTGTTTTGCACGCGCTATCATGCGCGCGCAGTCGCGCTCCGACGGCGGGGTGTCGAAGTAAAAGAACGCCGCCGTTTTGCCGCAGTAAACGCCGTTACCGTGTCGTTCGGCGTTTGTTTTTTTCGATTGCAAGGCGCGGCACAGTAAAAAAGCGGGAGCTTGACCGGACTTGAACATGAAGTCGAAAAACATATCCGCCGCTTCGCGCGAGATACGCTCGGTTTTTTCTTTGCGCTTACGGCGCAATGCAGACAGAAAAAGCGCGCAGCTTGTTATGCACGCGGCGCAGAACGCGGAAACGGACAGCGGCAGAAAGTATCTGAATACGGCGGTGACCGCGCAGAATACTATCACCGCGCCGATCGAATTGTCTACAATTTTCGCAAACTTGCTTTTCATGCTTGTAATTATCGACAAAGTATGTTAAAATTAGTCTTAAGAAAAGCAAATCTACGAGAGACAGAGAATTATGGAAACCGTAATATTGCAACCGAACAAAGAAAACTTGGATAAATGCGCGGCTCACCTTAAGTCGGGCGGGCTTGTCGCGTTTCCTACCGAAACGGTATACGCTCTCGGCGCGGTCGCAACGAACGCGGCGGCGGTGGAAAAGGTGTTCGACGTAAAAAAACGTTCGCACGATAAACCGCTTATCGTCGCTGTAGCGAAAAAATCGGATATTGCGACTGTGGCGCGGAATATTCCCGATAAAGCGCGCGCGCTTATCGACGCATTCATGCCGGGCGCGCTTACTCTGCTGCTCGACCGCGCCGAGAATATTCCCGATGCGGTGACCGCGGGCGGCGATACCGTTGCCGTACGTATTCCCGATAACGAGACAGCCAAAACGCTCATAGAGCTTACGGGCGCGCCCGTAGTAGTGCCGAGCGCGAACATTTCCGAAAAGACAAGCCCTACGCTCGCAAGTCACGTTTACGACGATCTCAACGGCAAAATAAGCTACATACTCGACGGCGGCGCGTCCGAGATAGGCATAGAATCGACCATAATAGACACGCGTTGCGATCCGCCCGAAATATTGCGCGGCGGCGGCGTTACCGCGGACATGATAGAACGCGTCATAGGTAAAGTAAAGTTCAAGCGCGAGAGCGTTTGCGGCGGGAACTATATGCCGCTTGCCGAGGTGTTCTTTTCCGCATACTACGACGGCATGACACAAAATATCTGCGCGCGGTATGACGAGCTTGCAAAGCACGGTCGCAAGACCGCCGTTATTTGCTTGGACGGCAACGCCGCGTATTACGGCGAGCGCAAGCTGTACCGCGTGGGCAAGAGCTATTCCGACTACGCGCATAATTTGTTTGCCGCATTGCGCAAAGCCGACGCCGAGCACGTCGACGCGGTGATAGCCGAAGGCGTCGTGTCCGAGGGCATAGGGCTGTCGCTCATAAACCGATTGTGCAAGATAAGCAGAGGAAACATTATATAGGAATTAAGAATTCGGAATTAAGAATTTAGGAATTCAGAATTATGGGGCGGCTTCGACGCATTAAAGCGGCTATTCTTCGCCGATGGCTCGGAATAGCAACCTTAGAAAATCGAAAGCCTGCGCATTAAGGAGACGCTAATGGATAAAGTCAAAGTGAAAATTCTTTTCGTTTGTACGGGCAATACTTGTCGGTCGCCTATGGCGGAATTTATGTTCAAAGAATATCTCAAGGAAAAGAAATGCGGCGGGAACTTTTCGGTGTCGAGCGCGGGCTTGTACGCCGAGCGCGGCGCGGTCCTCAGCGACGGTGCGGATAAGGCGCTCGAGGCTTTGGGCGTTAAGCATACGATGCGCAAAGCGCGCATGCTCACCGTGCAGATGTGTAACGATGCAGACGTAATTATCGCCGTTACAAACGAGCACGCGCGTGCGTGCGGCGAGGGCGCGTATTCGTTCGAGCGGTTTACCGGCAGACCCGTTCTCGACCCGTACGGCGGCTCTCTGCGCGTCTATTTGGACTGCGCCGCGCAAATGCGTTCCGCATTCGACGGAATTTACGACGTTTGCGCCGACGTATACGATAAAAAGACAAACGCTCGGAAATGCTGACTACAGCGGACGTTGCGCCGCGTCGGACGGAAAAATATTTATTCGACACCGCCGCCGAGTAATTGGGCGTTTGCCGGATAAAATGTGGAAAAAGTGCATACTAAAACGAATGACATTTTGCCGCGAATGTGGTATAATGATTAGCAAGCGAAACGGAAGGACAAGGAGACGGTTATGGTTTATATCGGCTGCGATCACGGCGGCGTGGAGCTTAAAAACAAATTGATCGATTATATCGAGGCTATGGGCGAAGAGGTAAAAGACCTCGGCGCTTGCACGTCCGAGTCTGTCGATTATCCGGACTACGGTTTTGCCGTGGGCGAAGCCGTGGCAAAGGACGGCGGCTCGCGCGGCATAGTTATATGCAAGACTGGCGTCGGAATGAGCATATGCGCCAACAAGGTCAAGGGCGTGCGCTGCGCGCTTTGCACTTCCGTCGATATGGGCAGGCTTTGCCGCGAGCACAACGACGCAAACGTGCTTGCGCTCGGCGCGTCCAACACGAGCGCCGAGACCGCGCTCGAGATCGCAAAGGCGTTTTTGACTGCCGAGTTTGCGGGCGGACGGCATGCTAACCGTGTCGGCAAGATCGTGAGCTACGAGGAATAATATGCCCAAAACCGATAAAAAAGCAATGACGTACGAGAGCCGCGAGGAGCTTGAAAAAAACTTCGAGACAGCCGTAAACGACATACTGTCAGCCGAGCGCGAGGCGAAGTCGATCGCAGATCAAGCGGACGAAACGGTGCGCGAGCTTTCACGCGACGCCGCCGTGCGCGAGCGGGAAATGCGCGAGGCGCATCGGCTTGCGATAAAATCGATGCGCGCCGAGGCGATAGCGGCGGCGGTCAGGGACGGAGAAAAGCAAGCCGAACAAATAAGATCGCACGCGCAAAAGGCGGGCGACGAGCTTGTCGCGCAAAAGCAAAAACAAATACAAGAGTCGGCGGACGAACTTTTTGCCGCCGTCGGGGGCTGAAGGATAGAGTATGATTGCCAAAATGACGCGTCTCCGACTTATCGGACTGCGCTCGGATCAGAATAAAATTCTCGACGTGCTGACGGAGCACGGACTTTTCGAGCCGCGCGTCGCGCAAGCGTCTTGCGACTTGCTCGTTTCGGGCGAGGGCGAAAAGAGCGACGCATACCGCAACATAAGACTCAAACAGAGCCGAATTTCGTTCGCGCTCGATTTTATAAAACAGCGTCGCGACGCTATGGCGGCAATGCTCAAAGCCAATGCAAAGGCGTATAAAGCGGGCAAGACCGACAATTTATACGACTACGGTTTATCCAAGAAAAAGCTCGGCGGCGGACGCATGCTCATTACGCGCGCCGAGTTTTCGGACGTGCAA
>CATLGX010000106.1 GCA_949948785.1 uncultured Christensenella sp. | reverse complement strand
CGTCGACTTCCGCTTCTGCGCTTTCGATTTCACACGACGAAAACGGCGACATAGCGTCGCCGTCCAACAGTGCTTTTACTACCGAATCAATCTCGAAGAACGACCCGCTCTCGGTATCCAGAGCAAACAGACGGTCAAGCAGTCCGAAAGTATGGACCATTATTTCTCTTTCTTTTCGGTGTTGAGAATCTTAACCGACTTGCGCTCGCAAGACTGGTTGCCCACAGTGCAACTTGTTTTGCAAGCAGACTGACAACTCGTTTGGCATTCGCCGCAAGCGGTGTCGCAACCGTTATCCATAGTGGAACTTCTGATGACTTTGATATGCGTCATAATATCCTCCGAATTTCTTTTGAAATATTATACAATATATATCGGCAAAAATCAAGCGAAATTCCGCGATTTTACGGTTAATTACGGGGCTTTCTTATATTGACCGCGATAATGCCGCTAATAAGGCCGGAAAGCGTTCCGAGCACGCAATCGTTAAACAGCGACAAACCGAATACGAAATTTCCGTCAAGAAGCGAAAACACAATAAACGACAGCCATACGAAAATAAATCCGCAAATCGCGCCGCGCAACCAACCGTTATTCGGCTTCCTCAACGAAATCAAGCAACCTACGAATATCGAAACACTTTTAATTACTTGATTGATTACGGGAATCGCCGAATCCGCTATGCCGAACAACTTGACAAGCAATGCGGAAAACAGCACCGCAAGCAGCGCGATTATCAAAGCAATAATATTGGCTTTGACCGCTTCGAAAATATAACCTCTGTCTCTGCTCTCTCTTTTTGTCATAGAAAAAACCTCCGCATACATCACTACAATATGCGGAGGTTCAGCTTATTAGAATATTGTATAAGTTACTTTTTTGCCGAATTTTTTGCGGCAGGCTTCTTTTTGCCGGCAGTATTGCTCGAACCGGCTTTCTTTGCTTTGGGCGCGGCAACGGGCTTTTCTTCATCGCTCGGCTCTACGTCGGCAGCGGCGGTTTCGGGCGCTTTGACTTCGGCTTCATTGACGGCAACGGTCTCTTCCGAAGCAACGATTTCGCTTTCGGCAACAGGCGTTTCCGCGATTTCCTCGCCGTCGGGCTTTGCGTCATCCGCAGTTGCGACGGTCGCTTTTTCTTCGGGCTGTTCTTTTACCTCGTTGTCAACCGTTTTATCTTCGACTTTTTCTTCCGACTCCGCAACGACGGGCGTTTCCGATTTGTTTTCGGGCGCGAAAACGTCGTTTGTTTCGGATGATTCGGGACGAGGCGCGCGCTCGATAATCTGGTACAGCGCCTGTATATCGAACGTCATAGTCGTTTTGTTGTCGCCCTCGCCCGTTTCTATAACCATTTCGCGGTCGGACGGCGAAATTTGTTTGATTTCCTTAATTGTTCCGATGATGCCGCCGACTGTTTTTATCACGTCTCCGGGCATGAGCGAGTTGTGCAAATCCATTGTCTGTTTGGCTCGCTTTTTGTTGGTGAACATGGGAACTACAAGCAACACTACCACAAGAACTACCAAAAGTCCGACAAATATCCAAGTCGTAATTTCAGTGGCGCTTAAAAAAGCAGTTAGCATATCATGTCTCCTTAATTGATTTCTTTTTAATGTATTATATCATGTAGCAAAGATAATTGCAATCGATTATCGCTCGCATATCAAACATTTAATCATTTTTTTGTCTTATTTTTGCGTGTATCGGATGTTTTCGCGTCGAATATCCCGACAAGACGGTCGGAAAGTTCTCTGTTTGTTATGCCGCCGTCGATTATCAATTCGAGCGGTGCGAGGTCTATGAGATAGTACATAAGCTCCATGCCGTCGCAAGCGTTAAGGTCGAGCGTGCCCGTTTTCAAAGCGCCGGTTATGCGGTATTTGCCGTCCGCTTCATAAACGGTGAGCTTATTGATTTTGGGGTCCACCGCACTAATCAAAAACCGCAGCAATTCGTTATATGTCGCATTGTCGTACAGATACGCGCCGTTACTCTTCGTCAGCTTGCAAATTTCGAGCCATCGGTCTTTTAGCTCGCCCATTTTAAAGTTGAAAACGCCGTCAAGCGCCATTCCGTCTTCGACCTTGACAAGTTTTCCGAGAAGTTTATGTTCGTTTTCGCGGTCAAACGCAACAAGCGTCCGCAATAGAAGTTCGTATCTTGCCGAGGGAAGTCCGAGCATTAGGTTTTGCTTGATGTAATCGAACTTCGTGTACACGGCGTACATTTCTATAAGGCATTCTTTGACCGCGGTAAGCATGCGGAAGCGGCTTTCGTGCTCGCAACCGAACCCGCAATACAAACGCCGTCCCGATACGGCGAGAGCCGACACCGCGGAGCATTCCTCCATCTTGTTTTTAATCAGTTCCTCCACAGAGTATAACCAGTCCGCTTTTGTTGCGTCGACACTGACCGTAATCTGAAACATAAAATTCTCTCCCGAATAGACACTTGTAATACCTAAACTGCATAGATAAACAGTGGCTACCAAAGTATTTTATGAAGAGTTATGCCGTTTTACGCACGCTAAACGAATTTTGAGACGATTCTAACGGTTTGCCGACGAAAAAGTATAAAAATTTTTGTTAAACATATGAAAAAAGGTTGATTTTTGCACAACTATTTGATATTATTATAAGGTGCGATTGGGAGCATAGCTCAGTTGGGAGAGCATCTGCCTTACAAGCAGAGGGTCACAGGTTCGAGCCCTGTTGTTCCCACCACCTTTTACGGCGCCATAGCCAAGCGGTAAGGCAGAGGCCTGCAAAGCCTTAATCCCCGGTCCGATTCCGGGTGGCGCCTCCAAAAATGCAAAAACGCGGCGGGCACACCTACCGCGTTTTGCATTATAAGTAAGCCGCTGTGGCGGAATAGGCAGACGCATTGGACTTAAAATCCAACGGAAGAGATTCCATACCGGTTCAAGTCCGGTCAGCGGTACCACTTAGAACCCGAATCAAACCGAAATCGAGTTAATCAAGTTTGATTCGGTTTTTTCTTTGCTTTATTTTATTAAGCGCGAGCATCAAACGGCAGTCGTCTGCCGCCGAATCCGCTCGAACCACGTACAAGGACGAGTTCGCAATTCGCTATTATTTTTCCCCTTTCGCTTTCCCGAGCGTATTGGTTTAAAATCTCTTTCGCAATCTTACCTATTTGCAACATCGCATTACGCGCAGGGATGCCGTAAAATTTTAAAAGAGCTTGCCGCCTCAAAAAAATATTTTTGACTATTTTTTCCGTATAAGCCATGAAAGCGCATATATCATCGGCAAAACGGGAACGCTCTCGTCTGCAAAAATCGCCGCGGGCAATTCCGCGGCGATTTTTACTTGCGATTTAAACGTTTATTTCCGGTTCGAACGGTTCGTATTTTTCTGTTTTGAATATAGGGTCGACACACTCTTTTATGAACTCGTCAACCTGTTCGGGCGCACGTCCCACAAAGTTTTCGGGACTTAATATGCCGTCTATTTTATCCTTGACAGCGGCGAACTTCTCGTCCGATTTGACGCGTTCTATAAGGTCGTTGCGCTCGCCGCGCTCTTTGACCGCTTTCGCGCTCTCCATAGAATGTCTGCGAATAGCCTCGTGAAGCTCCTGCCTGTCGCCGCCCGCTTTTACGCATTCCATGAGTATCTCTTCGGTAGCCATAAACGGCAGTTCTTCGTTTATGCGTTTTGCGATTACGCCCGGATACACCACAAGATTTTCAGTTACGTTAATATATATATTAAGCACGCCGTCGAGAGCGAGGAACGCCTGCGGAATGGTAAGCCGCTTATTGGCGCTGTCGTCGAGCGTGCGCTCGAACCACTGAGTAGACGCCGTAACCGCTTCGTTCATCGGCATGGACATCACGAAGCGACTGAGCGCGCAAATGCGCTCGCTCCGCATCGGATTGCGCTTATACGCCATTGCGGACGACCCAATCCGAGATTTTTCAAACGGTTCTTCCACTTCTTTGAAAGATTGCATAATGCGCATGTCGTTTGCAAACTTATATGCGCTTTGCGCAATCTGCGAGAGCAACGATACTACCTGATAATCGAACTTTCTCG
>CATLGX010000105.1 GCA_949948785.1 uncultured Christensenella sp. | reverse complement strand
CACGGCTACGTTGCCCGCGCCCGTCATGGGACGCAACGGGTAATATGTATCGGGGTCTATATCGCCGGCGGAAACGCCGTACGTATAATTGCGGAACTCGTTAGTGCGGATATTAAAGCTGATACTGTTGCCGTCGCTTACGGTCTTGTACGAATCCACGCTCGCGCTCGCGTATTCCAAATTGCCCGTCGCGGCGACAGCGTTCATGCGAACGATGTCGTACTTGAACGACATGGAAGTATACTTGTCTCCCGTCTTTGCAAACGCGATGTCGTACAAACCGTACTTATTATTGAAGTCGGTGGAAATCTGCTGTACTTTGGATTCTGTGAGAGAGATGCCGCTCGGTATATCTACGTTGACGGTAACGGCTACCGGCGATACTTCTACCGCATTGCGGTTAACCGTGCCCGAAGGGAGTATGCTCACCGCGCCCGTCTCCGCCAAACGCACGAGATCGGCGTCGCGGTCTTCTATGAAATACATATATTTACCGCTGTACGCCCGCGCAGCTTCCGCCGCGCCGAGATAATACTCGAGATTTCCGTCGGCTATCTTATCGGCGTCGGGAAAACCTTTATCGGCAGCCTTTATTCTCTCGGTTATAGCGTTTATAAACGCGCTGTTCTCGTTTCCTACCAAGTATTCGACGAGCTTGTTCACGCCGTCCGAAACGTTTTGTATCGCAACGGAATAGTATTTGTTGTATTCGTTATTGGGATCGAGCAGCGGAATATACGAATTGCCTTTGCCCTTGCCTTCCGCCGTGCCGCCTTCCAAATCGCGGAACGCTTCCAAACGCTTGTACGACGGGGTATTTTCCACTGTGAACGAGAGCGTGTCGAGTTCGTAGTCGTAATAGTTGGCATTGTCCGATACCGTAACGCTCGAGCCGGAACCCGTCACCGAGAAGTTGGCGCAGTCGTAACGCGCGATATAAAGCTCCGCCGTGACAGTTCCGCCCTTGGACGATTGTTTGGGCGCTATTCTGAGACCTACGCCTTCGTTTTCGTTGTAAACAAACGAATAATCGAACATATATTCGCGTTGAGCTTTCGTCATTTCAACGCCGTTAAGGTAGAATCTGGGCGTGAGCGCGTCTTTGCTCAAAGTATTGCTTTGCGCACTCGCCGTGAGGAACGTTTTGTTCGCGTCCTTATCGGGATCGAGCAATCTGTACCTATCGCCTATATTATTGAGATTGACAAGCGATTTGCGATTGCCCGAATATGTGCGCTCTATCGATCCGACGGTTATAGTATCGGGCGCGGCGGACGCGCTGTCGTTTACGTACACCGTATTTTGCGAGGATACCGCTTTATCGAGATAGAACGTAAGCGAACCGAGCGCAGGCTCGTTTTTATTCGTTTCGTCGTTTGTGGCAACGGTAAAGCGCGCGGTATTGCCGTTATTTACGCGCCAATTCTCCATCGGCGTAGCCAACCCCGCGCCGTCGCGCGTTTTGAAAGCGTCGTATATTTTTTGACGGTAACTGCCGCAGGTAATAAATCCTTTATTCTCTTCCGCAGCGCCGTGCTGTATCAACACCACCTTGCCTTGAGCAGTCAAAGCAATTATGTTGTTGCCGTAACCGGAATAAACAGCCGCGAATTTGGAATAAATGCCGCCGTCGGTTTTATTTCCGAAAGTGATTTTTTGGGGTTCTTGCGTGCCGTTGCTCCAAACGTAAAGCTCGCCGTTATCGGTGAGCGCGCCGGATATATAGTCGACGCCGTTTCGGAATGCGGTATTGAACGCGACGTTATCCGTGCCCTTAAAAGTATTATCGGTCACAAACGCGCGATTAAAGCTGTCCGTTCCGTCCGACACATATCCCGAATACTGCCTGCCCGCCGCAACGGAAATATATTTGGTGTCCGCATTTTTCGACGGAGTGAATTGCGTGGGCGCGGAATTGCCGACGGACGCCGTGCCTCCGCCGCCCTGACCGAGCGAGTTATCGCCCCATGCGTAAATTTTTCCGTCGTTTGCAATGCCGTAACCGATATCGTTTCCGAGCGACACGTTGTTCAACACTATCTGCGAATAGTTATTCGCGGCTATTGTAGTGCCGTCTTCTTCCATTATGCAAAGCCTTTCGCCCTGCGAATCGAACACGAACAGGTTTCTGCCGTCGAAATTGGCGGACGGCGCAAACGTAAGCGCGCCCGTCGCCGCCTGACGCGCATAGTACGATTCTTGATCGGGATTAAGACTGGTTTCAGAATCATTGAATAAGATGCCGTTAAGCTCGGAAGAAGGCCTTCCGCCCGCGATCGCGCCCGTGATTTTGTAATTACCGGCGGGGGCGGACTGCTTATAACTGAGATATACTTCGTCGGCGGCGTTGTATAAATTCGTCGTTTTGACGGCGGCATATTCTTTTACGCCGTCCGCTTCGGTCATCGTGACGTTTCCGCTCGGCATAACGAAGTTTTTGCCGTGCAACAACAGAGACGTGCTGCCCGAAACAGCCGCCGCGCCTGTGTTTATACCGACGGTATATCCGCCGGCTACGGCTTTTGCTTTCACTCCCTCGCCGTTCAAGCCGGTGTCGTAAACCATACGGTAGTTATCTTCGATCAATATGCCGTCGTTGCTTCCGTTCACGGAATAAAACTCCGCGCCGCCGCGGTTGGTAACGCCGTACAGCAGCGAACCCCAAACAAAGCTACGGTATGCCGACTGACCGCGTTTGTAAACCAATATGTAATTGTACTCGCCGCCCGCGATAGACATATCTACAAAAGCTCCGCCCGCCGAAGCATAGGGCTTAATGTTCGCCATAGGTTTCTTAGCTTCCGAGCCGTCGGTAAACGTGTAGTAGTCGTAATTTATCATGTACGGCTCTAATAACGACGGGCTGTGTCCGCCCGTGCCGTCGCGCAAAAGCAAACGCGCAGATTTCTCATTGCTCGTATACGGCGCGTCGGCAACGTCTTTTCCCCAAGTATATATCGCGCCCGATTTGGTTATAAACGCGGCGGTATAGCGCGTAGCCGCTATTTGTACTATGGTATCCGCTTCCGTTCGCGCGGTATGATATTCGTTTCCTGACCAATCATCCGTATCGTCCGAGGGTCCGGTGATCCATTGCACGTTTATTTTTGTTGGAACAGTAGAGTAATATCGCGAAAGCGAGCTTGCGTTTTGGCTGCCTACTTCCGACGAATCGGCGTCGAGCAAGCTCCAGCCGTAAAGGTCGCCGTTGTACGTCAAACCTATGGCGAAGTCCTCGCCCGTCGCTACTTGTACGAAACGGACGCCCGCTTCGTTTCTGTTTACGGTATCTCCTTCCGCTGCTCGTCCGTCCAAAAAGCAGAACGATGAAAACACGGCGCAGATAATAAAAGCCAAACTGACAAGCAACGCAACGGTGCAAGCCTTTGATTTCTGGGAAATTCGCATCGAGCTCATTAGATTGAAAACACCTCTTTTTGCTGATGTACACCGAAAAATTCGGGTGTGCAAACTATCGAATGTATACTATTCGACAATATGCACTTAAATATTATAATACATTTATACACCGTTGTCAATGTTTAAGCCTAAAAATTCGCACACTTTTTTCGGCTTTATTCATATATTATTCATATTCTCGGCGTAACAAAACTCGAAAAACCGTGTTTTTACGTACATTTGCGTTCTTTTGAGATTTTTTGCGTTCTTTGCGTTCTTTTGCGAATTTTCACGGTTTTTAATATTCTATTCGATTTTCCGCCGTTTTGCGAGTATTCGGCTATTTTGGGGCGTTTGCGAGCAACCGACGCATTTATGTTGACGTACGCGCGCGTTTATGATAGAATGATAACATCATAGCTTACTTAGCTGAAGGAAGGTTTTTTATGCGAGTTTACAATTTTTCGGCAGGACCGAGCATGCTGCCGCTCGAGGTTCTCGACAAGGTTTCCAAAGGAATGTCCGACTACGGCGGCTGCGGCATGTCGGTCATGGAAATGAGCCACCGCTCAAAACCGTACGAGGCGATAAACGCCGAAACGGAAGAACTGCTGCGCGAGCTTATGCACATTCCGAGCGATTACGACGTTTTGTTCGTTCAGGGCGGCGCGACCAATCAGTTTTCCGCAGTGCCGCTAAACATCGGCACTGGCAGCCGTAAAGCCGATTATGTCGTAACTGGCAATTTCGCCAAAAAGTCGTATCAGGAGGGCAAGCGG
>CATLGX010000104.1 GCA_949948785.1 uncultured Christensenella sp. | reverse complement strand
CATTATATACCCTTACATAACCTTTGTCAAACGTTTTTAAACAAATTTTAAATTTTTCGGCGTGCATAAAATTGCAGACGGATAGTGAGACTATCATAAAACCATTAACGCGAGGTAAATCATGAAAAAATCCGCGATTGCCGTTCTTGCAGTATCCACCGCCGCCGCCGTTCTATCGGGCTGCGGCGCGCCGAAACCCAAGACCGCTCCGTCGCCGAACCCGACGACAAAAACTGAAACCGTACAAAAACAACGCTACGACGACAGTCGAATCGATGTTTTGCGCGACTTTCGTTTAGGCTCACTTGTTCCTATTTTCGGCGTTCGCCGCAGAATGCCCGACAGCTTGGCGGGAGAATACACCGTCGAATACGTGCACAGACACCGCGATGTCGAAAAAGACGATACTCTCGACTACTCTTTGACTTTACGCGAAGACAACACGTACGACATGCGCGTCGTTACAAACGGAGTAAAAGCCGAACATTACGGCAATTGGTACGTGCACTCGGGCGGCGGGATGACCCTGTACTTCGACGAGCCGATAGATAAGCCTGCGCACAATGTTTACGTGTCCGACAGCATGTACGCCGAACTCTTGCCTTACGGCAAAATAATGATATACGACGGCGGAAACACCATAGTCATGTCGCGCGGTAACGGCGTGCCCATGCCGTTGCCGGAGCCGCCTGTATTTTACGAAGTAATCTAATATAATCAAACGATTTAATATAATCCGACGGTCCGAACGCAATATTATAGGCGTTCGGGCCGTTTTTAAGTCAAATTACAACCTTAGCGCCGATTTTTCTATAACGAGGTTTTTCGCAGAAACATCATTATAGTCCGCACAGCGAACAGCCGTATTTACTTCGTAAGCCGAGGAATAATACACGCCGCGCGCTTTTCCTGTGCCTATACAAACAAATATCGCACACGCCGATACAGAAGCTATAACGACGGCTATTTTTCCCTTTTTCGGCATCATGAAATACCCGCTTGCGAAAAACATGACGGGATAACACAAAAACGCGGCGGCGGTAGTATTTATGTTAAACGACGAATACGGCACGGCGGCAATGCCCTGCGCGATATAATCGACAGGCATCAACAAATACTTAGGAACAATGAGCGCGCCGCTCAATCCCGGTATCGCACCGACAACCGCAAAAACCGCAATCGAAACAAACACAACCGATATATACGGAATAAGCACGGCGTTTACTATCAGCGCCAATATTTGGACTTCGCCGTAGAAATACGCTATTGACGGAACTATGCCGATTTCCACGGCGGCGGATGACGAGACAGCCTCGCTCGCCTTGCGGTGAAGTCCGCGTTTTTCGAGAAAACACGATATAGAACGCGAAAACAGCGCAATTCCGTATATCGCGCCGAAACTCAATACAAAACCCGTTTCAAACAAATACATGGGCTTAAATGCAAGAATAAACGAATATGCGCACAGCATTGCGGACAGTATGTCTCGCCGACCGCCGACGAATACCGCGAACATTGACACAAGACACATAACCGCGGCTCGAACTACCGACGGAGAAAAATCGGCGATTACTACATAAGCAATAAGCATTGCGGCAATCACGCCGAACTTAACTTTCTTTCCGACGCGAAACATTATCAGATTAAACAGCACGACCATAAATCCGATATGTAAACCCGACACTGCCATCACGTGCGCAAGCCCCGCCGCCGAATAATAATCGGATATGTCGTAATCGAGCGCGTGTTTGTCGCCTGTAATCATTGAAAACGCTATGTTTCCGTACTTATCGCCCATGTTTTCGGTCAAATACTCGCGCAACGCGGATAGAAAGCTCTCAATCGGTTTCGGCTTTCCGAATTTCACCGTGATTTCGTCCGAATTTACGGTTGCATTATATCTTATATCCGTTCGGCACGACGTGCCGTTTACAACGCAGTTTTCGATAAGTCCGACGCAAGAAATTTCGGCATCGAAATACAGTTTATCTCCGCAGGAAACGATTTCGGCAATATTGTTATCGCCCGACGAACGAACGGTTACGCGAATAACTCCGTCCGCGCTCTTGCCGTCGGCTTTTACATCATCCAAATCTATCCTGTATATTCCGCCGCGCACATCTACCGCGCAAACTCTGCCGCTGATACTGCGGTATCCGTCGACTTTTGCGCTCACGGCGCGCGAATTTATATAAAACACAGCAAACATAAATGCGCAAACAGCAAGCAAAAAAGCAAGACCGAACGCCATGCCGACACGAAGTTTAATAGTTTTCTTTACGCTTTTAAAAATAAATACGGCGGAAGCTGCAAAAACCGCCGTCAAATACGCCGCGCCGACGATAATGCCGGCCGTTTGAAAACACATATACAAATACGCGCACAATACCGCGCCGGTAACAGCGGCGGACACTATAAAAAACGCTCTGAAATTCACCGTTCGCATATCAATTCATAGTTACGGAACGAATAAACTCGGGACTTGCGAGCGAGCGCACTATCGCGCCGCATGCACTGCCGTCGGCTATCACCGCATCAGCGAGCGCGCGCGACCGCTCTATCACGTCCTCGTCTATTTCGAGCGTACCGTTACCGTGCTGGCGAAGCCCCACGAAATCACCAGCGCCGCGCAATTTGAAATCGAGTTCAGAAACGGAAAACCCGTCTCTCATGCCGCAAAACTTTTTAAGGCGCGCGTCGCTTTCGGGAGTACCGTTCTCGCTTATTAAAAAACAATACGACTCTTTTGTTCCGCGCCCGACCCTGCCTCGAATTTGGTGAAGCTGAGAAAGTCCGAACCGCTCCGCGTCGTATATTACTACGGTCGTCGCTTCGGGAACGTCAATTCCGACTTCCACGACAGTTGTAGAAACCAATATTTTAATTTTTCCCGTCTTAAAAGCGCGCATTGTGTCATTCTTTTCGGCATCTTTCATTTTCCCGTGTACACAACCCGTAATACTGCCGAGCGAAGACTTTTTGAGTTTCCCGTAAATATCCTCGACCCCCGTAACGTCGTCGTCAGAGCCGTCTATTCTCGGACATATGATATACGTCCGCTCGTCCGTTTCCGCCCGTTCTCTTATATAATTAAACATGCCCGTAATTTTTGCGGCGGGCACGAGCGCGGTATGAACGGTCGGTCTGTTTTTGGGCATAGTTTTTATTTCGACCTGTTGCAATTCACCGTAAAGCGATAAAGCGAGCGTACGGGGAATCGGCGTAGCCGTCATGACTATCATGTCGGTTTTTTTGCCCTTGCCTTCGAGTTTGGCGCGCTGGTTTACCCCGAAACGCTGTTGTTCGTCTACGATTACAAGCCGCAAATCTTCATATTCTATATCGTCGCTTATCAGAGACTGCGTGCCGACTATACAGCTGACCGCACCGTATTTGATATTAAACAACGCCGTTTCGCGCTGAACTTTGTTCATCGACGCGCACAGAAGCTGCGTTTTTACTCCGAGCGGTTCGAGTATTTTAACCATTGTATCGTAATGTTGGCGCGCAAGCACCTCGGTGGGCGTCATAATGGCGGATTGATGTCCGCTACGCGCCGCAAAAAACATTGCGCAAAGCGCGACAATCGTTTTTCCGCATCCGACTTCGCCCTGAACGAGCAAATTCATAAGTTTATCGGACGTAAGCGAAGAAATTACGCTGTCTATTGCCGATGTTTGGTCTATCGTAAGCGGAAACGGCAGACTTTTTATAAACGTTTCGACGCACTCACGCGGAGCGCCGTACGAAAAATTGCGTACGTCGTCTTTCAACAGTCTATACGAAGTAATGACATAACTCATATTTTCAACGGCTACCGAGCGCCGCGCCTCTTTCAACATTCTTTCATCCGACGGGCTATGCACATTCTTAATCGCCTCGCCGAGCGGCATAATACCGTAGCGTTTCGCCAATGCCGTCGGTATAAAGCTGTTGACCTTAACGTTATCGAGCGCCGTTTTGACTGCGGCGGCAAAATTACGCGACGGAATCGACGTTTTATATATAGGAACAATACGCCCGTCGCCCTCTTGCGGAGTCATGAGCGTCGGGTTGGTTATTTGCAAAGCTTTGCCGTATTTTTTCACCTTTCCGCATACGTATACGACGTCGCCGAGTTTTAAATTACGGGCGGCAAACGGCTGATTGAACCAATTACACTTGACTTTAACGCCGTTGTTTTCCAAGCAACAACAAACAACAGTAAGCCCCCGACGGATAAACCGCCGAGAGGCTTCCGCAACGACTGTACCGACAAACGAGATTTCCTGTCCGTCGAGCACTGTT
>CATLGX010000103.1 GCA_949948785.1 uncultured Christensenella sp. | reverse complement strand
TCCGTGGTGTAATTGTCGAGCGCTTTCATCTTGTCGATTGCCGCTTGTAATTCGTCGTGCATATCCTCATGCGCGTACGCGGAAAGCGTTCCGACATTTACCGTTTCGCCGACATTCAAAGCGGAGGTAAGTTTCATACGGACTTTATAGCCCGTGTACATTCCGTAATCGTCCTCCGATTCGGAGTACAGCCCTGCGACAGACCCTTCCTCGACGATAAGATACATGTTTTTGGGCGTAAAGCCTGTTTTATGAGCCGACGCCACGATTGCTTGCATCGCCGCTTTTTTGTCGGCGATATTGCCGTTTCCCTTGTATTCCCAACGCCAATTGCTCTCGTTAAATTCAAACTCGGACACGGACAACTCGCGCAAGCAGTTATTATATACGGAATCCGCCCACGCAATATAATCTCCGTTGGAGTCCAATACCGGCGCAGTTTTCACGGTGTTATCTAAATCTACGGACACTCGGCACGCCGTGCTCGGACGGCTTTGGACGTCGGCGCGGTCTTCCACATATTCATAGCGACGCTTTGCGTTTAAGTCGTCGTACTCGCTGAACCAACGCTCTCCGTCCATAGCTGTGCTTACCGACAGAGTAACCGAGCCTACCAGCCGTTCGGGCAGGTTCGCCGTCCACTGCTCTATTTCGAGGAAGCCCTCGAAAGCCAATTTATCGGCGTCGAGTTCGTCGAGCATTTCCTGAGTAAGCTCGGGCTTTGCGGTTATCGTCAATACTTTTTCGGCACATGCGGAACTGTCGAAAACGCTGGTCGCGCGCACGCGCACGATTTTATCTCCGGACACGTTCTTTGCTGTAAGCAATCCGTCGACGCTTATTTCGGCATACTCGCCGCCGGCTACAATCGACCAAACGACGTTCTGATTATCCGTGTCTTTTACCGTTGCGGTAAGCTGCAAAGTCTTACCCGAGCGGCACTCCGACCCGCCCGTTATTACTACGGACACGGGATGTTTAGCGAAACTAACGCTCGCCGCCGCAGAATTCTTAACGCCTTTACGACAAGCGACGACGGACACAGTATAGTCAATCGTAAGCGGCTGTATCGTCCACGACGTGCCGTCGGTAGAATGTTCCGCACCGTTTACCGTAACGATATAGCTTTGCGCGTATTTTACGGAATCCCAATGTACAAGACCTCTGTCGCCTTGGTCTATGATGCGGAGATTAGTCGGAGCGGAAAGAACAATGTTTCCGTCGCTCTTGCCGTCGTCGCCGCATGCCGCTACCCCGAGCGCCATGAAAACGGCGAGCAATATGCAAACCAGTCTCTTTCTCATTATTCATTCCCCTCATCGGCGTTTTCTTTATCGTCCCGATTGACCTCGGATGCTTCGTCAGACGCTTCTTTTTCTTCGGCGGGTTCTTCGGACTTTTCGCCGTCATCCGAATTTTCTTCGGGTGCGTCTGCTTTTTCTTCGGTTGCGTCCGCTTTTGCCGATTCCGCAGAATCGTCAGCGCCGTCGGACGGTTTGTCGCCGCCGTTATCCTCTGGCGTTTTGCCGCTGCGCTTTTTAAACATCAACAGCGCAACCGCCGCGCCGGCGGCGATAATGATTGCGACACACACTACTATTACGGCTATCGCCCAGCCAGGCATACTGCCGTCGTTGTTGCCGTCTTTGTCGTCATCGCCGAAGTCGGGGACGACAGGCGTCGTTATGCCCTTCATTGCGTTGATTGCATTCTTCGCATCGTAAACAACATTGACGAGTGCTCTCCACTCTTTTTCGGTATATCCGTAATCGGTGCCTTTCTGTTCGGTAGCCTCATACGCCGAAATAGCGTCGTTTACAATATCCTCGTCGGACAGCATGATTGTTTGCTTGTTGGATATTTCCTTAGCCTTATCGATAAACGCCGAAAGGTTTTCGTCCATTGCGACATAGCTGCTTATATCGGCATTGTTCTGCTTTCCGAAATACGCTTCGTAAATGAGCGAATCGTAACCGACAAGTCCGATATTGGAAGGAAGTATCATTTTTATCGGTCTGTACTTGCCCGCAAGCCCGATAAAATTGTAATAGCACAACGTATCGTCAAACGCCGAAAACTGGTTATGCACGAGGTCGTAACCGGGGTCGCCCTCCACGACTCGGTGCTCGAAATCGTATTCGCCTGTAACCGGCACGTAATAGCTTTCGAGCGTGGGCGCGGTAAACGACTTGAATTGCACGGATTCGAGATTCGTGCAGCCGTAGAACGCAAAGTTGGCTATCGAGCGCAACGAATCGGAAAGCACTACGCTTCTTATCGTCTTGTTCGCGTTTGCCGCGTATTGGTCTATGACAACGGTTCTGTCTCGGAGGACGAACTTCGAAAGAGATTTCGCATTGGGTATAGACGACAGCATCAGGTCGCCGTTGGGCAATCTCGTATACAGCACGCCGCCGTCAAGCTCGGCATAACCGTTGATAATGCCGTTGGATTCTTTTTCGCCGCCGTTCAAATAGTAGAAGCTCGTAATCGCGTTACAACCGTAAAACGCGCCGCTGGCTATCTTTTCCAAATCGGACGAAACTACGAACTCGGTCAAACCTGCGTTATCCTGGAATGCGCACACGCCTATTACTTTGAGCTTAGGCGCGGTGAACGAGGTCATAGCTGTCGAACCCGACTTTTGCCAGAAGGCCATGGCTTCGGCGATTTCGAGATTATTTGCGACGATGTCGCCGGCCAAAGCCGTGCCCGCAAAACCGCCCGTACCTACGTAAATCATAGAAGACAAATCCACGTTTGCAAGCGACTGCGCTTGATAAAACGCGCCCTCGCCCACGTGCTCCACGCCGCCGAGATTGATGGTGGTAAGGCGCGAGCAACGGAAAAATGCATATTGGTCTATATTCTTGACCGAATCGGAAAGAGAGACGCGGGACAGCATCGAACAGTCTTCGAAAGCCGACGCGGGAATTGTTTCGAGTTTGCTCGAAATATTGACGCCGGTAAGACGCTTGTTTGCCGCAAACGCGTATATTCCGAGACTTGTCAACGACTCGGGCAAAGAGAGCGTTCTTATCGCAGGTGCGCTTCCTTTTTCGGCAAACACCGAGAACGCGCTCTCGCCTATCGAAATTACTTTGGGCATAGTGAGCGTGCCGAGTGCGGCGCAATCCGCAAAAGCAAAGTCTCCTACATACAATACTTCGGCAAGGTTTGCCTCAATCAGTGAGGTACAGCCGTAAAACGTTTCTCTTTCTATTTCTTCGTCATGCTTCGAAAGGTCGATAGCGCTGAGCGCGGTATCGCCGAAGAAACAAGCCGCACCGAAGTGAACGCCGCCGTTGTTCGGCATATTAACCGTTTTGAGCGCCGTGCAGGCTTGGAATGCGCCGGCGCCGAACCGAGCGTTCTCGCCTATCGTAACCGCGACGAGCGCGGAGCGGAAAAACGCGCCGTCGCCGCACACGGCATTTGCGCCTATCGTTACGTTATTAAGCGCGGTATCGGCAAAAGCATACGCGCCGATTTCCTTTACGCCGTCGAGATTGACGACGGTAGTAAGAGCCGAGCAGTGCGAGAACGCGCGCTCGCCTATCTTGACGCGCTTTGCGCCGTCGCCCGCGCCTGCCGCGGCGGGAAGATTAACGGTAGTAAGAGACGCGCACGCATAAAACGCGTAATCCGACACTACGGTTTCGGGATTGGTTATTGTAAGCGTTTTTATTTTCGCGCCGCCGAACGCGCCCGCCGCAATATACTTATAAGTTTCGTCTATTGTATAATTCTCGGAAATATCGAGCGTCGCAAAAACCACTGTATCGAACGCGCCGTTCGCGGACGAAGTAATGAGCAGTTTGCCGTCGTCGGAAACTTTATACTTGACGTTGCCCGCATTTACCGTAACGGTGGTAAGCGCGCTTCCGTCAAAGAGAGATGCCGCAATATCGGCGAGCTCCGTTTTTTCGCTTATTATTATCTCGATAAGATTAGCACAATCGAGGAACACGTCCGCACCGAGCTTGACGGCGCAGTTGGGCAAAGTGAAAGATTGAAGCGCCTTGCACGCGTAAAACGCCTGTTCGTCGATACGCTGCACGCTGCCGACAAACACGACCGAGCCGAGGGCTTCGCATTGCGCGAACGCACCCGCGCCGACGGCAACGAAATTGTTGTTCATCTTGACCGAAACAAGATTTTCGCAGCCGGCGAAACACTCCTCGGGAATTTCAATCTTTTCGTAAATATCCGCCGAAGTAAGTCCGCTGTTGGCAAACATGCGCTTCGACAGCTTTGTATGCTCGTTTAGCGTTACAGATTTAAGCGAAGTACAGCCCTCGAACGCGCTCAATCCGGTATTGCGCAATGCGGAAAGGTCGAGAGAGCTTAACGCCGTGCAGTTTTCAAAGCCGTGCGCGCCGATAGCATACGTATTTGTAAGCTGTATATCGTCGAGCAGAGAACATCCGGAAAACGCGT
>CATLGX010000102.1 GCA_949948785.1 uncultured Christensenella sp. | reverse complement strand
GGAAGCGAAATCGCGCGGGGTAGACAGTTACGGAATGTTATGCTCTGGCAGCGAGCTTTGTGTGGACGACGATATAATAGACGGCGCGAGCGTCGACGGCATTTTGATTTTACCGCAAGACTTTAAGCCTGGCGAGAATATCATGAGTGCGCTCGGATTGGACGATACGGTTCTCGACGTTTCCATAACGGCAAACCGTCCCGATTGTCAAGCCGTAGTCAATCTTGCGCGTGAAATTTCCATACTCATAGGAAAACCGTTTAAAGCGCCCAAACTTACGTATAAATGTACGGCAAGCGCAGAAGGCGGATTGCCGAACGTGAAAATAGAAAATAAAGAATTATGCAGCAGATATATCGGGCGGTTAATTAAAGACGTCAAAATAGAAAAATCACCTAAGTGGATGCGCGACAGACTGAGAATGTGCGGAATCCGTCCCATCAACAACCTTGTAGACATAACGAATTACGTCCTTTTGGAGTTCGGTCAACCGCTTCACGCATTTGACAGAAAATGTATCGACGGCAGCGTTGTTATTAGAAAAGGTCGAAGCGAAAACATAACCGCGCTCGACGGCAAGGTGTACGATGTAAACGATTGTCTTATAATTGCCGATTCCGAAAAACCGCTTGCCGTTGCCGGTATAATGGGCGGCGAATACACGAGCATTTTTCCCGACACGCGCGATGTGTTTTTAGAAGCAGCGCGTTTCGAACGCAGTAATATAAGAAGAACGTCGAGAAAAATCGGGCTTCGTTCGGATTCTTCGGCTCGCTTTGAAAAGGGCGTCGATTGGCAAACTGTGGAATACGGGTCGGCGCGCGCACTTGCGCTTGTCGAAATGCTTAAATGCGGTAAAATTTGTGCCGAAACGGTCTCCGACGGAATTCCGCAACCGAAAAACAATATAATTACGACTTCAAAACAGGAAATTTGTAATCTTCTCGGTATAGACATCGAGCAAAAGACTATTGTTTCTATACTCAAAAAACAGGACTTTGACGTTAAAGTAAACGGAAAGACGCTTACGTGCGTCGTTCCGCTTATGCGTGAAGATGTCGACGGCTACGCAGACCTTGCAGAAGACGTTATGCGCTTTTACGGCTATGACAATATTGTTTCGACATACTCCGAAAACACTCATCAAACCCGCGGATATTTAAACGCTCACGACATAAATTCCGACAAAATCAAAGCGAGATTGATTGCGCTCGGCATTGACGAAATACTCAATTATTCGTTTATTTCGCCTGATGCCGCCGAAAAATTGTTGCTAACTCCTGCGGATTTAAATGAAATCACAATCAAAAATCCGCTTAGCCGCGACATTTCCGTCATGCGTACGCAACTCGTGTCGCCCATGTTGTCGTCATTTGCTCGCAACTGCGCGAGAAAGAACGATGTAATGCGCTTTTTCGAACTCGGTAAAGTGTTTATTGCAAAACAATCGCCCGTAACCGAACTTCCCGACGAGAGAGATATGTTATGTATCGGACTTTGTAACGACGGTGATTTTTACGTCATTAAAGACATCGTGGGCGAGATAGTGCGGCTTTTCGGCGGTACGCCGGATTATATGCCGTCGACAGCGCCTTATTTGCATCCCAAGCAATCGTATCATTTTGACGTATGCGGTGTATCGGGCGATTTCGGCAAGGTTCATCCGCTCGTGTGCGAAAATTTCGGATTGAACGGCGATATTTATGTCGCGCATTTAGACGTTACCGAAGCTATGGCAAAGCCCGCGGAACTTGCGCGTTTTACGCCTTTTTCAAAACTTCAACCCGTAGACAGAGACCTTGCGCTGATTGTCGCAAAGGACGTCCTCGTCGGCGATATGTTAAAGGCGGTGAAAGCTGTTGACGAGCATATCGAATCCGTTAACTTGTTCGATATTTACGACGGCTCTCAAATTCCGGAAGGCTGTAAAAGCGTCGCTTTTTCCGTCAGACTCCAACCGAAAGACCGTACATTTTCGGACGCCGAAATCAAACGCATCATAGACGACATTCTTACAGTTGCCGCCGAAAAATTCGGTGCAAAACTCCGTTGATATGCAGATTGTAGCACCGGCAGGCTCGAGAGCAGGGCTTCACGCCGCGGTTAACGCCGGCGCAGATGCTGTTTATTTGGGGTTACCGCTGTTCGGAGCAAGGGCGAAAGCGGAAAATTTCAGGCTCGAAACACTTGCCGACGATATAAATTTCGCGCATGTTTTCGGAACTAAAGTTTTTATCACGCTCAATACTCTTATTAAAGACGGCGAAATGAAAACCGCGCTTGATATGGCACGACACGCTTACGAGTGCGGAGCAGATGCGGCAATCGTTCAGGATTTACGCTATATAGAAAAACTGAAAAAATCGTTGCCCGATTTCCCGTTGCATGCAAGTACTCAAATGGGTGTGCATAATGCCGTCGGCGCCGAAAAACTTCTCGATATGGGAATACGGCGTGCGGTATTGGCGCGCGAAACTTTGCCGAGCGATATTAGCGAAATAAAACGTACCGGAATCGAAATTGAGTTTTTCGTTCAAGGCGCGTTGTGTATTTGTTTTTCAGGCAATTGCTATTTTTCGTCGCTTGCGTCGTCATACAGCGGAAACCGCGGCAAGTGCATGCAGCTATGCCGCAAGCCGTATATGTTTAACGGAAATCGCGGCTATCATCTGTCGGCAAAAGATATTTGTTTATATGATAAACTTGACCGTTTGCAGGCTCTCGGCGTAGATGCTATAAAAATCGAAGGGCGCATGCGTTCCGAAGAATATGTTTCGCAAGCGGTTAGTGTATACAAATCGAATATGCCGAAAGCCGAAGCCGTATCGGCGCTTAAAGCCGTGTTTAACCGCGGAGACTATTGCGGCGCATATCTTGACGACGACGCGTCGTTTGACGTCGTTTACCGCAAAACGCAAGGCAATATCGGCACACATATCGGCAAAATAGACGTTTTGTCCGACAGAAAAATTATTGTAAACGGATTTAATGCGCATAGCGGCGACGGATTTAAAATATTGCGTAACGGCACGGAAATAGGCGGAGCGCACGTTACGGGCAATGCTATTATCGCCGATTGCGCCTGTCGCCCCGGCGACGAATTGAGGCGAACTTTCGACGGGAAATTGTCGGAAGAACTGCGCCGTTTTGAACGCAAGCTCAAAATAGACGTCGATGTTAAGCTCGCTCTCGGCACAACGCCTTACGTTAAAGCGAGCGCTTGCGGTATTACCGTAGTATACGAAGGTATATGTATACCTCAATCGGCAATTTCGCGCGCGATAACAAAAGAAGATGTGCTTAAAGCGTTTTATAAGGTATCAGATAATCCGTTTGCGCCGACAATAAACGTCGAAATGGACGACGATATTTTTATGCCTATTTCGGAGCTGAACGCGCTGAGGCGTTCGGCATACGGCAAACTTTATTCCGCGATAGCGGAAAAAAACTCGCCCGAACGAAAAAAATTCCCCGAGTTCAAACTCGAATATAATAAATTCGACGGACACGGGGTTATACTTGTTGTCGACGACGCAAGCGTTCTCGATTACGATATACTGAACAAAATAGATTACGTCGCGCTCGAACCGAACGATTATGCCGACTTTGCGGTGCCGACAATAGATAAACCGATTTTATTAAGCGCACCCGTTGCCGCTCGCGGACGCGATATGGAAATTATCAAGTCCGCAATTTCGCGGGACGGCATTTCCGGCGTTATATCCAACAATCTATACACACTCGGCATTACCGACAAGCCCATTTTACTCGGAACGGGTCATAATATAATAGGGAAGTGCAATATGCCGCATATAACGTCTTTCGAGGCGGACTGCGTAAACGGGTTTGCTTATGTATACGGTTATGCTCCCGTAATGACGCTGTGCCACTGTCCGTACGAAAAATGTGTAAAATGCGACGGACACGCGGCGTTATTCGATGAACAAAACAGAAAATTTGTGTTGCGCCGTTATAAATTATCGCATTGTTATTGGCAAATGCTAAACTGTTATCCGCACAATTTAACGGGCAACGCCGAAAAATATCCCGACAGAGTTTACGATTGTAAAAATATGGATGCTGAACGAATAAGACGTGTGCTTGACGGTAAAATTTCGGGCGAATATACGCGCGGCAATATAGGCAAGGTATTAAAATAAATGGGACTTTACGAAAAACTCGAATTCGATAAAATTTGTAAAATCGTTGCGTCGCTCGCATCGTCTGATGTCGTATCGGAATGTTTGACACATACCGAGCCTACGCAAGACTTGAAAAAAGCGAATCTGTTGTTGACGCAAACATTCGACGCTTTGCGCATTCTCGCGAGTTCCAAGCCCGATATCGCTTTCGACGATATACAACCGGTAATTAAAAAAGTTCGAGTCGGCGGACGACTGTGCTCCGCCCAATTTTTCGTTGTCAAGCGTTCGCCTACTGCTGTTTGAAAAAAAAAAAATTGC
>CATLGX010000101.1 GCA_949948785.1 uncultured Christensenella sp. | reverse complement strand
ATGTTCAAAGACAGCGCCAACGCCGTAGCGCTGTCGATGACGGTAGCGTGCGCAGTATCCGCCGCAGTGTGCGCGATATTCTACTTTGGGGGGAAACGCCGTCTCGCCTCGCCCAAGACGCATTTAAAGCCGCTTATCTCATCGTCCGTGCCGATAACGCTGTCTCGCACGACGTCAAGTATAAACAATTACGTAATTGCGGTTGCCGTGCCGTTTCTTTTGATGTCGACGGGGCTCAATTCGGAACAGTCCATGTACGTATACGGCTCATGTATAGGCATGGCTTTGCCTCTGTTGTACCTTCCTATTACGGTTGTCGGCTCGCTCGCGTTCGTAATGATTCCCACGCTTTCGCAAGCGTACGCCGCAGGCGACAAAAAAAGTATGTGTTCCCAAATAGAAGGCGCGCTGTCCTTTGCCATACTCATAGCCGCAATCGTGCTCCCCGTATACGGCGCGCTCGGCGACGACCTCGGCGTTCTTATTTACGACAACACCGACGCAGGCGTGTTTCTCAAAAAGTCGGCATGGTTACTGCTGCCGCTGTCGTTTGAAAACATCGCATCGTCGATGCTCAACTCGCTCGACCTCGAAAAAAAATCGCTCATAAACTATCTTATCGGCGCGGGCGTGATGTACGTCATATCGTTCTGTTTCTATTCGCGCTTCGACATGGACGTTTTCATGATTGCGTTCGGCGTAAGCCTTACCGTATCGTCGGTACTCGATATAATCGACATAAAGCGGCGTTCGGGCTTTAAACTCACCTTTCTTCGCCCGCTTATTATATGTCTTGCGGCAAGTTACCCCGCATGGCTGTTCACGGAATACGTCAACTCTATTCTGCCGGACAGCGTGCTTTCCATGTTCGCGGCCGCGGCGGGCGGCGCATGTTTCATGGCGCTCTTGTCGGTAGTATTCGGCGCCGTAGATTTCGCTTCCGTGATAAACCGCAGAAAAGGCGTAAAAAGTTTTCGCGCGCCGCTCGGCAAGTCAGGGAAAAAACATTCGCGCAAAAATACAGCCTTATAACGCTTTACAAACATGCCGCGATATGCTACACTGAATTTAACTTAATATCGACGGCACAGCCGTCCCAAAAGGAGAAGCCCGACATTGAGTAACATCGCTCAACAGGAAATTGCGACTCCGGACGATAAATCAGCCAAAGTCCGCTCGCAAAAAATCAAATTCGGTACGACTAAATGGCTGACATACACGGCGGTTTTTGCCGCTCTCGCAATAATAATGAAGTTTATCGGGCAGTTTTTGACGCTGACGCCCGATTTCAAAATCACACTCATATATGTAGTATGGCTGATAGCCGCCGCCGTTCTCGGTCCTATCTCGGGCGGCGCCGTTTGTTTCGTATCGGACGTACTCGGCTCGTTTATTATACCTATGGGACCTATAAGCCCGTTAAACGTGCTCGGCAATACACTGTACGGCGTTGTCGGCGGCTTGGTATTCAAATATCTTCCCACCCGCAGTTATGTCGTCAAGTTCATAGTAGAGGGCGTGGTATGTACCGTACTGTTTACGTGCTTAATAAACTCTCTTTCCCTATGGTATGTGTATAAATGGTACCAAGGCATGAGCTTTTGGAAGTACTTTGCATTAAAGCGCGCTTTCCAACCGCTCGTCGCCGGTATAAATGTCATAATTACGTTGACACTGATACCTCTGCTCATACGCACGAAATTGCTTCCGGATAATAAAAAACCGCCGAAGGAGAATAAAAAATGCCCAACATCTCTGTAAAAATGCTTGCGGGACGCTCGCAAGAGCAAAAAGAAAAACTCGCAAAAGACCTTGTGGAAGTGCTTTCGCGCGACCTCGGCGCAAGCCCGCACTGGATTACATGCACAATCGAGGATTACGACGCCGAAGAGTGGCAAAAAGTCTTCAAAACCGAAATCGCCGACAAGCCCGCCTCTGTCGTTTTCAAAAAGCCCGAGTACGACCCGAAAGATTTGCTGTAAACTTTAACGCAAAAGCCGCCCCGCTTTAACGGCGAGGCGGCTTTTATTTTGTCCTATTCCGCGGACGGCGTTCCGAACTTACTTTCGTATATGCGGAAATATGTCTTTTGCACTTCTGAATATACGGGCTTAACGACGGGCTTATTTGTATCGGGGTCGATAATCGGTTTATTCGTATCGGGGTCGATTGGCGTAACCGTGCCGGATTGATTGCCGTCATCATAGCTTCCCGTACCGTTTTCGACGCCGTTGCTCTCCAAATACCAGTTATTGAAAAACTCGCTGATTTCCCCCATTATGTCCGGCTGAGAACGCCAATAATCATAGGTGTACGCAAGCTCGCCGTCTATCAGCGGACTGACCGACGCAATAATACGCGAAAAACTTTCGCTGTCGCCCGCGAGCTGTACGCAATCGACGAAATCGTAGAACGTCGCTACGTATCCGCAGTAACGAAGATAATCGTTTTTCGACGACAGCAAAACATAATACGATATGAGATTTGCATCGCCCTCGCGCATGACGCCTTTGGCGTGCGCAAGCTCGTGCGCCATCGTGTAAGTGATTGTAGTAGGCGGCGCGGCGGTGTTTACGTTAGCCTCGCCCGTCGGCAAAAATGTTACGCCCGTAATTAGGCTCGCCGACATGAACCAGCCGTTTACGACGGGCTTTGCCTTCGGCGTATATGAAAAGAAATAATCGTCGTCAAGCCGCGCATACTCTTTTCGCATAAGCTCGGCAAGCTCGCCGAATGTATACGGACGAACGACGCAGCCGTTTTTGTCGCGCTTGAATTTTTCCGCCAAAGCATTATAATCGGCAAGCACGAAATCCGCGACCGCAGTAGCCTGTTTCGAATTGTAATCGTCGCCTGCAAGATATTTAGGCATGGCGGCACGGTAATATCCGAATCCCATAGACAGCATGTACATATCGAGAACGTACATAGCCGCTACGCCCGCTGCCAGCAAACCCATAAAAATTTTACGGAATCGCGCTCGGCACAGATTGATTACCAGCCGCACAAAAAGAAACAGCGCGCACGCAACAACGACTATAACGAGAATTTCGAATACAGATATAGGCAAAAACGACGTAAGCGCGCCGATTACGCGTACAACCCCTTGCGCAACGTTTTGCGTCCACCACTCCGCAAGCTCGGGGTCGGTGCGAAGTTCGGTCATAACCGAGAAAAACGCGAGCAACGCGCAAAAAACCGCGGCAAGCACAAACGGCGCAAGCCTTAAACGGCGCGGCACGCTTTCCGCCATGTCGCCGCGCGCCGAATACACAAACGTTCGCGGCAATCCTGTTATACGTATTCTAATCGCAGGTATAGCACTGTTCACATATGTATTATATACGATTTTGAAAGTTTTGTCAATTTCGGCAAGACCGAGCATGCAAAACGACGATAAATTAAATATAGATTAAATTTATGCGCAAAATATTGACACGAGACAGACAAATATGCTATTTTATAAACAGCGCAGATTATAAGGAGGACGCAGAAATGTGGTGGGATTCGCTGTCGGTATTACAGCAAGTAATGTTTATCGTCGCTTGCTCGCTCACCGCACTTCTTGTCGTTCAGATAATTATGATGTTTGTAGGCGCGTCGTCCGACACCGGCTTAGACGGCGGGCTTTCGGACGTCGGTGATGCGGGCGACGTCGGAGACATCGGCGATGCAGACGTCGACGGCGGCGGTTCCGACGGAGCCTCGGACATAGGCACGGGCACGGGCGGCGGCGTGTTATTCGGCTTGAAACTGCTCAGCCTGCGCTCTATTCTCGCCTTTTCCGTTGTGTTTGCGTGGCTGTGCTACACTCTGTGTTTTTTCGTCGATTGGTACGTCGCAATTATAATCTCGACAGGCGGCGGCATGCTCGCGGCATGCGGTATGGCGGGTGCGCTCGTAGCTATGGAAAAAATGCAGGATAACGGCATGCTGATACCCGAGAATGCCGTCGGCAAAATCGGAACGGTATATCTAACAGTCCCTGCCAACCGTTCTGGACGCGGAAAAATAAACATTCTCATTCAAGAGCGCTACGCAGAGTACGAAGCCGTAACGGACAGCGACGAACCGCTGCCGACAGGCTCGGAAATTCAAGTGGTAAAGCACGACGGCGGCAATGTGCTTTTAGTCAAAAAATACAATAAACCCGCCATAACAATAGTCAATGAATAGCGATTGCAAGCTATATTAAAGGAGGAACTTTATGCAATATTTATCGGAAATGTCAAGCGGCGCAGTCGGAGGAATAGTCGGCGGAGTTATCGCCGGCGTTCTTTTGATAATTACGGCTATCGTGTTCTTTTCAACGCGTTATAAAAAATGTCCGCCCGATAAAATAATGGTAATTTACGGCAAAGTCGGAAAGGGTCAAGACGGCACGGCGCGTTCGGCAAAGTGTATACGCGGCGGCGCGGCTATTATTGGGCCGTTCATTCGCGCATACAGCGTTCTCGACCTCGCCC
>CATLGX010000100.1 GCA_949948785.1 uncultured Christensenella sp. | reverse complement strand
GTCGGTGTTTTGTACTTTTTGCAGTTGGGAAAGAAAGACACTTGTTTTTTCATGATATTCGCTCCTTTTATCCTTATCTCTTTATATTACTTAACGGCAAACCCCGTCCTCGCAAAAAGACGGGGTATTACCGAATGGTGCTATACTTTTTTTACCTTTTTAAGCCGCCAGATGTTTTTGGCATAGTCGTTTATCGAGCGGTCGGACGAGAAAATGCCCGACTGCGCAATATTGACGAGCGCCATTTTGTTCCATCTGTCCGCATTGTTATATGCCTCGTCCATACGCTCTGCGGTACGCTTGTAGTCGTCGAAGTCGAGCAGACACATATACGGGTCGGCGACGTTGTAATTGCCTTGTATGAGGTACGACGCAATATCCGAAAAACTCTCGCCGTCGAAACCTATACGCAGTCTGTCTACGACGCGCTTAATCTCGTCGTTGTGCGTATATATGGTGGACGAATTATAACCGGCGCGCCACGCGCGTTCCACCTCGTCGGTCTTGACGCCGAAAATAAAGATATTGTCGTCGCCCACGCGCTCGCCTATCTCGACGTTCGCGCCGTCGAGCGTGCCCAAAGTTACCGCGCCGTTTATCATGAATTTCATGTTGGACGTGCCCGACGCTTCCTTGCCGGCGAGGGAAATCTGTTCGCTGACTTCCGACGCGGGAATGAGGTGCTCGGCTTGCGTAACGTTGTAGTTTTCCACAAACATGACGTCGAGCTTTTGCTTGATTTTGGGATTTTTCTGAATCTCTTTACTGAGACAGTTGATAAGCTGTATTATGCGCTTGGCGTGCATATATCCGCCCGCCGCTTTCGCGCCGAATATAAAAGTCTGCGGCGTTACTTTCTTATCGGGGTTGTCGGTAAGGTCGAGATAATAATGCACGATTTTGAGGACGTTGAGAAGCTGAC
This sequence comes from uncultured Christensenella sp., assembly GCA_949948785.1. Classification (GTDB taxonomy): domain Bacteria; phylum Bacillota; class Clostridia; order Christensenellales; family Pumilibacteraceae; genus Anaerocaecibacter. The sequence continues at coordinate 3,605 of CATLGX010000100.1, read as the reverse complement.
GCTTATACTCGTGCAAACGCTTAATCTGAGTATCGAACCGCGATTCGGGATTGAGCGCAAAGCCCGTCGTCTTCTTTACGTATTCGGCGTACGCCTTTTTGTTCTGCTTTTTTATCTCGCCTATTCTGTCGAGTACCGTTTTGTCCGTTGCAAACTTATTGAGACCGGACAGCGTCTCGGGCTTTGTGTGGAAATCCGAGCCTATCAGTTCTTCGATGAGCGACGACAGCAGCGGATTGGACTGCAACAGCCAGCGGCGGTGCGTTATTCCATTGGTTACGTTTGTGAACCTGTCGGGATAAACCTCGTTGAAATCGCTGAAAATCGTATCTTTTATAATATCGCTGTGAAGCGCCGAAACGCCGTTTACCTTTTGCGACCCGATTACGCAAAGATTAGCCATTTTTACCTGATTGTTGTTTATTACCTGCATATTGGCTATCTTGGCGCCGTCGACGTGCCTGTCGTTCATCTCGGCAATGAACCTGCGGTTAATCTCGCACGTAATCGAATACACGCGCGGAAGAACCGTACGGAACATGTTCTCGTCCCACTTTTCGAGCGCTTCCGCCATGACCGTATGGTTGGTATAGTTGACGGTGCGGCTCGCTATATCCCAAGCCTCGTCCCACGAAAAATCGTGTTCGTCCATCAACAGCCGCATAAGCTCGGGTATGGCGAGCGCGGGATGCGTGTCGTTGGCGTGTATCGCCGCTTTTTCGGGAAGGTTTTTGAGGCTCTTGTACAGCCGCAGATGGTCTTTGATAATGCTTTGCAACGACGCCGACACAAGGAAATATTCCTGTTGCAGTCTGAGCTGTTTGCCTTGGCTGTGGTCGTCGGACGGATACAGCACTTTGGTGATAAGCTCGGCTTCGTTTTCGCGCTGCATTGCTTTTTCGTAATCGCCCTGCGAGAACGAACGCATATCGAACTGCGTCGTGCTCGTCGCCGACCACAGTCTGAGTACGCTTACGCCCGCGCCGTCGCCGTATCCGCTAATCATTACGTCGTACGCCAATGCGTCGATTTGCTGACTGTCGACGTAGCGCACGCGCATCCGTCCGTTGCCGTCGAGATATTCTTCCGCGCGCCCGCCGAGGTTAATCGTAAACCGCTTATCGGAGCGCGGCATCATCCATACTTCGCCGCTCGGCAGCCACATATCGGGAAGTTCTACCTGCTGGTTATCGACGATGCGCTGCTTAAACAAGCCGTACTCGTAGCGAATGGTAAAGCCCATTGCGGGATAGTTAAGCGTAGCGAGACTGTCCATAAAGCAGCTCGCCAACCGACCGAGTCCGCCGTTGCCCAAACCCGCGTCGCTCTCGCGCTCGAATATGTCTTCGAGCGAAAAGCCCATTTTTTTCAAGCATTTATCGAACTGCTCGGTAAGACCGAGGTTAAACAGGTTGTTCTTTAACGAACGGCCTATCAAAAACTCCATGCAAAGATAGTACACGCGCTTATACTTGCCTTCGGCTATGCGCGCATTGTTCTCTTGTTTTTTCTGCAACAGTATATCGCGGACAACCAAGGACGCAGCCTTGTATATCTGCTCCTCCGTAGCCTGCTCGGGCGTGATTGCAAAATAGCGCGCAAGCTTGTCGAGTATAAGCTCCTGCACTTCATTGGTGGTCTTGTTCATGCCTTCTCCTTTTTCACTGTCGTATATTGACTTTTGTTGATATTTGTTTGTCGCACCCGAAGAGTTTCGCACCGTCGGTTATTCCTTTTACGCTGCGCTCGCAGAGTGCTTGTTGTCGTATATTGACTTTTGTCGACAGTCGGTTTTACACCCTAAGCGTTCCGATGTCGTTCGGCATTCGCTCTACGCTAAGCCGCAGAGCGTTCCGCCGTCGTTTGATTGTTTTGCTCGAAATCGTTTGCCGCATTTTACGGCATGCGTCGCAAGGCGCGCGGAGACGCGTCGACGTTGCAGACACGAATTACAACGATTTATAAAGCTCGATATGTTTGTTTGCGGCGCGCGCCCACGAAAAGTCGCAAGCCATGCCGCGCTTTTGAATGGCGCGCCACTCGTCTTTGTGGTAGTAGAACACGGAAACGGCGCGCGTTATGGTTTTGTCCATGACGTCCGAATCGTATTCCTCGAACATAAATCCGTTGCCGTCCGCCGTTTTTTCGCAGTCGGTAATGGAATCGATAAGTCCGCCTGTTGCGCGCACGAGCGGCACCGTGCCGAAACGGCACGCGTACATCTGGGTAAGCCCGCACGGCTCCGTGCGCGACGGCATAAGACAAATATCCGCCGCCGCCAAAACCTTTATCATAAGGTCGGTGTTGTAAGTAATGAGCGCGCGCACGCGTCTGTCGTACATCTTTTGGACGTGCGAGAAATACCCTTCTATATCGGCGTCGCCGTGTCCCATGACGATGAGCTGTATATTGGTATCGAGAATGTTGCCGTCGGGTCCGACTTTGTTTATCGATTTTCTCAAAATGTCGTAACCCTTATACGCAACCATGCGACCAATCATGCACACGAGCGGCACGTCCGCATCCTCGGGAAGAGAAAGCATGCGCTGCAATTCCACTTTGTTCTTCTTTTTGGATTCGAGCGAGTCTGCCCCGTAATTTTTAAACAGCGACGGCGACGTTTCGGGATTGAACTTTTCCGTATCTATACCGTTGAGTATGCCGCACAGTTTATCGCGGTTTTCGATGAGTATGCCGTCAAGCCCGCCCGAGAACTCGGGCAACCGTATTTCGCGCGCGTACTGCGGCGACATCGTGGTTATCTTGTCGCAGGTAACAATTGCGCCCTTAACGAGGTTTATCTTGCCGTTGAACTCTACGACGCCGAGATTCTCTTCCGATATGCCGAACACGTCGCCCGCGATGACCGACGGATATACGCCCTGATAGTTTATGTCGTGTATGGTAAACACGTTTTTAATTCCGGCATAGCCCGCTTTGTTTTTGTATTCGAGCGCGTAGTACACGGGAACGAGCGCGGTCAAGTGGTCGTTGCTGTGCAACACGTCGGGTTTGAAGTCGATATGCGGCAGAAGTTCCAGCACTGCCTTGCTCAAAAACGCGAAACGCTCCGCGTCGTCGTAATACCCGTAAGGATTGGGACGTTTAAAGTAATATTCGTTGTCGATAAAGTAGTACTTGACGCCGTCGTAATCCATTTCGAACAGTCCGCAATATTGGTTGCGCCAACTGAGCGAAACGTTGATGTTGCACACGAACGTCATTTTTTCCTTAAAATTGAACGCCACGTCTTCGTACAGCGGCATGATTACGCGAACTTCCGCTTTCTTGGTCTTGTTCATTGCGCGGGGCAACGCCGAGCAAACCTCGCCCATGCCGCCCGTCGCGGCGAACGGAACGGCTTCCGTAGTAACCAGCAATACTTTCGTCGGCTTTGTCTTTGCCATTTTTTACGCTCCTTCGACGCGGAAGCTCGCTATGCTCCGCGCCTACGCATATTTTGCGTTATTACTTTTTATTTTTACCGTTCGCTTTGCTTGCCGTCGTCTTTGCTGTCGTTTTAGGCGTCTTTTCGGTTTTTTCGGGTTTGTCTGCCGCCGGCTTTGCCGCTTTTACCGCGGGCTTTTTCGCCGCCGCGGGCTTTG
>CATLGX010000099.1 GCA_949948785.1 uncultured Christensenella sp. | reverse complement strand
TAATTCTGTTCCTGTCCGGCAGTTGATATTCTGACATCGGCACACCTCGCTATATCTTCGTACGACAAATTATACCATATTCCGCACGCCTCTGCGCGTCAGGTTACAAAATTACACAAAAGTTTTTTACGCGGAGCGATAAACATGTTCGCACTATGTCCAATATATTGCCGCGTCGCGTATATGTTTCCCCTTTACGCTATAATGTCGTCGAATACGGTGTTATGGCAGCGGAAGAGCGAGAAAGTCAAAAACGCAGAATTTTGTACGGCGTGGCGGCCATAAGCGGGCGGGAGATTAAAGCTAAACCGCGGTATTCAAGCGCGCGTTTTATTGCTTTCTTTGCTTGACAAAACGCCGACATACGTGTATAATAAAAATACAATAGATGCAGGGGCGCAACCGAAGTTGCTGAGATGTCGCTGATTCGCGGCAGTACCTTTGAACCTGTGAGTTAGCACTCGCGTAGGGAGCACATGCGAAATTTTTACACGCGTTTACCTACTCGGGCGAACGCGTTTTATTATGCGGTCGCGGCGACGGCGTTCATGCCCTTGCATTGTTCGGAACACCCGAACAGAGGAGAAAGGACATGAACACGTCGTTTATTTGCGGAATGTTCGACAATTTCAGTCTGACGGTCGCGGGCACTGCGGGAATGGTAATCATGCTCGCAATAATCTTGCTTGCCGCGGTTGCGGTCAACGTTGTGCCGCGCATCGTGCACAAGTGGGAAATAGAATACAAAACCCGCGACCTCACTTACGGCGCGGTATGTCTTGCCATGGCGTACGCGCTCTCGTGGGCAAAGATGTTTTCGATGCCGCTCGGCGGTTCCGTAACGCCAGCCGCGCTCGCGCCGCTTTTTATATACTGTTATTATTTCGGATTTCGCAAAGGCGCGGTAATTTCTTCCGCGTACATGCTGTTGCAATTCACTCAGGGCGCGTACGTCGTAACGCCGTGGTCGGCGTTTTTCGATTACGTATTGCCGTGCGTTTCCGTTTGTATTGTCGGACTGTTCGGGTACAAGCCCGCCAAGTACGCGGCGTTTGTCAAGCGCGGCGCGGCTAAGCCGAACGGCGTAAAAAACTCCGCCGGATATTTGGCTTATACCGTCGGCGGGCATTGGAGACTTTTTGCGGGCGTCGGGATACATACTGCGGTAAGATATGCGTCGCTTATTACGTCGGGCGTTTTGAGCTGGGATTATTGGGGGTATGACCCCGCGGCGCTGTCGTCAAAGCTGACGTTCAGCTTGTCGTATAACAGTTTTGCGCTCGTCGACAGCGTAATCGCGCTCGCGGCGGTCGTACTGTTGATTTCGTCGCGCGCATTCAACGTATATATGTCCGCGTCATTTGCCGATAAGCGCGCACTGACCGCTTCCGCCGAGACGCACGAACCCGCCGCCGAAGATACACAGAAGATTGACGAGGCGAAAAATCCCGAGGAGCGTTCGGCACTCGAAACGGACGGCGCGCCCGAGACGGATTGACTTAGGCGGGAAAAGAAGAATTATATGTGAACGACGGATGATTTTCCCGTTGCTATGCCGTGTCTGTACGTTTGGAGTTAAATATAAACTCTTGACAGTCAAGATATTTATATGGTATCATTTATACGGTTAAGGCATCGAGGAAATTATGAAAGACTACTATAAGATTCTCAATGTGTCAAGGACGGCTACCGACGACGAGATTAAGCGGAGTTACCGCGTGCATGCCAAGAAGTACCATCACGACGTAAATCCGGGCGATAAACAAGCCGCGGATACTTTTGCGGATATTAACGAGGCGCACGACGTTTTGTCGGACGCGAAAAAGCGCGCCGATTACGACCGTCGCGTCAAAGAGGCGAACGCGCCCAAACCCAGTCCCGAAGACGTTATGGCGCGTCAGCGCGCCGCGGCGCAAGCGGCGGCGCGGCAAGCCGCGCGTCAGGCGGCAATGCGCGAAAACGTAAAAGAGAGCATGAGGCGCGGCGAAACGCCGCTTACAATGGCTCAGCGCGTCGCTGCGGCGCAAGCGGCGGCGGCGGCACAGGCGGCAGCGGCTGCGCAGGCCGCGGCGCAAGCGCAGGTTTCGGCTATCGAGAAAAAAGCGTTCGACGTAGGATATGCGCGCGGTAAAGCGGACGCGAAAGCGGCGGACGACCGAGAAATTTCGGCGCTGAAAAGCGACGTCCGCGCGCTTAACGCCAAGCTGTCCGTGCTTGAAAAGAAACTTGCGGAAACAGAAAACGACAGAAGCGAGCTTGAACAGGAGTTATTCAATCGCGACCGCGAAATCAACAGCACCAAAGGCGACAGGAGCGAACTCGAACAGGAATTGTTCAACCGCGACCGCGAACTGTCCCAGGCCGTGGCTCGTGTCGGCGACCTCGAACGTCAAATCGAACAGTTGCGCGCCGACGCGTCGTCTTCGCCACGGTCGGGCGAACGGACGTCGGGTGAGGTAGAACAGCTCAACACCGCCGTCGAGGAATATAAAGAACGCTGCCGCAGGCTCGAACAGGAACGCAATCAGGCGGAACTTAAAAGCCAAGCCCAGCTCGAACTGCAACAGGACAAACGCCGTAAACTTCAAGAACAAATAGACGCGCTCACGCGCAAGGTCGGCGAGCTTACCGAAGAGAACGACGCTTTGCGCGCCGAAAACGAGCAATGGCAACAGTATGCCAAGAGCGAAGATTTTCTTTCGGATACGGAGCGGCGTCTGCAAGAATGGGACGGCAAGCAAAAGGCAGACAAGAAACTTGCGAAGCCGACGCATTACGGTACTCTCGGCGTACTCATTTGGGCAACGGACGAGCAGATACGAGAGGCGTACGGCAAGCTTGTTAAGCGTTACGGCGGTAAAACCGATGACGCGAGCGCAGAGAAACTCGCAAACATCGAAAAAGCGTACGCCGTTCTTTCCGACAAGACGGGGCGCGACGAATATAACGAATCCATAGGCATAAGCGCAGAGCGCATCGAGGAAGAGCGTCGGTTAATCGCAGAGTACGAGGACATGGAAGAGCAGTATCGCGCACAGCTCGACGACAAAGAGTTTTGGGCGCGGTTCGACGAACTTACGTTTAACGCACAGACGGGCGACGCCGACGCGCAGAACGAGTTGGGCGAAATGTATTACGTAGGAGACGAGGTAGACCAGGACCTCGACCAGGCGGCGTATTGGTTTAAAGAAGCGGCTAAGCAAAAACACGCCGACGCCATGTACAATCTCGGATTGTGTTTTATCAACGGCGAAGGCGTGGAGCGCAACGAGACGACGGGACTGGGATTTATTCGCCAAGCCGCCAAGCTCGGTTGTAAAGAAGCCATGAAATTCAACGGCTAACCAAGCACAGCTTGGATTTCTGTCGTGTGTTTGCTGCGGTCATAATATAATTGTTACACCCGACGAGCTGCGTGTCGGGTGTTTTTTAATCGCAATGTTCGACTGATAGTTCAGGCGCATTTTACGGTGTATTTTGGCGCCGCGCCGAACGTAACGAAAGTTTTCGAATTGTCTGTTAAAACATCAACGTATCACGCAAGCTGCCGAGATATGCGGAAGGGCCTTCGAGCGTTATTCTGTCGAACTTTGGTTTTAATTTTCGGGTTAAATGCAAGACATAGCAGTACGGAAGTATATCGAAGAAGTAGTCGGGGTCGTCTTCGACGAGAGTTTCGAGTTTGTCGAGTTCCGCTTGAACGAGAAAAGTTTTAAATGCGCGCAGTCTGCCGTAAATTTCGCGGTCCTCCGAACTGCGTATTTCTATCATGCGCGAAAGAAACAGCATTACGAGCGCGGCGGACGCGACCGTAAATCCGATTACTATGCGTCCGTCGGTCGGCAGCGAGTACATCAGCAGTGTGAACGGCGCGCCTGCCCACACCGTAAAGAACAGAACCATCAGCGGTCTGAATTTTGTGTCGGGAATGCCGAAGATAAAAAATCTCGACGCTATAATACCGACGAAAACGAATATCATGGCAAGGTTGGATATTTCGCGCGTTATCACGCCAGTCGCAATCGCCGCCGCCGCCAAAACCGCCATTGCCGCGACGCATGAGATGACGTGCAGTTTTTTGGTTATCGGCGCTACAACCGTTTGTGCCTGCTCGTTTGCTTTTTGCGCTGTTTCGTCGAAAGATTTTCTCACCGCTTTTTTCGCCGCAAGCGTGTAAAACATGTCGTCGGACTCGAATATCGTATTGAAAAGTTCGGACTCGAATTTGAAGTTTTTAACGGTCGCGGGGTTTTTGCCGCTCCATTTCTGCGGTTGCAGAGGTTTGAGCTTGGTAAGTTTAAGTCCGCGCTTGCAGTCCTCTTCAATCTTAATAAATCCGCGCCGCGCCCAATACAGCATGAGCGGATTGAACAGCTCGCCGCTTTTGGCGCGTTTGCCGTAGTACTTTTGCATAACGTCAATCGGCGAGTAACCGCGCGGCGGATAATATTCGACGGGGCGCGTGGCAAGTCTCAGCCCGCGTTTTCCTATAATGACGCACGCCGCCGCAAACGCCGAAACGGCGAGGGCAAGCACGACGAATACGGAGATATATGCTATATTCATAACA
>CATLGX010000098.1 GCA_949948785.1 uncultured Christensenella sp. | reverse complement strand
ATGTCGGCGACATTGTGGCTCAGTCCATAGTAGACTATTTTTCTCGACACGGCGAAGTGATTGAGAAGTACAAATCGCTCGGAATCGACCCCGTGTGCGACAAGTCCGCGGGCGGGAAGCTTGACGGAATGAAATTCGTATTGACGGGAACGCTTCCCACTTTAAAACGCGACGAAGCGCGGACAAGGATAGAACAGGCGGGCGGAATCGTGCAAAGTTCCGTGTCCAAATTGACAGACGTCGTAGTGGCGGGCGAAGCCGCGGGTTCAAAGCTCGACAAAGCGCGAGAGCTGGGCAAAAAAATAATAGACGAAACCGAGCTTATTAATATGTTAAAGGCTTGAAATTGTATTTTAAATGTGGTATAATTTCGTATAAGCCGTCGGAATGTTGAGGTAATGCCTAAACGTCTCGATGCCGCTTTTTGCCGAGGTGCGTATGAAAAGCATGACAGGATACGGCAAAGGCATAGCCTCGCGCGACAGCCGCACCGTTACCGTAGAATTGAAATCGGTAAACAACAGGTTTACGGAAATTACGTGCAAACTACCCAAGTCGTTGATTTATCTCGACGACGTGGTTCAAAAGTGCGTAAAATCGCGTGTCGCTCGCGGAAGCGTCGACGTGTTTCTTACGTATGAAAATTTATCTGACTCGGCAAAAAAAGTCAATATCGATACCGCGCTCGCTTCGGAATACGTCTCGGCGGCAAAAAGACTTCGGACAGAGTTTAGGCTCGAAGACGATTTCGACGTAACGGCGCTTATGCGCACGCCCGAGGTAATTACCGTTTCCGTGCCCGACGACGACCGAGATACCGTTGCGGAACTCGCTCGGCTCGCAACAAGCGAAGCGCTTGACAAACTCGAACAAATGCGGCTTACGGAGGGTAAATCGATATACGACGACCTCGACAGGCTTGTCGGAAATCTCGATTCGTATTTAAAGCTCGCCGCATCCCGCGCACCGCAGGTGGTGCTCGATTTCAAAAAAAATATAGAGGCGCGCGTGCGCGAACTTCTCGACGGACGCGAAGTCGACGAAGCGAAACTCCTCAACGAGGTTGCGTTCTTTGCGGATAAAGCCGACATCAACGAAGAAATATCTCGGCTCGGTTCGCATATCGCGCAGTTCCGTACGATTTGCAAAGAGCCCGTGCCGCAAGGCAGGCGACTCGACTTTCTGTCGCAGGAAATGGTGCGCGAAGTCAATACCATGGGCAGTAAATCCAATGATTTGACGCTTACGGGTTACGTCGTCGCAATGAAAAACGAAGTGGAAAAAATCAAAGAACAGATAAGGAACGTAGAATAATGGATAAAGGACTGCTTGTCGTAATTTCAGGTCCGTCGGGAGCGGGCAAGGGCACGATTTACCGTAACGTCATCGAGCGGGCGGGAATGCAACGTTCGGTGTCGGTTACGACGCGCGCGCCGCGTCCCGGCGAAGTGGACGGCGTTGATTATTTCTTCAAGACAGAGGAACAATATCAGCAGATGATTGCCGCCGGAGAGTTTTTGGAAACCGCCGCCGTGTACAATAATTTTTACGGCACGCCGAAAGCCCCCGTGTTTGAAAACATAGACAACGGCAGAGACGTTTTGTTCGAAGTAGACGTTCACGGCGCGCGCTCGATAAAGCGCAAGTACCCTGACGCAGTTGCCGTATTTGTAATGACTCCCGATTTCGAAGTGCTTGAAAAGCGGCTTCGCGGCAGAGGTACCGAAACGGAAAAGAGTATTCGCACGCGTCTCGGCTCTGCCAAAAACGAGCTTTCGAAGTACGACCTGTTCGATTACATCGTATTTAACGACGATATAGACGAAGCGACCGAAAGCGTACTCGAAATCATCAATGCGGAACGTTGCCGCGTAAAGAACAATATCGGCACAATCAAAAATCTTTTGAAATAACTATTCGTTTGAACGAATTTTATGAAAATATTATGAGAGGTACAATAAAATGTTAGTAGACCCGCCCATCGATAAACTTGTGGAAAAAGTAGGCAACAAGTATGAGCTTGTCGGACTTTTGTCAAAGCGTTCGCGTACGCTCATGGAAAAGCGTGCAGACTATCTCGAACAGCAGGGCGCAAATCCCGTTTCGTATGCCGCGCAGGAAGTAATCGACGGCAAAATCGAGCCTGTATCAGAGGATTGACGGATTGCTCGTTTTAGAGAATAAAACAATACTTGTCGGCGTAAGCGGAGGCATTGCCGCATACAAGACGTGTTATTTGGTGTCGCGGCTGGTGCAGAGCGGCGCGGAAGTACACGTCGTAATGACGGAAAACGCGACGAAATTCGTTTCGCCGCTGACGTTTGAAACCCTTTCGCACAACAGAGTTACGGTGGATACTTTCGACCGCGATTTTACATGGGAAGTAGAACACGTCGCTCTCGCAAAAAAGGCTGACGCGCTGATTATCGCGCCGGCAACCGCTAACGTAATCGCAAAGCTATCGCACGGTATAGCCGATGATTTTTTGACGACGACCGCGCTTGCTTGCAAGTGCCCTAAAATAATCGCGCCTGCGATGAACAAAGAGATGTTTTCCGCGCCGCCGACGACAGAAAATATTTCGACGCTCGTTTTGCGCGGGATTAAAATCGTTTACGGAGACGAAGGCTATCTTGCTTGCGGCGACAGCGGTAAGGGACGAATGGCGGAACCCGATAAACTTTTCGACGAGCTGTGCGCGCTGTTCCGCCCGCGCGATTACGAGGGAAAAACCGTGCTCGTTACGTCGGGAGCAACGCGAACCGAAATTGACCCGGTCAGATTTATGACCAACCGTTCAAGCGGCAAAATGGGACGCGCCGTTGCGGAAGCCGCTCGTGCCCGCGGCGCAAAAGTTATTTATATAAAAGGTTTTACGGACAGTGCGGCAATCCCCGACGATTGGCATACCGTCGGCGTTGAGACAACCGCGGACCTTTTGGCGGCGGTAAAAGACAATATATCCGAAGCCGACGTTATCGTTATGGCGGCGGCGCCGTGCGATTACGACGTCGAGCGCAGCGTAAACAAAATCAAAAGTTCGGAACTGACGTTGAAGTTTACCAAAGCGCCCGATTGCGCGAAATGGGCGGGCGAGTACAAAGGCGACAAGAAACTCGTTGTTTTCGCCGCCGAAACCAATGATTGCGAAGCGAACGCGCGCGGAAAACTTATGAGCAAGCATGCCGATATGGTGGTACTCAACGACGTTACGGCAACAGGCGCGGGATTTGACGTCGATACAAATATAGCCGCGTTTATAACAAACGACGAGGTGCTTAAACTTCCGAAAATGACTAAGCGCGCTCTTGCAGATAGGATACTCGATAAAATAATTTCGCTATGATAGCAAAGGTCATCGTTGATATTTCGGCGAGCGACGTCGACCGCGTATTCGATTACGTTACGGTGGACGGTGCGGAAAAAGGCTCGCGCGTAACCGTGCCGTTCGGCAACAGAAACGTCGAAGGGTACGTAATAGGCTTTTCAGACGTTTCGGACGTGCCCGCCGATAAATTAAAGGCGATAACGTCAGTTATCGACGACAGACCTATAATATCCGACGAATTTCTGAAACTGTGCGATTACATGACGGAGCGCTTCCATTTGCGCAAAATAGACGTTTTGCGGTTGCTGCTGCCTGCAAAGATGCGCGGCGGCAGAATAAAGGCGCTCGAAAAAAACTTTTTATCGGTATCGCCCGAGTACGCCGAGACCGATCCGAACCTTTTTATCAAAAAGTCCGCGCATTCCCAGCTCGAAGTGTTCGAGTATCTGCTCGACGCTAAGGAAGCGGAGCAAAGCTACCTAAACGCCAATTTCTCCGCTGCGGCTGTTCGCAATCTCGTAGCGCGCGGCGTGTTTTCCGTCCGCAGACAGCGCGTAATGCGCACGCCGTATTCGGGCGTTGTGCAAAAGACGACGGACGTCAAGCTCACCGACGCTCAATCCGCGGCAGTCGAGGCTATAATGGCGTCGGACAAACCGACGCTGTTATTCGGCGTGACCGGCAGCGGCAAGACCGAGGTTTATCTCGACTGCATCGAAAAAACGCTCGCAGTCGGCAAGACCGCCATCATGCTCGTGCCCGAAATATCGCTTACGCCGCAGGTCATGCGCATATTCCGCGCGCGGTTCGGCGATGCGGTCGCGCTGTTGCATTCGGGACTGTCGGACGGCGAGCGGTTCGACGAATGGCGACGGCTGTTGACGGGCGAGGCGCGCGTCGCCGTCGGCGCGAGGTCGGCAATATTCGCGCCGCTTACGGATCTCGGTCTTATCGTGATAGACGAGGAGCACGACACGTCGTACGTTTCCGAATCTAATCCGAGGTATATCACGCGCGACGTTGCGTTCTTCCGCGCGCGCTGCAACGGCGCGAAAACGGTCATGGGCTCGGCTACGCCGTCGACGGAAAGCTTTTATCGCGCGGAGCGCGGCGAGTATTCGCTCGTGCGCATGCCGGAGCGCATCAATAAACGCAAGATGCCCGAGATCGAAATAGTCAATATGTGCGACGAGGCGATGTACGGCAATTCGGGCATGTTTTCGGCTAAGCTTATATCGGCTCTCGACGAGTGCTTGGCGTCCGGCAGTCAGGCTATATTGTTTTTGAACCGTCGCGGATACAGCTCGTACGTGATGTGCAAAA
>CATLGX010000097.1 GCA_949948785.1 uncultured Christensenella sp. | reverse complement strand
AGAAGCGGGCCTTGCGCGCCCTCGAAAGTAACGCGTTTGTTGCGCTTGATTGCGTCGTAAAGAATTACGCCCGTATCGCACACATACTGACTGAGCTGTTTGGCATAGTCGTTGTATTCTTTGAGTATGCTTTCGTAATCGAGCGGCTGTCCGCCGTATACCGCTGTTATAATCTTGTTTTTAAACGCGAGATTGGATTTGAGCTTTTCGGCAAAAACTTCTGGCTGAATCAAGTCAATCATGCGAATGCCTATGCGGTCGCATTTGTCTGCGTAGCACGGTCCTATGCCGCGCTTCGTCGTTCCGATGGCATTGTCGCCCTTGGCTTTTTCGGCGAGTTCGTCAATCTCTTTATGATACGGCATGACAATATGCGCGCGGAGGTCTATAAGCAGGTTTTTCATGGAAACGCCTTGCTCTTTTAACGCGTGCATTTCTTCGAGCACGACTTTGGGGTCGACTACTACGCCGTTGCCGACGATGTTGACCGTAGACGGATAGAGTATGCCGCTCGGAATAAGATGGAGCTTGTACGTCTTGCCGCCGTTTACTACGGTGTGCCCGGCATTGCTTCCGCCCGTTGCGCGCACGACATAATCGGCGGAGCTTGCCAATATGTCGATTACTTTGCCTTTGCCTTCGTCGCCCCATTGTGCGCCGACTGTTGCGATAGTATTCATTTTACCCTCCGAAATTGCGGCATGCGCCGCATTAGTCGATATTGTTTTCAGTTTGTTCGTTCTCGCTCGTTGCGGCGGCTTCGTCGCAAGGCAGGGCGGGTTCTTCGCGTTCGGCTTGCCCGTATGCGCGCGGATTGCACGCGTTACAGGGCATAGGTCCGTCGTCGAATGTTTCTATTTTTACGACTTTGCCCGTCGTATCGTTGTTTAACGCGTTTTCGATTGCGACGGACATCATCAGTTTTATGCGGTTGACCTGATTGACTTCGCTTGCGCCCGGGTCATAGTCGACTGCGACAATATTGGCGCAGGGATAGCGGCGTTTCAGCTCTTTCATTACGCCTTTGCCCGTAACGTGATTGGGCAGGCATGCAAACGGCTGCATGCAAATTATGTTCGGCGCGCCCTCGTCGATTAACTCCAACATTTCGGCGGTGAGGAACCAGCCTTCGCCGACCATTGTTCCGAGCCCAACGACTTCTTCCGCGCGTTTTGCCAGCTTTTCTATACGCGTCGGCGTGCCGAATTTGGTGCCTTTGAGCGCGGCGACTATCGGAGCGCGCATCTTTTCGACAAACCATATGCCGATATTGGAAACAAATTTGCTCTTGTATTTGCCGTCCAAAAGATTGTATTTGATTGTGGAGTTGTAGAATGAGTACATGAAAAAGTCCACAAAATCGGGCACAACCGCTTCGCCGCCTTCGCGTTCGACTAATTCTACCGCGTAATTATTGGCGAGCGGATGGAATTTTACGAGGATTTCTCCGACAATCCCGACGCGAGGTTTTACCTTGTCGATTACGGGTAGCGCGTCGAATTCTTTTACTATTTGCGCGCTGTATTTCTTGGTGGGAACGTCGCCGTTTTCGGCGAGTTCGGCGGACAGCCGCGCATTCCATTTTTCGTACAGCGCGTCGGTTGCTCCGCGTTCCTTTTCGTAAGGTCTGACCTTATACACGCAACGCATCAAGAGGTCGCCGTAAAGCGCCGCGTCGACAAGGCCTTTGAGCATGGCGAGAGAGACTTTAAATCCCGGGTTTTTCTCTATGCCGGTGAACGACAACGAGATAACCGGAATTTGAGCCATGCCCGCGCTTTTCAGTGCGCGGCGGATGAGCGCGATGTAGTTTGTGGCGCGGCACCCTCCGCCTGTCTGCGTCATGATTACCGCCGTGCGGTCGAGGTCGTACTTTCCCGATAAAAGCGCGTTCATGATAGCGCCGACGGTGATTACGGTGGGGTAGCATGCGTCGTTATTTACGTATTTAAGCCCGGTCGCAACAGCTTCGCGGCTGTCGGGCACGACTACGACGTTATAGCCGTGCTTTTTGAGCGCGGGCTGAACGAGGTTTAAGTGGAAAGGCGAGATTTGCGGCGAGATTATCGTGTAATTCTTGCGCATTTCTTCGGTGAAAATCACGCGCGTTTCCTGCGGCGCGGGCTGTTGCGCTTTCATGTGCTTTGTTTGACGGTCTTTAATTACCGCCATAAGCGAGCGTATGCGTATGCGCGCCGCGCCGAGGTTGGATACCTCGTCTATTTTAAGCAGAGTGTAAACTTTGTTCGCCGCTTCCAAAAGCTCTTGCACTTGGTCGGTCGTTATCGCGTCCAAACCGCAACCGAAAGAGTTCAGTTGAACAAGGTCGATATTATCCCGTGAGCGCACGAAGTTCGCCGCGCTGTAAAGCCGGCTGTGGTACGTCCACTGGTCTACGACGCGCAAAGGTCGCGGCGCTTTTGCTATGTGCGCGACCGAATCCTCGGTCAAAACAGCAAATCCGTATGAGTTTATCATTTGCGCGACGCCGTGGTTGATTTCGGGGTCGAGATGGTACGGGCGTCCCGCAAGCACTATGCCGTGTCCGCCGTTTTCGTCGAGAAGTTTGATAATACGTTCGCCCTCTTGCCTCGACCAGTCGGAAAACGCCTGCTGTTCCGCATACGCCGCTTTTACGGCGCGCTTGATTTTGGACGCAGGAATGTTTTTAAATTCTTCGCAACAGCGTTTGGTCATGCGTTCGGGATTGTTAAACGGTAAGAACGGTGCGGCGAACGTTACGCCGTTATTTACGAACTCGTCGCGCATGTTTTGCTTTATCACTTCCGGATACGAGCCGACGACGGGGCAGTTGTAGTGGTTGTCGGCGTTTTCGTCCTCTTGACGCTCGTACGGCAGGCAGGGATAGAATATGAATTTAGCGCCTCCGTCTATCAGCGACTGTATGTGCCCGTGCGCGATTTTCGCGGGATAGCACACCGACTCCGACGGCATTGTCTCGATGCCTTTGGAATATACGTCGCGAGACGAGCGCGGCGACAGCTTGACAGAATATCCGAGCTCGGTGAAAAACGTGAACCAGAACGGATAGTTCTCGTAGATGTTGAGCACGCGGGGAATCCCCACAACGCCGCGCGGAGCTTTGTCCTCGGGCAACGGGCGGTAGTACGCGAAAAGCCGCTTATATTTGCTCTCGAACATGTTCGGCAGTTTTTCGATAGCTTTTTCGGGCGCGTTTCCGCCGCGTTCGCAACGGTTGTTGGATATGAACGTCCGCCCGTCGTCAAACTCGGATATCGTCAAAAGACAGTGATTGCCGCATTTTTCGCAACGCCGCGACGACTTGACGACGCGGAAACTTTCAAGTTCGGCGGCGGTCTTTATAGCGCTCTTGCCGCCAGAATAATTGTTGCGCGAAATGAGCGCCGCGCCGTACGCGCCCATAAGTCCCGCCTCGTTGGGGCGAATAACTTCGCGGCCCGAAACAAGTTCGAACGCGCGGAGTACCGATTCGTTAAGGAACGTTCCGCCCTGAACGATGATTTTTTCGCCCATTTCCTTTGCGTCGCGCAGTTTTATGACCTTGAACAGCGCGTTCTTGACGACGGAGTAGGCAAGCCCCGCCGATATGTCGGCGACGTTTGCGCCTTCTTTTTGCGCCTGTTTGACGCGCGAATTCATAAACACGGTGCAACGTGAGCCGAGGTCCACGGGCGCGGCAGACTGTAAGCCCGCTTTTGCAAAGCTCTCCGCGTCCATATCGATTGCGCGCGCGAAAGTTTCTATAAACGAGCCGCATCCGGACGAGCAGGCTTCGTTTAACAGTATGTCGGTTATTACGCCGTTTTTGATACGCAGGCATTTCATGTCCTGTCCGCCGATGTCGAGCAGAAATTCCACGCCGGGTAGAATAGCGTTTGAGGCGGTCAAGTGTGCCATGGTCTCAATCTCGCCGTTGTCGAGGTTGAGCGCGGTTTTTATAAGGCTTTCGCCGTAACCCGTTATTGTGCCGTAGCCTATGTATGCCTTTTCGGGAAGAAGCGAGTAAATCTTTTTAACGACGTCGATGACGGATGACAGCGGGTCGCCGGAATTGGAGCCGTACCAGCTGTATAAAAGTCCGCCGTCTTTATTTATCAGCGCAACCTTGGTTGTTGTTGAGCCTGCGTCGATACCGAGAAACGTCGGACCTTCGTGCAGTTTGATATCGGCAAAAGGAATGGCGATTTTACTGTGCCGCTTGCGGAATTCCGTAAGCTCGTCCGCGTTTTTGAAAAGCGGGTCGAGCCGCGCAACTTCGTTGTCGTTTACTCCGCGCACTTCTTCGAGTTTTTTAAGCAGCTCGCGAGAAGTGAATGTTTTTTCCGATTTATACGCCGCGCCGATTGCGTTAAACACTTGCGAGTTTTCGGGGAATATCGCCTTTTCGGGACGGAGCGTTACTTTGAAACGCTGTCCGAGTTCGCTTAAAAAGTGCAAAGGCCCGCCTAAAAACGCAACATTGCCGCGAATGGGTTTTCCGCAAGCCAAGCCCGAAATCGTTTGGTTTACCACAGATTGAAAAACAGACGCCGCGATGTCGGATTTTTTCGCTCCGTCGTTTAGGAGCGGCTGAATATCCGATTTTGCGAATACTCCGCAACGAGAAGCGATAGGGTAGATTATCGTCGCGTCTTTTGCAAGTTCGTTAAGTCCCGATGCGTCGGTGTCGAGAAGTATCGCCATTTGGTC
>CATLGX010000096.1 GCA_949948785.1 uncultured Christensenella sp. | reverse complement strand
GCGCTTGCGGAGACTTGCCACCGTTTTACCGAAATCGAAAAGTTTTGTATTGAGTGCGGCGTTGAACGGAAGACTTCCTCCCGTAACCGCTTCGTACACGCTCACACCGTGTGAAGACGTATATTCTCGCAGCTTTTCAATCGACGCTTCGCCTATGTGCCGTTTCGGGAAATTTATTATGCGGTACGCCGCTTCGTCATCAGACGGATTGGACGCAAGCCTCGCGTATGCGAGAACGTCTTTGATTTCTTTTCTGTCGTAAAACTTGAAACCGCCGTACACCCTGTGCGGAATACCGTACTGCAAAAACCGCTCTTCAAACGGTCGCGTCAATGCGTTGAGCCGCAAAAGAACTGCGCAATCCGAGTAGTTGTAATTCAAGTCGTGCGTCAGTTCGAAAATCGTTTTTACAACGTAATCGGCTTCGAACCCCTCGGTAGCCGCGCAATAGCACACGACCTTTTCGCCGTCGACGTTGTCCGTCCAAAGTTTTTTGTCGAGACGCTGAACGTTGCCTTTTATTATTCTGTTCGCGACGGCGAGGATATTCGACGTAGAACGATAATTTTGTTCGAGCTTATACACTTTACAATTGAAATCGCGCTGAAAATCGAAAATATTGGCAATCGACGCGCCTCGCCATGTATAAATACACTGGTCCTCGTCGCCGACCGCGAAAATATTGCCGCACTTCTGCGCAAGCAGTTTGACAATCTCGTACTGAATGACGTTTGTATCTTGAAACTCGTCTATATGTATGTAGCGGAACTTATTTTGATAGAACTCGCGAGCTTCGGCGTCGGTTTTCAATAATTCCAACGTCAGTAACAATAAATCGTCGTAATCGAGCGCGTTGTTTGACTTTAAAACGTCCTGATATTCTTTATACGCTTCCTCAATATCATCCGCGTCTTGCGAAAGCTTATATACTTCGGCATATTCTTGCGGCGATACGCCCTTATTCTTTGCATTGGAAATCGCGGACAGCACCCGCTTACCCATATCGTCGTTAATGTTTTTGTTTTTACAAATGCGTTTTATTACGGATTTCTGTTCGGAATCTCCGTATATGGTAAAATTCTTGCCGTAGCCAAGCCTATCGATATAATTACGAAGAATACGAACGCACGCGGCGTGAAACGTAAAAATCCATATGCCGTCAGCGTCAATCATTTTTTCCAAACGCGAACGCATTTCGTTTGCCGCTTTGTTGGTAAACGTGATAGCGAGAACATTATAAGGTTTGACGCCGCAATCGTTTATCAAATGCGCTATCCTATGCGTCAGCAACCGAGTTTTTCCGCTGCCCGCGCCCGCGGTTACGAGCACAGCGCCGTCCGTATCGAGAACGGCACGCTTTTGTACTTCGTTGAGTTCTTCTATATCGTACATCCGTAAAATCCTTATTTTTGTTACGCGCCGGTACGCTCGCGGTAATACCTTTCTTTAAGTTCGCGGAACTTGTCCGAAAGCTCCAACACATACCGCTGTTTCGCGGCGGGGTCCAAACCGCTGTATACGTTGTCGTCTATCAGCTGACCTATCGGGTTTAACGTGAGTTCGTCGCGGTCAAGTATATCGCATACCTTGCGATACAGCGTGTCGTCGCCGCTTTCCGACGCGTCGACTGACAACGCAACTCGCGTGCCGACTCCGTCGTGCGCGGATTTGAGATACCCCATTTTAAGCCGCTGTTTTGCGAGCCATGCGCGTTTTTTAAGTTCACCTGTCTGCTGTAATGCCATGATTGCCTCCGAACAACAGTATAGCATATTGTCGGATATTTGGAATACAAACGCGTTTTTTCGATTATAATTTATGAATTTCGACCTTTTCGGACGCTTTTCGTCCGAATAACTATATAGAAATTTTATCGGCGGCATGCAAAAGCAGATTTTCCGTGTCTTTCCAGCCGAGACAAGCGTCTGTAATCGACTTGCCGTAAACGCCTTCCGACGGGCTTTGATTGCCCTCTTCGATATAACTTTCTATAAGGAAGCCTTTGACAAATCGGTTGAAGTCTGCCGACTCTACCGTATTTGCGAGCACTTCTTTTACAATGCGAAGCTGTTGTAAAGGTTGTTTGCCGCTGTTTGAATGATTTGTGTCGATGATGACCGCGGGATTCTTCAAGCCCTGCTTGCCGTACATCTCGGCAAGGCTCATAACGTCTTCGTAATGATAATTAGCTATATTATTGCCGTAAACGTCGACCGCACCGCGAAGAACGGCATGCGCGAGCGGATTCCCGGGCGTTTTGACCTGCGTATTGCCGAACTTGAACTCGTTGGGTATCTGCACGGCGTAAATAGAATTAAGAAGCACCGAAAGACTGCCGTTCATCGGATTCTTAATGCCTACGGGCGCGTCGATGCCGCTTGCGACCAATCTGTGCATTTGGTCCTCGGACGAGCGCGCGCCGACGGCTATATAGCCGAGCACGTCGTCGATATAATCGAGATTGTCGGGATAAAGCATTTCATCGGCGGCAAAAAGTCCGCTCTCTTTTACAACGCGTATGTGCATTTTTCGGAGCGCGAGAATACCGCCTTGAATGTCGGTTGCGTTTTTATGCGGGTCGGGACTGTGAAACATGCCTTTATAGCCTTCGCCGCGGGTGCGGGGTTTATTGGTATATACGCGCGCCAAAACGTAAATCTTGTCTTTGATTCTCTCGGCAACGCGGGCAAGCCGTCCGCAGTAATCGCACACCGCATCCTCGTTATCGGCTGAACACGGTCCCACGATAAACAGCTTACGCTTGTCCTTGCCCGTTATTATGTCGGCGATTTCTTTTTCGGCGGTTGCCTTTTTCTCTCTAAGTTCGGCCGGAAACGGCTCGATTTGCCGAACCTCTTCCGCCGACATTATTGTTTTTACTTTTTCAAACATGTGTGCTCCGTTTAATTTTTATCGTCGGTAAGCGCCGAGCGCAACTCCTCTCGGTTTGTACGTACGACGGAAAGCGTGGACAGTAAGAACTGTTCTGTTTCTTTGAAAAGATTGTCGAGGTGCGCTTTTGTGCGCAGTATCAGATTATCGCATTGCGCATATGCGTTTTCGATTATCTGCTTTGCGGCGGATTGCGCTTTTCTGACTACTTCCGATTCGTTCGCAAGCTTGTCCGCCTTTTCTTCCGCCGCGCGGATAGTGTTTTTTGCGGCGACGTCGGCATTAGACAAAATCTCTTTGCGGCGCTGTTTGACATACTCCGCCTCTTCCAGAGACCCGGGAAGAACGCGCGCAAGTTTATCGCACAAATCGCAACACAGCGCCACATCGGGCTTTTTGGAAAACAACCCGTGCGACGTATTCAGCTCTTCGCGCAACGTTTCGAGTATTTCCAGCGCTTCGTTACCGTCCTTCATAGTTAGCTCCTTTTTGTCGGCTTGCCGTATATTTTTTTTATATATTCCAAGGCGGGCGGCGCGACGTACCCGTCGAGTTTTCCGCCGAGCGCGGCAAGTGCGCGTACGGCGGTCGACGACACGTGTTCAAGCTCCGCACGTGAAAACAAGTACACGCACTCTCCATCGAACTCTCCGCCGTAAATTCTGCAAAGGTCGCGTTCGTATTCAGCATCGACCGCACCGCGAAGTCCGCGAAGCAGTACGCACGGCGCGTTATCGGCAAGGAATTTCGTCAACAGTCCCGAAAACGGAACGACTTCCGCATTTTTCACATCCGAAACAGACAGCTCTGCGATTTTCAATCTGTCGTCTATGTTCGCAGTGTTCTTGCCCGTATCTTCGGCGACAGCCACCGTTACGCCGTCGAAAACGGTTGCGGCGCGCATTACTATATCGCGATGTCCCGACGTAAACGGGTCAAACGCCCCCGCAAGTACCGCTTTCATTATCACCTCGCATAATTATTTCGAGAGCGGCAGCTCCCAAAACTCTACGCTCTATTATACAGTTTTCGGGAGGATTTATCAAGCCATTTGAACTACTATGTTCGATAATTATAACGCCGTCTTTTTTCAGCATATCGTACTTCAACACGGTTTTGAGAGCTTCGTCGCAGTAGCCCGCGCCATACGGCGGGTCGGCGAATATTATATCGAACTTAACGTCTTTCACAAGTCTCAACGCTCGGCGGAAATCGGCGCGTACCACGCGTGCGGATATGCCCATTGCCGCAATATTGCGCGCGACGTTATCTGTATTCGCATCGACGAACACGCAAGAATCGGCACCGCGCGAGAGCGCTTCTATACCGATTGCACCCGTCCCGCAAAACAAGTCGAGAACGTCTGCGCCTTCGACAAGACCGCGACTTTCGAGCAAGGAAAACAAACTGCCCTTAACCATGTCGGTTGTGGGGCGAACTTCGCCGCGCGGCGAAACGATATTTCTTCCCTTGTACTTACCCGATATTACCCGCATTTGCTTTAAAGTATATCACTTTCGATTCCGTAACGCAACAATCGAGCGCTATATCATGGGAGTCGGGCGAAAATTCCGCAAATTGAGCGTCGAAAGCCAAACCGATTTTGTATGCTCCGTTTTGCGTCAAAAACCTGTCGTAACAGCCTTGTCCGTATCCGATTCTGTATCCCTCGCCGTTATAGCCAAGCAACGGCACTACGCACACGTCGATTTCGACAGGCGCGGAGCAAGGCAAATAACAACTCTCGTCGAGATTGCCGAACCTATCCGCTTTTCCAAATTTAATAAGTCGACGAGGCGTTATTATTCCGCCTGACGTAAACGGCGCGTACGTTTCGATATCCGCGCGTTCCAGCAAACCGCGCACAAGTTCTTCCGTGGAAAGCTCCGAACCTATGGAGATATATATCATAGTTTTACCGTTAAGCATGGGGATAAGGCGTTCCGCA
>CATLGX010000095.1 GCA_949948785.1 uncultured Christensenella sp. | reverse complement strand
CGGATTTGTTCGCTCCGTCGTTTATGAGCGGCTGAATATCCGATTTTGCGAATACTCCGCAACGAGAAGCGATAGGGTAGATTATCGTCGCGTCTTTTGCAAGTTCGTTAAGTCCCGATGCGTCGGTGTCGAGAAGTATCGCCATTTGGTCGATAAACGCGCCCGTGCCGCCCGCGCACGTTCCGTTCATGCGTTGGTCGACGCCGTTTTTTAGATATGTGATTTTTGCGTCCTCGCCGCCGAGTTCTATTGCGACGTCGGTTTCGGGAATCAGCCGCTTTATCGCCTCGACGCCCGCGATGACCTCTTGGACAAAAGGTATTCCCAGCCATTCGGATATGGAAATACCGCCCGAACCGGTAACGGTTATCGAGAAAGTCTCGTAGTCTTTGAGAAGTTCGGTAAGTACCTCGTACAGCGTTGCGCGTACGTCCGAGTTGTGTCGCCGATAGCTCGAATAAACAAGGTTGTCTCCGTCGTCGAGAACGGCGGTCTTGATTGTCGTCGAGCCTATGTCAAGTCCTATTCTGTGCATTATATATTATCCGAAATGTATGTCTTGCGCAAAACGCGCTTTTCATTATAATATATATGCACCGAAATGTCAAGCATTAGCGCATACCCGCGGCGACAGCGGTTGCGCGGATATGCCGTCGCCCCGCCGAAACGCCGATTTTCTCCAAAAAACGTATAGTACGCAAAAAATATTTTCGGTAAACCATTGCTATTTTGTTTGCAATGAGTTATAATATTTGTGAGTAAAAATCTCACGAGGCGGCAATGCTTAAAGAAATTTCAATTAAGAATCTTTTATCTTTTCGTGACGAAGTTCTGTTCAGCATGGAAGCGGATGTAGACAGGGTAAGCGAACATCCCGAGCACATTGTGGAAATTAACGGGAATAAACTGCTTAAAACCGCATCTATGTACGGACCGAACGGCGGCGGCAAATCGTCGTTTCTCAACGCGTTGATATTGGCGAGCAGAATACAATCCAATCGACCGGATTCGATGACGCAAGTAATGCCGTGCGCTTTCGACGAAAGCAACGTTATTGAAGAGGCGGTGTTTTTCGTAGACGATAAATACGAAATGGGATATAGGTTTGCCGTCGAGCCGGGTGAGGTCGAATCGGAAGAACACATCGTAGGCGATTCGAGAAGAAAAGACATAGAAATGCGTAAGTTTAATTTCGTTTCGGAAGAGGTATCGTTTCGTAAAGCCGGCGCGAGCGAGTTCGAATTGCTTTTTAAACGCAATAATTTCGGAGCGATAGAGAGCGACCGCTTTAAGGGTATATTGAATAATGAATTGCGTTTGTCGAAAACACGGTCCACGGTTAATTATATTTACGAAAATTTTGCCGATAACGACGGAGAATTGACAGAGGATTTGGATGTTGTAAAACATCTCGCCCGTCAGCTTAAATCCATAAAAAAGCTCGATTTGTTGGACAGGGTCGGTTTAATTCAGATTATGGAAAAGACTATAGCCGAACACGAAGACAGATTGGTAAAGATGATGTGCGAGCTGGATATTCCCATTAAAGCTATAAAAGTCGTGCCGAACGACAGAATGGGAATTTATTTTGTGCGCGACGTCGAAATCGACGGCAAGACGAAAGAATGTGCCATTCCATTCGGAATCGAATCGCGCGGAACGCAAAAAATATTCAAGATTTTATTGTATTTAATAGGGCGTATTCAAGACGGAAGTATATTTTTGTGCGACGATATGAACGCTTATCTTCATCCGCAACTGTTCCGCGCGATTATCGAGGTGTTTCAGCTTAACGGTTACGGGGCGCAGCTGATATTTAATTCACACGATATAATAAACATGGATAACGAATTATTCAGACGCGACGAGATTTGGTTTGCTTACAGGGACGATAATTACAGTTCTAAGCTTGTTCCGCTGTCCAATATAGTAAACTACAAGGGCGAGCAAGTGCGTAAAGATGCCAAGTATTACAAACAGTATCTCGAAGGCAAGTATGGCGCCGACCCGTTTATCAAGAGAGGGCTTTGCTGGAATGAGTAGTCCGTTTGTGCCCAAGGGAAGGAAATCCATTCCCGAAGAATTGATGCAATTCGGCATTCATCTCGTTTATGCCGAGGGAACCAAGTCCGAGCCGTTTTATATCGATAACATTAAGAAACGGATATCTTCCGTATATAATTGTAATGCGAACGATATAAATATCATTCCCGTGTCCAATAATAAGACGCACCGTACCGTGAGGCTTGTCGATTACGCCGAAAACGACGTTAAGCACAGACTGAAAGCAGGCAAACGCATCGACCATGTTTGGGTATTGTTCGATAAAGACGATTTCGACGATTACGAGGACGCGCACAAAAGAATAATCGGTTTTAACGATTCGAAAGATGTCAATGCCGACGGCTTTAAGTATGATTCGAAAACGGGCATCGCCTGGCATTCTTGTCCTTCCAATCAATGCTTCGAACTTTGGTATATTCTGCACTTTGATTTTTATAACGTCGCTCATGACAGAAAACACTACATAACTTATTTGGAAAAACGGCTGTCTGTAAAAAATCATGGGTTCGTTTATGAAAAAAACAAGGAGAATATGTACGATATATTGGAACGATGCGGCGGTTCGGTCGACGACGCTTTAAAAAACGCGAAAAAATTGGAAGAACTGTACGGTATCGATAATCCATCGACGGGAGTTTATAAACTTATCGAATATTTCGGAAAATATTTAAAGCGGACATAAAGTCCGATTATTTACAGCGGCAGAACATTGCATTTTATCGTTTGCGTAACAAAGCAAATGTGCTTGACAAACGGATATGTCGTATAGTATAATCTTTCTTGTTTCGCGGGGGTGGCGAAATTGGCAGACGCGCAGGTCTCAGAAGCCTGTGGGGCGACCCGTACGAGTTCAAGTCTCGTCCTCCGCACCAAAAGAATAGCGACGGCTTGTGCGTCGCCGTTCGATACGCGCGTATGCGGGCGAGACTTGAATTCGAACCCGCGCGAGCGTTAAGAAAACATACCTGCGGTATGTTTTTAGCGAGAACCCGAGCGGCTGTGCCGCGAATGGGCGGGTATGCGGAGCAAAGACGCAAGTCTCGTTCTCCGGATATGTTTTTATACATGAGACAGTTCGTGACCATCCTGTCTATAAATAAAACTATGGATTTTTTTGGATGGCGTACTGTCGGTACGTCGTTTTTGTTTGGAGAAAATCATGCGCGAAAGAATAAAACTCGAACTGCATGAATTCGGGCTTCTTATAAAGTCCGTGCCGCCCGTCGCTCTTACATTGTTCGTTGCGGCGCTGTTTTCCATGAATCTTCTTGCAAACAAGAGCATAAGCCTTTCGGTAGATTGGCTCGCACTCGACTGCGGCATTGCCGTGTCCTGGTTCGCGTTTCTCGTAATGGACGTATTGACAAAACATTTCGGTCCAAAAGCCGCTACGGAAATAACCGTTTTCGCTACGCTTATCAATCTTGCGCTGTGTCTGCTGTTCTTCCTCGGCAGTCTCATCCCGGGAAGCTGGGGCGCGGCATTGGAATCGGGAAACTTCGCGGCGGCAAACGCCGCTCTCGACGGTACTGTCGGCGGTACGTGGTACGTACTTTTGGGCAGTACCGCCGCGTTTGTCGCGTCGGCGGCGATAAACAATGCGCTTAACTATTGCGTCGGCAAACTGTTTAAGAACAAACCCGACGGCGCCGCGGCATATTTTACGCGCTCTTACGTTTCTACGGCGGTCGCGCAGTTCGCCGATAACCTCATATTCGCGTTTATTGTTTCGTACTTCTTTTTCGGCTGGTCGATAGCTCAGTGCTTTATGTGCGCGGCGACGGGTATGGCTGTCGAGCTTTTGTGCGAAGCCGCGTTTTCCTGGTTCGGTTATAGATTAAGTAAAAAATGGAAACGCGACGGGATTGGAAACGCATACTTTGAGTATGTCGCGTCGCAAAAACTTGGGAAACGCGTTAACTCGGCGTGCAACGATGTAACTGTCGGGTGCGGAGAGGTCGAATTATCGGAGGGAAAATCGGAATGAAAGTCATCATAACAGGCACGAGCGGCGGAATAGGCAAGGCGATTGCCGAAAAGTTTTTGCTGTGCGGACACGACGTCGTCGGTATTGACTTGCGCGGCGCGGAAATTTCGCATGAACGCTATACGCACTTTGTCGCGGACATTGCGAAAGACCTTCTTCCCGACGTCGACGGCGCAGACATCTTGATAAACAATGCTGGAGTGCAGAACAGCGGACGCGATATAGACGTAAACCTCAAAGGCTCGATGCGCGTTACGCAAAAGTATGCTTTTCACGACGGAATAAAGAGCGTTCTTTTTATCGCATCGGCGAGCGCACGCACGGGTGCGGAATTTCCCGAGTACGCCGCGAGTAAAGGCGGACTTGTTTCGTATATGAAGAACGTCGCGCTCTCGCTCGCGCGCTACGGCGCGACTGTGAACAGCGTCTCGCCTGGCGGCGTTTACACATCGTCAAACGACAGAGTGGTGAAGGACGCGGATAAGTGGAAAAGAATAATGGAACAGACACTGTTGCCGAAGTGGGCGGAGTGTGAGGAAATCGCAGAGTTCGCTTACTTTTTTACGGTCGTAAATAAGTCGATGACCGCGCAGGATATTTTGATAGACAACGGCGAAGCCGCAAAATCGCTTTTCGTCTGGTAAGAGCTGCGTCGCGTCTCCGAAACTGCGCGGCAAATATCGTCATTTATACAAGGAACGGAGCGCCCGTGTGGCGCTCCGCATATAATAGGCGCATGTCATCGCAGAGCCTATTTTCTTTATCTTTTTTGTCAAAACCTGTTGACAAAATATGAACAATGTGTTAACATTTACATGTGTAGGCATATAAATATGAACAAATTGTTAACGGAAATGAATAAAAAGACAGAAAGCGCGGGAAGCGCGAAGGCGGTGCGGTAA
>CATLGX010000094.1 GCA_949948785.1 uncultured Christensenella sp. | reverse complement strand
CCGATTTTTCAACAACTCCTTGACTTATTACACCGTAAACGGAAGATTGACTACCGTCGTACCGAAGTCGGTGTATGTTGTAGATATGTTAGCAGAAACGTTCATACTCTGCCCCATGAGGCTCGCTTTCATGGTAAGTTTTGCGGATGCCGAATCGAGCTTGCCGTCTTTGACGTAATAATTAGCCGTCGTGCTCTTAATAGTGCCTTGATAAGGCATTTCCGGCATTACGTTGTCGATATACGCTTGGAACTTGTCGGAAGCGAGTTTAAAGCCCGAATCGGTTTTTACAAAATACGAATGGTCGATTTTGAACGCTTCTTCGAGGAACGCGTCGATTGACTCGAACTCCGTCGACGAGGGCGACCATTCACTGCCGACTTTGCTGTACATGATAAGTCCCTCATTCGTGGAAACGAAGTAATATTCGGACGTTTCACTGCCGCCGGTAACGGCAGGCGCTACCTGTTTGAAATAAATTTTATCGTTGTCTATCTTGGTAGTTACTTTTACGGTAACAGACTGCGACTGCCCCTGAGCGGAAACGGTCGTTTTGGAAGTTATAGTCTCGGTAACGTTGGCATATTTGGTAAAGTCGAGAACATTAGACATATAACTGTTGGTAACGGCCTCGCCGCTTTTGAAAACGGGAACATAATACCAATAAACGGAACCGACCTTTATTATAATTACGCGCGCGGTCTTGGCGCCTTCCGCGCTCTCGCTCACGGCGCTTGTCGTGGCTTCGTTATATGTAACGGTACCGTTCTCCGCAGAATCCACAGTTGCGTCGGCAAAACCGTCGCCGAGATTCAGCTCCGCTATTTCTTCGGCAGTCAAGTCGCCAACCTTTTCGTATGATACGAATGTAGCGGTCGTCGCCTCGCCGTTAAGCTCTTCGGCAAGAAAGCCCTTGACCGCGTCATCCGTCGTTGCATAAGAATTTTCGGATACCGAACCTTGGAACGATTTGTCCGGCGCATGTTGTTCGGCGGCATCGTCGCCACCGCAACCGACAAGCGCGAATACTGCCGCAACCGTCAATATCGCCGTCATTATAACGGAAATAAAAGGCTTTTTCTTCATTTTAATCTACTTTCGATTGAATATACAAACATTTTACACCCATCGAAACGTTAAGTCAAGCGCACAAAGGAAAATCCGCAAAATTTCGATATTTTTATTCCATCTCAAAAGCGCCGGTATAAAGTTGATAGTACTGACCGCGCTCTTCTATAAGTTTCTCATGACTGCCGCGCTCTATTATTCTGCCGTGGTCGAGAACGATTATGACGTCGGAGTTTTTGACCGTAGACAGCCTGTGCGCGATAACAAACACTGTTCTGCCCTGCATGAGCGCGTCCATGCCGCGCGATACGATAGCTTCCGTGCGCGTGTCGATAGAACTTGTCGCTTCGTCGAGAATCATGACGGGCGGGTCCGCAACGGCGGCGCGAGCTATCGAGACAAGCTGACGCTGTCCCTGCGAAAGATTGGCGCCGTTGCCCGTCAGCATCGTATTATAGCCTTCGGGAAGCCGCGTGATAAAGTCGTCCGCACCGGAGAGTTTGGCTGCCGCAACGCACTCCTCGTCCGTTGCGTCGAGCTTGCCGTAACGAATATTATCCATTACAGTCCCCGTAAACAGGTTTGTATCCTGCAAAACAATGCCGAGCGAACGTCTGAGGTCGGCTTTTTTAATCTTATTGATATTTATTCCGTCGTACCGAATTTTGCCGTCGGCAATATCGTAAAACCTGTTGATTAGATTGGTAATTGTGGTTTTGCCCGCGCCCGTCGCACCAACAAACGCCACTTTCTGCCCCGGCTTTGCGTACACGGAAACGTCGTGAAGTACGGGTTTTCCCTCTTCGTATTCGAAATCGACTTCCTGCATGACGATGTCGCCTTGAAGCCGTGTGTACGTCGTCGTGCCGTCGCCGTGCGGATGCTTCCACGCCCACGTTCCCGTATGCTCCGCACACTCGACGATTTCACCGTCTATCTCCCGCGCGTTTACGAGAGTAACATAACCGTCGTCCACTTCGGGTTTTTGGTCTATAAGGTCGAATATTCGTTTCGCGCCGGCAATACCCATTACGACCGAGTTAATCTGATTCGAAACTTGGTTTATGTTGTTCGTAAACTGACGCGTGGTCTGCAAAAACGCCACCACAAGCGGAACATCCACTATAAGCGCGTTCATGCCGAAAAGCGTACCGAACGAAACGTTAGCGATGCCCTTGTTGAGCGCAAACACGCCGCCGACAATAGCTATAATGACGTACAGCACGTGTCCGATATTTCCGAGTATGGGCATAAGCATATTCGCATAACGGTTGGCGCGCGTCGACTGTCCGCACAGATATTCGTTTACAACGTCGAAATCCCGCTTGGATTTTTCTTCGTGGCAGAAAACTTTGACGACTTTTTGCCCGTTCATCATTTCCTCGATATAACCTTCGAGTTTACCGACGGCGCGCTGCTGCGAAACGAAATATTTGCCTGCGCCGCCGCCGACTTTTTTGGTTACGAGTACGATAACCACAACGCCGACGAGCACTATCAAAGTCAACCAAAAACTGTACCACAGCATTATTATAAACAACGTTACGACCATGATGCCCGACGTCAACAGCTGCGGCAAAGATTCCGAAATCATCTGTCGAAGCGCGTCGATGTCGTTGGTATAATAGCTCATTATATCGCCGTTATTGTTTGTATCGAAATACTTTATCGGCAAATCCTGCATGCCGTCGAACATATGTCCGCGCATCTTTTTGAGAAAGCCCTGCGACATTACGGCGAGCAGCTGTCTGCTGACAGCACCCGATATAAGCGAGAGTACATACAGCCCGATTAGTATGAGCATATACATAGTAACATCGCCGCCGTACACCGTCCAGCCGCCGCCTGCCGCCGCCTTTCCTACTGCGGTAAACACGCGTTCCATAAAAATAGACGGCAACGCGCTTACAACCGCATTGAAAATTACGCAAGCGAGCGTTACCAATGTCATTTTCGGGTAGTAAGCGAACAGCATTTTAAGCGTACGTTTAAGAACGCCCTTTTGCTTTATTTGAGGGGGTTTTTTATTATTCATTGTCTTTACCTCCTCTGTTTTGCGTATTATACACTTCGGTATAGATATCGTTTTTTCCGAGAAGCTCGCCGTGCGAACCGACCGCGACTATTTTACCGCCGTCCATAACGATAATGCGGTCGGCGTCTTCCACCGAGCTTGTGCGCTGAGCGATTATTATTTTCGTCGTGTCGGGCGCATACTCTTTAAGGCCCTCGCGTATCTGCTTGTCGGTACGCGTATCGACCGCGCTCGTCGAATCGTCGAGAATAAGTATTTTAGGATTTTTCAAAAGCGCGCGCGCGATGCACAGCCGCTGTTTCTGCCCGCCCGACACGTTTGCGCCGCCCTGCTCGATATATGTGTCATACCCGTCGGGAAACGCCGACACGAAGTCGTCGGCGGCGGCTGTTTTACACGCTTCGACAAGTTGCTCATCGGTAGCGTCGGGATTTCCCCAGCGCAAGTTGTCCTTTATAGTACCGGAAAACAGCTCGTTCTTTTGCAAAACAACGGCGACCTGATTGCGGAGCGCCGTGAGGTCATACTCTCTTACATCGCGCCCGCCCACTTTGACAGAACCTTCGGATGCGTCGTAAAGACGCGATATCAGGTTGACGAGCGACGTTTTGCTCGAACCCGTGCCGCCTATAACGCCTATCGTCTCGCCCGAACGAATATGCAGATTGACGTTTTCCAAAACGTTGCGCTCGGCTGACGTAGAATACTTAAAGCTGACGCCGTCGAAGTCGATTGCGCCGTTCTCCACATCGAACACGGCGTTTTCGGGGCTTTTGAGCGTACTCTCTTCGTCGAGTATCTCGCAGATACGCCGCGCGCTTTCGATTGACATGACTATCATGACAAGAACCATGGAAAGCATCATAAGCGACATCAATATCTGCATGCCGTATACTATGAGCTGCGAAACGCTACCGACGTTGTACGTCGCGCCGCTCGCCGTCATTATAAAATACGAACCGAGAAAAAGCACGGTAGAAAGCACGGCGTAAAAGAAGAACTGCATTACGGGATTGCTCCATGCAAGCAATCTTTCCGCCTTGGTAAAATCAATCTGAACGTCGGTTGCGGCGCGGTCGAATTTTTGTTTTTCGTAGTCCTCGCGCACAAACGATTTTACTACGCGCATGCCGCGCACGTTTTCCTGTATCGACTCGTTGAGGTTGTCGTATTTTTTAAAGACGCGCCTGAATACCGGCATAGCCTTTTTCATTATAAAAAGTAGCACGAGCGAAAGCGGCGGTATTACGCCGACGAATATCCAACCGAGATTTCCGCCCATGATAAACGCCATAACGAGCGAAAATATCATCATGAGCGGCGCGCGCACCGCTATACGTATTATCATCATAAACGAAAACTGTACGTTGTTTACGTCGGTGGTCATACGTGTAACGAGCGACGGCGTGGAAAATTTATCTATGTTGGCAAACGAGAAATCCTGTATTTTGTAATATAAATCTTTCCTCAGATTTTTCGCATAGCCGGACGACGCCTTAGCGCTGAGCGCACCGGAAAACGCGCCGCAAAACAGCGACGCCGCCGCAAGTCCCAAAAGTATTCCGCCGTATATACCCACGCCGCGCATGCCCTCGATAACGCGCATACCCATAACCGCTTGAACGTTATTTTTATTGTCAATCGACAAAATCAGCATCGATATAATAAACGGAATAAAGCACTCCAAAACGACCTCCAACGATACGAATATCGGGGACAGTATCGACGCCGCTTTGTATTCTCTTACGCTTTTTGACAAAATCTTAATCATTCGATTTATCTGGTCCTTTATGATATTTATCGAAAACTATATTCATAGATTTTAACATTGCAATATTTTTTTGTCAACGAAAAAACCCCGTATAT
>CATLGX010000093.1 GCA_949948785.1 uncultured Christensenella sp. | reverse complement strand
CGGGACTTCTCACTTATTACGTCGTCAAAAAACTTCCTTACTCCGTTTACGGAAAATGATTATGTATTCGTTCAGCGATAAATTAAAAAATTTAAACGGTACGGCAACGCGCGAAATATTAAAGCTCACTGCGCGCCCCGATATGATTTCGTTTGCGGGCGGTATGCCTGCTGCCGAGTGTCTGCCGTGCGATACGATTGCGGAAATTGCGTCCGAAATCCTTTCGGGAAAAAACGCCGCGAGCGTTTTGCAATACGGTCAGACGGAGGGGCGTCCCGAGCTTAACGCCGAGCTTGTCGGGTATCTTTCCTCGGCGGGAATTACTGCCGACGTCGAAAATATACAGGTCGTCAGCGGCGGACAGCAGGGCTTGGATTTGCTGTGCAAAGCGTTTATAAATAAAGGCGACGTTATACTCGTCGAGAATCCGACGTACCTCGCGTTTTTGCAGATTGCAAAAACTTACGAAGCGCGTGCAATCGGCGTTGATACGACAGCCGACGGATTGGACTTGAACGACCTCGAAATCAAGTTGAAAAAACACCGTCCGAAACTGCTGTACGTAGTACCGACTTTTTCAAACCCCACGGGCAAGACATATACCCGCGAAAACCGCGAGAGCATAATCGCGCTTTGCAAAACGTACGGCACCGTTATAATAGAAGACGACCCTTACGGCAGACTACGTTACGGCGGAGAGCTTGTGCCGACGATGAAACAGCTCGATAAATCTGGCGAAACGGTTGTTTACGTAACGAGTTTTTCAAAAACCGTGGCGCCGGGACTTCGTATAGCTCTTTGCTGCGGCGCGGCGGAAATAATACGTAAGGTGTCGATAGGCAAGCAGGGCGTGGACGTGCAAAATCCGGCGCTGTGTCAAATGGTAATCGCCGAATATTTAAAACGCGGTTATTTCGAAAAAACGCTTGAAAAAAATATCGCCGTGTACCGCGCGCGCAGGGACGCGTTTCTCGCCGCGCTCGATAAATACATGCCGAAAGATGTAAAGTATAATCGACCCGAAGGCGGTTTGTTTATTTGGGCGGAACTCCCCGAATATATGGATTCGGCTGAAATTTTACCAGAAGCTCTCGAAAAGTCGGTGGCGTACATTCAAGGCAACGAATTTTTTGCCGACGGAAGCGGTCGTAATACTTTGCGGCTCAACTTTTCAAACTCGAACGAGGCTCGCATCGAAGCGGGAGTTAAAATTCTTTCGGAACTTTTTGCGACAAAAATCAAGGAGCGTAACAATGGCTGAAAAAAACGTATACGACATACTCGAAGAACGCGGTTTTGTAAAACAGACGGTTTATAAAGACGAGCTGTATAAAATGCTCGGTTCCAAGTCGGTAACTTGTTACTGCGGTTTCGACCCGACCGCAGACAGTCTGCATATAGGACACGTGATACCGCTAATGGCGGCGTCAATCTTGCAGAAAGCGGGTCACAAGCCAATACTTTTGGTGGGCGGCGGCACGGCGATGGTGGGCGACCCGTCTAACCGCAACGATATGCGCAAGATGATGACAAAGCAGACGATTGCCGACAACGTGGAAAAAATCAAGCCTCAGCTTGCGCGTTTCGTAAGTTTCGAGGGCGAGAACGCCGCGCGCATAGTCAACAATGCCGATTGGTTGTGTAATCTCAACTATATCGACTTTTTGCGCGATTACGGCGCGTATCTTTCCGTAAACAAGATGCTTACGGCGGACTGCTTTAAAACTCGGCTCGAAAAAGGGCTCAGCTTTTTGGAATTTAATTACATGCCCATGCAGGCGTACGACTTCCTGCGATTGTTTTCCGATTACGGTTGCGAACTTGAAATCGGCGGAAACGACCAGTGGAGCAATATCCTTGCTGGTGCGGACTTTATACGCCGTGTCGAGAGAAAAGACGCGTACGCGCTCACTTGCTCGCTTCTCGAAACCAAAGACGGCAAAAAGATGGGCAAGACGCAAAAGGGCGCGCTGTGGCTTGACGCGAATAAAGCCGCGCCGTACGAAATGTATCAATATTTCCGAAACGTTGACGACGAAGAGGTGGAAAACTGTCTTAAACTCCTTACGTTTATCGAGCTCGACGAAATCAAAACATTGTGCGCCCATCGCGACGAACGCATAAACGCCGCAAAAAAACGGCTCGCTTACGAGGTGGTCGCGCTCATACACGGCAAAGCCGCCGCGGATAAGGCGGAGGAAGAAGCCGTCGCCGCGTTCGAGGGCGGAGGCGTAAGCAATATGCTTACCGTGCATATAGACGCAACGGCGGAAACGTCAGTAATCGACGTAATGACAGCCGTCAAGGTCTGCGCGTCAAAAGGCGAAGCGCGTCGGCTAATTGAAGGCGGCGGTGTACGTATCGGCGAACAAAAAGTCGAAAGCGTGTACGCCAAGATAGGAGACTTTACGCAAGAGCGCGAGTTCGTATTGAATAAGGGCAAAAAGACGCGCCTTAAAGTAACGTACTGATGTTTTATACGGTGCGTGAGGGCGAGAGCGAACTGACAGTCAAGAAGTCTCGGTTTATCGCGGTTGCGCGCACGGCGTCGAGCCGCGACGAGGTAAGGGAATTTGCGGCTCGGCTCAAAAAAGAACACCGCGAAGCGCGGCATGTGTGTTACGGTTATATAGCCGACGAGAGCGGACTGGACTTCGGTTACGATGATGACGGAGAACCTTCGGGTACTGCCGGAAAACCGATATATCAGGCTTTGGAAGCGGCGGGAGCGCGTCGCGCGGCGGTGGCGGTTGTGCGTTATTTCGGCGGCGTCAAGCTGGGCGCAGGCGGACTTACGCGGGCGTATCGGGAAGCGTCGGCGGCGGTAGTGGACAAAATGCTCGTCAAGGTCGAGCGTAGGCGCGTTTATGGCGTCGAGTGCGACGGCGCGTGCTATAAGAAAATTCAATCCGTTTTGCGCGGCATGAATTGTGTTGCGGAGCAAATAGTGTACGGCGAAAGAGTTAGTTTTAAGGTCGCGGCACGGGCGGAAACGGATGTAGCGCGCGCGCTCGGCGCGCTGAGCGCTAATGTAGAGCATATTTGCGACATGTACGCGGAGGTGGAGTAAATGTCGGTTAATATAATCAAGTGCGGGAGTTTAAAGCAAAAACCGTCCGAGATTGTCGGGTTCGGCAAATGCTTTACCGACTATATGTATGTCGCCGAATACGAAAACGGAAGCTGGAACGACGGCGCGATTGTGCCTTACGACGCTTTTTCGCTCGCGCCGTGCTCGTCCGTTTTGCATTACGGACAGGCGGCGTTCGAGGGACTTAAAGCGTACCGCAATAAAAACGGCGATGTGAGACTGTTCCGTGCTCGCGATAATTTTAAACGGTTAAACACCTCTCTCGGCAGGTTGTGTATTCCGCCGATAGACGAGCAAAAGGCGTACAATGCGCTCAAAGCGCTTGTAAACCTCGAACGCGAGTGGATACCCGTCGCGGACGGCACCAGCCTTTATATACGTCCGTACGTGTTTGCGGACGACAAATCGCTCGGCGTGCACGCTGCGAAACGATACAAATTCGTCATAATTCTTTCGCCGTCAGGCGCGTATTACGCGCGAGGCTTTGCGCCGGTATCGCTCAAAGTAGAGCGCAGATACGTCCGTGCGTCGAAGGGCGGTACTGGGGCGTATAAGGTTGTAGGCAACTATGCCGCAAGTATTCTTGCGGGCGACGAGGCTGTGCGCGACGGGTACGACCAAGTTCTGTGGCTTGACGCGCAAGAGCGCAAATACGTGGAAGAAGTCGGGTCGATGAACATATTTTTCGTGTTCGGCGGCAAGGTCGTTACGCCCGAGCTTAACGGGTCGATACTGCCCGGCATTACGCGCGACTCGTGTATTAAAATTCTGAAAAGCGAAGGAATCCACGTCGAGGAGCGTGCCGTATCTGTCGACGAAGTTTTGGCGGGAGCGAAATCGGGCGAGCTTACCGAGATTTTCGGTACCGGCACGGCGGCTGTCATATCGCCCGTAGACAGGCTGGGCGACGACGGCGACTATATTATAGGCGAGCGCGGCAAGAGCGGAAAAATCGCGGCTATGCTGTACGAACGGCTTACGGGAATACAAACGGGAAAATTATCGGACACGTTCGATTGGGTAGACGTGATTTGATATAAACCGAATAATCGGAGAACACATTTTATGAGAAAAGAAACACAGTGCATTCATGCGGGGTATTATCCCAAAAACGGCGAGCCGCGCGTCGCGCCCATAACGATGAGTACGGCGTTCCGTTACGACACTACGGAACAGGTCGGCGACCTTTTCGACCTTAAAGACGACGGGTATTTTTATACGCGTCTCGGAAATCCGACGATAGGATACGTAGAGCAAAAGCTCGCGGCATTGGAGGGCGGCGTCGGCGCAATGATGACGTCGAGCGGTCAGGCGGCGTCAATGCTGTCGGTGCCCAATTTATGCTCGGCGGGAGACAACTTCGTATCGGCGACCGCCCTTTCCGGCGGTACGTTCAATCTTTTCGACGTTACGTTGCGGCGTCTCGGCGTCGACGCGCGGTTTGTCGATTTCGGCGATTTCGACGCGGTTGAAAAAGCAATAGACGAAAATACGAAAGCGCTGTTTTGCGAAACGCTCGCAAACCCCGCGCTTCAAGTTACGGATATAGAAAGAATTTCGGCAATCGCGCACAAGCACGGCGTGCCTTTGATAATCGATTCTACGTTCGCTACTCCGTACCTTTGCCGTCCGATAGAGTTCGGCGCGGATATAGTCGTCCACAGTTCGACGAAGTACCTCGACGGGCACGATACGTCGGTGGGCGGATTTATAGTGGACGGCGGAAAGTTCGATTACGGAAACGGCAAGTTTAAAGGTTTGTCTGAACCCGACGAGAGCTATCACGGGCTTGTCTATACGCGCGATTGCGGAAACGCCGCTTACATCACCAAAGCGCGTACGCAGCTGATGCGCGATATGGGACCGCAAGCGTCGCCGTTTAACGCGTGGCTTACCAATCTCGGCATGGAAACGCTTTGCGTGCGCATGGACAGACATTGCGAAAACGCGCTTAAAGTCGCGGAGCATTTAAACAGCAGAAAAGAGGTC
>CATLGX010000092.1 GCA_949948785.1 uncultured Christensenella sp. | reverse complement strand
TTCCGAAATCGTTTTTCCGCCGGGGAGCGTTGCACCGACGACGGCAACGGGAACAACGTCGCCTTGCTTGACATTTTGCGCGCCCGTAACTATTTGCACGGTTTTGCCGCCTATGTCGATTTGACAAACCCACAGCTTGTCCGAATTGTCATGCCGCACAATCGAATCAACTTTACCGACAATAACGCCCGAAATATCCGTGCGCGGCGTGATTATTTCTTCCACTTCGAACCCTATTGACAACAGTTTATCCGAAAGTTCCGCAGGCGTTATATCGCCTATATCAACATATTCTTTTAACCAACCGATAGGTAATTTCATGTTATTACTCCTTATCTGAATTGACGGATAAACCGTACGTCGTTTTCCCACATGAGTTTTATATCGTCAATGGAACACTGAATCATTGCAATGCGGTCAAGCCCCATGCCGAATGCAAAACCGTGATATTCGTTCGGGTCGATACCGCAGTTTTCGAGCACTTTGCGATTAACCATGCCGGCGCCGAGAATTTCTATCCAGCCGGTATTCTTGCACACTCTGCACCCCTTACCGTGGCAATTAAAGCAAGATACGTCCACTTCTACGCTCGGCTCAGTAAACGGGAAATAGCTCGGACGGAAGCGGATTGCGGTTTGTCCGCCGAAAATAAATTTAGCAAATCCTTCGAGCGCGCCTTTAAGGTCGCACAACGTTACGTTTTTATCTACAACCAAACCCTCCATTTGATGAAAAACGGGAGAATGCGTGGAATCGTCGTCATTGCGAAAAACTCTGCCGGGACAAATCATTTTAAGCGGCGGTTTATGTTTTTCCATAAGGCGTATCTGCCCTGCCGACGTTTGCGAACGCAACAACATGCCGTTGCCTATAAAAAACGTGTCCTGCATGTCGCGTGCGGGATGGTCCGGCGGAATATTGAGAGCTTGAAAATTATAATAATCTGTTTCTATTTCGGGACTGTCGTACACGATATAACCGTTGCCGACGAAATAATCGGTCAGTTTTTTACGGATTTGATTTATAGGATGTATGGCTCCGACATGCGCACAGCACTTATCGATAGACAAATCCAAGTTTTCGGAAGCAAGCGCTTGTTCGATTTTTTCTCGATGAAGTTGCTTTTCCTTTTGCTCGCATGTTTCGGCAAGCTTAACACGTAAATCGTTAATTGCTTTGCCCGCTTGCGGTTTTTGCTCCGGCGGCACGTCTTTGAGCTTTTTCATAAGCTCGGTTATCGTGCCGTTCTTGCCGAAAATACTCGCTTTGATTTCGGCAAGTTCACGCTCGGAACGCGCGCTTACGAGTTTATCATTCGCTTGTGCCAAAATGTCGTTATAATCCATAATTCCTCCGTAAACTTACATAAAAACGCCCCGATATAATCGGGGCGTGGATAGACGCGGTACCACCCGAATTGTGTCTCGTTTTCGCTCGTAACGCGGCGGACGCCGATGCCTACTCTTGTTTCAGCATCGGTACTCGTGCGGTGAATATTTAAACGCATGCCGTCTTTCAGCCACGGAACGGCTCTCTTTTGTGCGCGTTTTTCTTGTGCCGCACTCAAACGTATCTGACTTTCGATAATTATAACACAAACATATAATGATTGCAACCGTTTTAATACATTTAATGAACTACGAGGTCGAGCATATCTCCGATATTGGTCGCGTTAAGATATGTAGGCGGCACATCTCCGACTATAATCAATTCGCTCATCAGCACTTGCGCGCTGGTCTTTATCGTTGACGGCAGTCCGGGCACGGCAACCGCCACCGAGCCCGAAACCGTAAGGTACAGCCTGTGTAACGTCTGGTTGATTCCCGCATCCGAAAAAACCGAAAGTATTCGGGTTTGAGTAGAACCGACAAGATATACTTTTATATTAATATCCGGTCCCATGCCCGTAAATAGCGTTACGCCGCTCAGCGAACCTATGGGTATTTTAATTCCGTCTCGACCTATTTCGTTAATGCGGTGTTGCGCCTCGACGGTTATTTTTTGCGCGAGTACGCTTATATAGTCGGCGTCGACGTCAACGCTGCTGATTTTTCCGTTTTTATCGCGTTCTATTTTTACGTATTCCGCATCGCCTACGTCTTTCATAACATCTAACACGGCGT
Organism: uncultured Christensenella sp.; assembly: GCA_949948785.1. Taxonomy (GTDB): domain Bacteria; phylum Bacillota; class Clostridia; order Christensenellales; family Pumilibacteraceae; genus Anaerocaecibacter. Next base: position 3,010 of record CATLGX010000092.1, on the reverse strand, counting down.
TTGCCACCGCATCGTTCGTCAATTCCTTGATTTTCTCGTTTGAGAGCGAGATTATCATGGGATTGACATTTTTGGCAATAAAAATCCATACCGCGGCGACTATCGCGGCTATAATAAAAAGCGCAATCAAGAGACGTCTCTTGCCGCGCTTTTTTTTGACCTTTATGCGGCAATCTCTCATAAACAGATATATATGCCGCAAACATCAAAAACGTTACTTAGTTTTCGGACTGAACACCAGCGTAACTATATAGCTCATTACTATTGCCGCGCCTACACCGTATGCCGTTCGTATCAAACCGCCCGAAAACGCGCCCAAAAAACCGCCGCTTCGCGCCGCTTCGATAGAGCCTTTGGCAAGCGCCGCCCCAAACCCTACGATAGGCACGCTTACGCCCGCTTGGCAAACTTCCAGTATTGCGTCGTATACGCCTACGGCTTCGAGCGCTATACCTACAATCAGAAAAATAACGAGTATTCGCGCAGGCGTAAGTTTTGTACGCACAATTAGCAGTTCCGCGATTGCGCACAGCGCGCCTCCCACCGAAAATACTATGGCGTAAGTTCCTATTGTCGACCATACCGCACCCATTATTCTTCACCTCCGTACGGACTTTCCACAATAACGGCATGTGATATGCACGGTATGGTTTCGCCCTGATAGCAGCTTTGCGTGCTCATAAGCGCGCCTGTTGCGAGATACGCCACGCGTTTATATTCTCCCGAGCAAAGTTTATCCATTATAAACGAATTGAATATAGTCGCAGAGCATGCACAGCCGCTGCCGCCCTGATAACATTTTTGATAAACGTCGTATATCATATTTCCGCAATCTATATAGTTTTGTCCGAGTTTTATACCGCTTTTCCGCATTAAATCGCGCAAAATATCCGAACCGAGTTTGCCGAGGTCGCCCGTAATAATCAGGTCGAAATCGTCCTCGGAATATCCTGTTTCGGTAACAAGAGTGAACATGGTATTCATTGCGGCAGGTGCCATTGCCGCGCCCATATTGTTGAGGTCGTTCGTACCGAAATCGGTTATTATCCCCGGAATTGCCATGACGATTTTAGGAAAACGTTTAACCGCTTCCGTGTTTGCCGAGACAACGGATGCCGCCGCGCCCGTAACCGTCCACTGCGCATAAGGCGGACGCTGACATCCGTACTCCAAAGGAAATCTGAACTGACGTTCGGCTGTCGCAAAATGACTGCACGTTGCGCATAACACATTTTTATAGTAGCCGCCGTCCACCATGGTTGCGGCAACGAGAAGACTTTCAGTCATGGTTGAGCAAGCGCCGTAAACGCCGATGTGAGGCACGCCTATGTCGCGGGCGGCATAGCTCGATGTAGTCATCTGATTGAGCAAATCACCCGAAACCATAAGGTCTATATCCTCTATTCCGAGTTTTGCATCGCGTATCGCGCCGCGTACCGCCGTGTCGAACATACGGATTTCGGCACGTTCAAAAGTTTTTTCGCCGAGCTTGTCGTCCGTTTCGCATTTGTGAAAGTATTTGCCGAGCGGACCTTTCGATTCCTTTTCTCCGACAACGCTCATGCGCCCTACAATTCGCGGCGTATTAAAAAACCGCATGACGCGTTGACGCGGCGAAAAATATGTCGGCGACGGGAATATTCCCGCATTTTCTTCCGTTCTCGACTTCGGTATCGTATGTTTGATTTCGCTTTCCATCAGTACGCTCCGAGAATCCATAAATTTATTAGTCCTGCCAATGTCGACCAGACTACGCCGTTTACCACAACAGGTCCGACAACGGTAAACAGTTTTGCGCTTGTGCCGAATATCAAGCCTTCGGTTTTAAATTCCATGGACGCGCTTGCCATTGCGTTTGCAAAGCCAGTTATAGGTAAAAACGAACCTGCGCCGCCTTGTCTCGCTATTACATCGTAAAAACCTAGTCCCGTAAATAATATAGCCACGGTAACCAAAATCATAGACGTGATGTTTGCCACCATGTCTTTTGAAAGAGACGGCATGGAAAAAGCCAATATATCGGAAATTCCCTGACCTATCATACAGGTAACGCCGCCTATCCAAAAGCTGTGCCACAATGCTTTCGGTACACTCGTTTTCGGCGAAACGGTATCGACGTATTTGTTATAGCGGTCGTTTCGGCTTTTTACGGCATTAGTTTTTTCCGACATGCCCGTTCGCTCCTTTAATCATTTGTTCGCGTTCCGTTACGGTAAGCAGTCCTTCGCCTATCGCATGTTCCTTGCTTTTCATATACCTAATTTACCTTTACGGTCGAAATATTATACACATCAATTAAAAAACGCGGAACGTATCCCGCGTTCGACTATTTTTCGGTAAAATATTTATCGCGAATCAGCGAAAGTATCTTGTTTTCCAGCCTTGAAATTTGAACCTGAGAAACGTTTAACACCCGAGCGACTTCCGTTTGCGTTTTATCTGCAAAATACCGCAAAAGTATTATTTTCTTATCTCGCGGCGGTAACGACGTTATTATTTGCTTCAACATCATTTTATCGAGTTTTTCTTCCTCGTTTTCTACGGTTTGCAATTTATCGAGCAGTGTGCGCGAATTTTCATCGTCGTTGCGTTCGTATATCGATACGGGATATTTTCCCGAATCCATGATGAATACCGCTTCTTGCGGTTCGATTCCGAACTCCGCGGCAATCGTTTCAATCGTAGGCGAACTGTCGTTTTCGCGTTTATACTTCTCCACAAATCGCGCTATTTTAATTGCCGCGGTCTTTGTGCCGCGCGAAACCTTAACGGGTCCGTCGTCGCGCATAAACCGCTTAACTTCACCCGCTATCATAGGCACGGCATACGTGGAAAAACGCACTTCGAATTTGCTCGAAAAGTTCTTGACGGCTTTTATAAAGCCCATGCACCCGAGCTGATACAAATCGTCGTAATCGACGCCTCTGTTTTTATACCTGCGTATTACCGATTTTATAAGCGGCGAGTTGTTTTTTACAAGCTGTTCGCTCGCGCTTTTGTCTCCGTTTTG
>CATLGX010000091.1 GCA_949948785.1 uncultured Christensenella sp. | reverse complement strand
TAAACGCTGCGTCCGGCACGGGAAAGTCTGTCATGTGCACGGAAAGCGGCGCGGTCTTATCGACGGAACGCACCACGTTCTGATATATTTCTTCGGCAATGAACGGCGTAAACGGCGCGGTAAGCCGAGACAAGATGTTAAGCGCGGTGTACAGAGTAAAGAACGCCGCGGTTTTGTCCTCGCCCATCCCGCTGCCCCAAAACCGCTCGCGCGAGCGGCGCACGTACCAGTTGGACAAAGCGTCGGTAAAGTCGCCTATCGCCTTTGCCGCTTCGTAAATCTTATAATCCGAAAGCAGTCGGTCCACGTCGCCCGCGAGCGCGTTAAGCTCGGAAAGCAGCCATTTATCGGCAAGATTGTATTTTACTTTTTTCGCGTCGACCTTCGTCGGGTCGAAGCTGTCTATCTCAGCGTACATGACGTAAAACGCGTACGTGTTGTACAGCGTGCCGAGATACTTGTTCTGAGACTCGCTGACTGCGCGCTCGTAAAACCGCGACGGGAGATACGGCGCCGAATTGGTATAGAAATACCAGCGTACCGCGTCCGCGCCCGTTTTGTCGAACACCGCATTGGGGTCTACGACGTTGCCGAGGTGCTTGGACTGTTTGCGCCCCTGCTCGTCGGTTACGTGTCCGAGTACGAGGCAGTTCTTAAACGGCGCTTTGTCGAACATCAAAGTGGAAACGACGAGCATTGTATAGAACCAGCCGCGCGTCTGGTCGACGGCTTCCGAAATAAAGTCGGCGGGGAAAGTCTGCTCGAATACGTCCTTATTTTCAAACGGATAATGATACTGCGCAAACGGCATCGAACCCGAATCGTACCAACAGTCTATGACCTCGGGCGTACGTTTCATCGTGCCGCCGCACGCGCACTTATACGTCGCCTCGTCGACGTACGGCTTATGCAGTTCTATATCGCCTTTAATGCCGCACTTTTCTTTAAGCTCACGTTTTGAGCCTATTGCTTCGATTTTTCCGCACTTATCGCACACCCATATCGGAAGAGGCGTGCCCCAATATCTGTCGCGCGACAGCCCCCAGTCGATAACGTTTTCGAGGAAGTTTCCCATTCTCCCCGTGCCGATAGACTGAGGATACCATTTTACGGAAGCGTTGTTTTCGAGAAGCTGTTTTTTTACCTCCGTCGTCTTGACGAACCAACTCGACCGCGCGTAATACAAAAGCGGCGTATTACACCGCCAACAGAACGGATAACTGTGCGTAATGGACGGCGAAGAAATAAGCAGTCCGCGCGACTTCAAGTCGGCAAGAATGTCTTTGTCCGCATCCTTGCAGAACTTGCCGAAAAACGCCTGCGGCTCGGTAAACCGACCGCGCGCGTCCACGGTTTGAACAAACGGCAAATCGTATGCCCGTCCGCCGCGCGAATCGTCCTCGCCGAACGCGGGCGCGATATGCACTATCCCCGTGCCGTCGGTAAGCGTAACGTAACCGTCGGCAACGATGCGGTAACCGTCTTTATCGCCTGCGTATGTGCGATAGAGCGGCTCGTAATGCGCGCCGACCAGTTGCCTGCCGCCGAAAGTTTTCAAAACCTCGTAATTTTCGAAGTGTTTGCAGACAAGCTCTTTTGCGAGAATATATCTATTCTTGCGCCCGTCTTTTTCGACTTCGATAAGAACGTAATCGTAATCGGGGTTGACGCAGAGCGCGACGTTTGACGGAAGCGTCCAGGGCGTTGTCGTCCACGCGAGGAAACTCGCCCCGCCCTCGAAATCGGAGCGGAATGCGACGACGGCGGTTTTTTCAGTTACGTCCTTATAGCCCTGTGCGACTTCGTGGCTGCTTAGCGCGGTGCCGCAACGCGGGCAGTACGGAACAATCTTGTGTCCTTTATAGATAAGCCCGCGGTCGAATATGCTTTTAAGCGACCACCAAACCGATTCTATATACTTGTCGTCGTAAGTAACGTACGGATTTTCCATATCCGCCCAATACCCTACGCGGTCGGACATATGTTCCCATTCCGACTTATACTTCCACACGCTCTGCTTGCACTTTTCTATAAACGGCTGAACGCCGTATTTTTCTATATCCTGCTTGCCGTCAATGTTAAGCGACTTTTCCACTTCCAATTCGACTGGCAAACCGTGCGTATCCCATCCGGCTTTACGGCGGACGTGTTCGCCCTTCATAGTATGGAACCGCGGAATAATATCTTTCATCGAGCGCGTCAAAACATGTCCGACGTGCGGCTTTCCGTTAGCCGTCGGCGGACCGTCGTAAAAGGAAAATTCCTTGCCGCCCTCGCGCGCGTTTATGCTCTTATTGAATACGTCGTTTTCTTTCCAGAATTCGCCGACCCGTTTTTCCATGCCGACGGGGTCGTACCCGCCTACTTTTTTGTACATAAAGACCTCGCAACGTAATACGAAGTTATTATAACACATTATTTATTGCGCGGTCAATCGTTTGATATGAATTGCTATCGTACATACGGCGATTATCGTCCGACGCTCCTTTCTTTTGCATATCTCACATCGTCAAATTATTGACAAAACGACTGCGGCGGTGTATAATTGCTACATGCCCGACAAGAGAGACATTCGCACTATATGCTTGAATTGTTTTTCGACGCTTGACCCGAAAACGTTTATCTGTCAAACGTGTCATATGCGCGCCGCGGACGACCGCACTCCCGCGCAGGCTCTTCCGATGCGCTATCTTCTCGCGGGAAGATACTTAATCGGAGCGCCGCTCGGCAGAGGCGGATTCGGCATTACATACAAAGCGTACGATATGCTGACGTGCAACCGCGTCGCAATCAAGGAGTTTTTCCCAAAAGGCTATGCGCGGCGCATACCCAAATCGTGCGCGGTAGACGTATCGGATGCGGCGAACGGAAAAGTGTTCAATTATTGGCTGTCCGCATTTATACAGGAAGCCAAAGTTTTGACGTCCATAAAGCACATGGACGGTATCGTCAGCATTTACGACTTTTTCCTTACAAACAACACGGCATATATCGTCATGGAATACCTCGACGGCATGAGCTTACACCGCTTTATAAACGGCAGAGGCGGGCGGCTTCACCTCAAAGAAACGCTCAACATCATGCGTCCCGTACTCGAAACGCTTTTGCTGTTACACCAGCACGGAATTATACATAAGGACATTTCGCCCGAAAACATACAAATAGTCAACAACCGCGTAATCAAGCTCATAGACTTCGGCGCGGCGTCCATATACACGAAAAATATATCCAAACCGTTTTTCGTCCTCAAAAAGGGCTACTCGCCCATCGAACTGTATTCGCAGAACGGAGTGCAAGGTCCGTGGACGGACATTTACGAAATCGGCGCGACAATTTACACCTGTCTCGTCGGCACGCCTCCGCCCGAAGCGACGGAACGCTACCGAACCGATAAAATTATAGCGCCGTCGACGCTCAACGTCATGATACAGCCCGTACGCGAGAAATCGCTTTTCAAAGCGCTCGCAGTCAATCCCAAAGACAGATACTCCAACATCGGCGAGTTCAAACAGATGTTCTACGGCGAGTTCATGCCCGTAACACAAGTGCGGACTACCGATAAACCGAAAACCCGAACTTGAATTTGAATTTGAATTTCTTTAACGCAAAAACTCCGACGAGGTCGTCGGAGTTTTTGCGCGGGAGGCAATTTATCGGGATACCGACGGTATCGTAACATCCGCAGGAGTAACCGCGCCTCGAACACAATACTTTTCGAGAGCGTCGGCATATTCCGCTTCGCCGTCCGTCGGATATGTATAATCGGCGATATTCTCCGTCGTTATCGAAACGTTTTCCGCTACGTCGACGTTTGGTTCGCCCGTAACAAGCCGAGCGTAATCCTTTACTCCGAGGTCGAATCCGTCGGCTATCGTTATCGCGCTTATGCTATTGAAAGCGGAGTTGTTGCCGACGCTCGTAGCCAGCAACGTAAGTTTGCCGGACGAAAGCGTAACGGCGCTTTCCTTGATTCCGCACGGCGCTTTTACTATCAGCGTGCCGCCGTTCACGATAACATTCATCTTATTAAACGCCGCGATATTTCCGCCCGAAACATAGGTCGACTCTACGGTTACTTCGGCATCGCCGCCGACGATAAACGTATGAACTTCGCCCTGCTCTTCCCAGCCCGACGCGACCGTGTGGTGCTGTTCCGATTTTATGTAGAGCGAGCCGCCGTTTGCCGCGACGTTGATTCCCGCCGTGCCGTGCTTTTGCGCGGATATAACCGCCGAGCCGCCGTTTACCGTGAGCGCGCTCTTATTTCCGAATATACCGTTTATAAACCCTTTTACGTAAAGCGAACTTCCGTCGTCTACGATAATCTGCTTGTTTTCGCCGAGATTTATTCCTGTACCTCCGTTATTTCGGGGCGCGACGACGGAAAGCGTTCCGCCTTTGATATGCGTATTGTGAAGTTCTGTTCCGTTGTCGGACGGAGCGTCTACGGAAACGGCTGTTTCTATATAAAGCGTGCTCGCAACCGATTCGAGCTTAGAAAGTTTCAGCTCGCCGTCGCCTCTGATATATGCGGCTTTCCAGCCCTCGGTAAATTTCAAATTCGTAAGCGCGGTTTCGCCTTTTACGACCACGACGACCGCCGTATTCCCAGCCGCTACGGAAAGCGACTGTCCGGCAAACGCCGTAGCGTCTATGACAAACAATCCGTCATTCGCGAGCGCGTCGAACGTAACGCCCTTGTCTTTAAGCTCGGCGTCCGTATAACAAGTATACGCGCCGAATGTCGTCCCGTTTATCGTAACCGTCCTATCGTTGTAAGCCTCTGCGGGCGCGCCAGGAACTGCGGCTTCGGCGCTCGGCTCGCCGCAGCGCGAACACGCTTTTACGAACAGCCCGCCGTGCGGCGCGCTCTCGTCGACGACAAAAGCGGAAACGGTATTGCTGTGCCCGAGCGCTTCTGTTACGCCGTCCTCGTAAGCATAACCGCAATCGCAAGAGTGCGACGTTTTGCCGCCTTCTTCGCATGTGGGTTCCGTTATTATATCCGTATATACGTGTGCGGCGCGTTCTGTCTCAAAGTCGCACTTCGAGCATTCTTGCCAATGAACGGTTTCGTCTCGACGCGGAGTCATTTCGTGTCCCGTCGCTTCGATTACGCGGTCGTCGTCGGAAATTTCTTGCGTGCACGCTTCGTCCGAATAACAAACGCCGTTCTTTTCCCAATACTCTACGTTACCGTCCTTCGTGCACGTAGCGTCATTTGCGGGGTGATAAACAACGGTGTCGAGAACGGGCACGGTCTCGGGTTCCGTC
>CATLGX010000090.1 GCA_949948785.1 uncultured Christensenella sp. | reverse complement strand
TCGTTACGCTCTCCCGAAATCTCGTCGTACTGAGCTTTGGTTATCCAGTTATAGAAATTGCGATAGTCGATAACCGTGCCGTCCGCCTGCTGTTCTTTCACGAGATTGGAAGACTTTATAAACCACGGGTTACCCTGCGCGGTATGGTTGAGAACAAAGTCCATAACAACTTTTATACCCTTGTCGTGCGCCTTTTTGACAAGCTCGCGGTAATCGCCGAGTGTGCCGAAGCGCGGGTCGACCGAGTAGTAATCTTTAATGTCGTAACCGTGATAGTTGGTGGACGATTGGAAAGGCGTCAGCCACAGCACGTCGACGTTGAGCTTGTCGAAATATCCCTCTTCGAGCGCGTCGATAACGCCGCGGAGGTCGCCCATGCCCTTGCCTTTCTCGGTGTATTTGTCGTCCTGCAATCCGTCGCGGAACGAGGCGATAAATACCTGATAGCCCACGCCCGTCGTCTTGTAATCGGCTACGGGCACGTCGTTGATATTGTACGTGCTCTTGTTATTCTTGTTGCTGTTGAGCACAAGCGGATTTGTCGTATCCCTGTCCGTCGGATACTTGGTGCGGTCGGGGTCGTCCGAGTAATAGTCTTCTATCTTTTCACCCGTAAATTTGGGCTTACCCGAACCGACGTTGCCCTCGGACACGAACCAGTGATACGAGCCTTTTTCGCGCAGCATGCGTTCATTGTTCAACGGTTGGTCGTCGCCGTCGTTTTTCCAAAAATCACCGGACGTGCGCGAAGAAATCTGAAACAACTGCATTTTCATATTGCGCAAGCTCTTGTCGGATTCGACTACATAATTTACGTTTAAACCTTTATGCGTATGGGTGTCCTCGTTCCAGCCGCCCTTGGTATAAGTATGGTCGAGAAGAACGTCGTAAACCGCGCCACTCTCGTCTATCTTAGAGGGATAGAACAAAATACCCTCATATGAATAAAAATCTTTTTGTGTAGCACTGTCCAAACTGCCGTTGATGGGGAACAGCCACAACCCCCAATCATCGTACGTATCGGACTCAATAGCCTTTGCGGGGTCGTCGTATTCGGGACCGTTGCCGTCATACTTTTTGCCCTCGTCGGTTTGATTATGCCCCGAGCGTTTATAGTGTATGTAGAGGTGCCCGGGTTCGTCCCACGACGAAATGGCGGCTTCGTATTTTTCGGCGGCTTCGTTTTGCTCGGCGTCGCTCGTCCACTTAGCCTTAACGGTCCAGTTGCGAGTGATAGGCGTTTCGCGCAACAACTGCGAACTGCCGTCGAACCACCCTGCGAACGTGTGGTCTTTGTAAATCTTACTGCCGTCGTTGGCAGTATTGTTGGGCGTGGGGAAAAAGCCGAGAGGGTTCCCGTGCTTTACCTTTTGCGCGGGAGCCTGTATTACACCTGCCGCCCTCGCTTCTTCGCCTATGTCGAATTTGACGGTGTATTCTTTATTGCCGTTATCTCCGCCGCCGCCGCCGTTGTCGGAACTGTTTTTGCCGCACGCGACAAGGGGCAATGCCAAAACACAGCACAGCACAAAAACAAGCGCTTTTCTAAACTTCATCATTTTCCTCCCGAAAACTATGTGTCGGCATTTCATATTATAGCACATACGAAAGCGTATAGTCAATACTTTACGAACAAAAAAGCTCGGTTTTTACCGAGCTTTTTACGCATTGATTTTTAGATTACCGCTCAGTCCTGCGGCAGCGAGGGGATATTTCCGCCGCCGGACGGGCGAAGTCCCTCTATCACGTCGCCGATAAGCGCGCCCGCCGACTGCACGGAAACGCCGTCCGCAAGATACAATTCGACGGGAATCCCGTAAGAATCGTCGCCTTCTCCGAACGTTACGGTAACGTCGGCCGAGACTTTCTTGACGCGAACGCCCTGCGCCTTTTTGTCGGCAATCGCGGTTTTGACCGCCCGACTGTCGAACACGAACGAACTTTTCGCGCCGTCGTAACGGACGACCGCGCCGTCGACCGTCGTGCGCTCGTCGTTTTCGTCGACGACTGAGACGGAGACAACGCTCGCCTGCACATTGTCGAACATGCGCGTTTCGAGATAAACGGAAACGTCCTTTTCTTCGTCGAGACGCATAACCGCCGCCGCGAGTACAGGGCGCGAAACCTCGGTTGCGCCGTCGTATTTGACGAGCGTTATATCGGGCTTAACTTCGTTAGATGCGCCCGTGGGGATAAACGCAAACTCAGCCGAAAAATCGTTGTCCGAGAGCACGGGCAAAACCGTTTCGCCGTCGTAGTCGTGCGACGCTTCGAGCTTTACGTCGACCTCTCTCGCCGAATAATCGGCGTTGAGCTTTAATACGACCGAACCGCCGAGCGCCGTGAACGCGGCACGGGAAACTATAACTTCTTTGACGATTTCCGCACCCATGCCGACAGCCGCCGCGATTTGCGTCGACATGCCGGGAAGAGAAATGCCGTCGAGCTTATCTATAATCTGCTTGACTTCTATCGCATCAAGCAAATCGTACACCGTATTGAACAGCGTAGCAATATCCCTGTCGAAGTTTGTTACGTCGACCTCGCGCACAAACACATATCCGAACATCTCGGCAACCGCCTGCGCTTTCTGCTCGTCCGTACCGGATATAAACGTTTTTACGAACGCTTCGATGCTTCCTAAATCACCGCCCGCGATTGCTTGCAAATCTATTTTCGCATTTACATATGCCAATGCGCCCTCTATCGCCTCGCCGACAGTGCGAGCTTTTGCGTCGGCGAGAGCTTCGCCCGTCAACCCGAATTTCAAAAGGAACGCTTCGTATTCGGCTACCGTTATGTCGGACATGCCGCCGATAAACTCGATGAGCGGCTTGTCTTTGGCAAACATCAGCGCCGCTTTTAAAAGCTCGTTAATCTTGTATACCGTAAGCGGCGGCTTAATCAACGTTTTAAGCTGAGGCACTGCGGCGATAATTTCGTCGTAATACGCGGCTATGTACTCGTCGAGCAAGTCTATTACGGAGCCGCCGCTCTCGTAGACTTCTTGAATCGGATAAAGCGCTTTGTTTACGTTTTCGGCATAATCGAACGATACGGTAAACGTACCGGCTTTGGCGTTGTAAACAATGTCGTCGAGAGAAATTTTCGGCTCGACTGCCTGCGTTCCGCCGTTGGGCGCATTCTTGCCCGCTTCGGACAAGACTGCCGCAACATACTCGACCGTGCCTTGCGGATACAATGTTTTGTCGTACATCCAGCCGTTTTGCGCATTGACGTACAGCAAACCGGTCGACATATCGAGCATGTTTTCCGTTTTCGCTCCGTCATTTCCGTGTTTATAAAAAAACTTGGCGCCGCTCTTTACGAAATCGATTGAATTATAATCGGAATCCGTGTTTGCCGTATCGCACTTATAAGTAAGTCTGCCCTCTTGCGTCGCCGCGCCCCAATACTCGCCGAGCGAAGACAACGCCGTCTGCAACGCCGCCGCTTTATCTTTTTGCTTTATTTCGTTTGAATCGTCGTCAGGCGAACCGCACGCAAAAAGAGCAAAGCCCATAACGAAAGCGAGCAGTACCGTTACGATTACCGATAACCCCTTTTTCATGATAATACTCCTTATACACCAAGCAATCCGCCGCGCGCAATCGCATTACGTGTATAAACATATTATACTATTTATCGGCGCGCACTGTCAAGCCGGACAAGGAGCGCGCAAAAATATTTGTATCGAAATTAATCGGAATTACAAACTTTTCAAAAACGCCCGCATGCGCGAAAACGCGGTATTGAGAGTTTTTACCGACGACGCGTAAGTAAGTCGAACGTTGTTTTTTCCGCTCGCGCCGAATGCGGTACCCGGCACTACCGCGACTTTTTGCGATTTCAAAAGTCTCTCCGCAAAACTCTCCCCGTCCGCCGCAAACTTCGACACGTCGGGAAAACAGTAAAACGCACCGCCCGGAACAAAACAGTCCAATCCCATGTCGCCGAGCATAGCCGCGGTAAACTTTCGGCGGCGGTCGTATTCCTCGCGCATTTCTTCCACACGCTCGTAATCGGTTTCGCGCCCGTCTTTGAGCGCCGCATACGCCGCCTGCTGACTCGCCGTCGGCGCACACATAATGGTATACTGATGAATTTTGAGCGCCGCGTCGGCAACGGGCTTGGGCGCGCACAGCCAACCCACTCGCCAGCCCGTCATAGCAAACGCTTTTGAAAAACCGTTGAGGGTTACGGTGCGCTCTTTCATGCCGTCGATGCTCGCAAACGCGACGTGCCGCCTGCCGTAAGTCAATTCGGCGTATATCTCGTCGGCAATGACCATAAGTCCGTGTTTTTTGACGACCGCCGCTATTTTTTCAAGTTCGGTTTTGTCGAGTACCGCGCCCGTCGGATTGTTCGGATACGGCAAAATCAACAGCTTACAGCTCTTGTCGATTGCCTTTTCGAGCGCCGCCGCACTCAGTTTGAACGCATCGTCCTTGCCGAGCGGCACGGGCTTTACCGTTCCGCCCGCTATTCTCACGTTGGGAGCATAGCTGACATACGACGGGTCGGGAACGAGCACTCCGTCGCCCGGATTTACGAGAGTCCTCAGCGCAAGGTCTATTCCCTCGGATGCGCCTACCGTAACTATCGTTTCGTTTTCGGCATAATCTATCCCGAACCTGTCGCGATTGTACATGGCAATTTCGGCAATCAGCGGAGCGTCGCCGCGGTTCGCCGTATAACCCGTTCTGCCGGAAATGAGCGATTTAATCGCGCTGTCGCGGTAAAGCCACGGCGTAACGAAATCGGGCTCGCCCACGCCAAGAGAGATTGCGCCGTCCATGGTCGCAACCAAATCGAAAAATTTGCGTATGCCGCTCGGCGGTATATCCGCAACGGTACGGTTTATATAGTCGTCGTAATTCACGGCGTAACGGGCTGACGTCTGTTTTCCGCCGCGACGGTCATCTCGCCGCCGATTTTATACTTTTTGAGAATAAAATGCGTAGCCGTCGACAGCACTTTATCCATAACCGACAGTTTCTCGCTGACAAACGCCGCCACTTCGCGCAAATTTTTGCCCTCGACAAAAACCGCAAGGTCGTAACCGCCGCTCATAAGATACAGACTTTTAACTCTATCGAATTTATATATGTCCTCGGCTATCGCGTCGAACCCCCTGCCGTACATGGGGTTTACCTTGACTTCTATAAGCGCTTCCACGCTGTCGTCGTTTACCGCGCTCTCGTCGACGAGCGTCGTATATCCGAGTATTACGCCGCGTTCTTCGAGCGAACGAACCGACTTTTCGACTTCTTCGGTCTTCATGCCGAGCGTCTTGGCAATGTCTGTCGCGGTCAGTCTCGCATCCTGCTTTAACAGCGCGATAATATCGATTTCCGTTTTGTTCATACCTT
>CATLGX010000089.1 GCA_949948785.1 uncultured Christensenella sp. | reverse complement strand
AAATATAATCGTCGAGCGGAGCGCAGTCTATGCCGCGGAACCCGCCGAGAAAGCTCTTTAAGAACCGCGCGATACTGACCGCGCCGCCGTTCTTATCCGACTCGATATATATTGGAAGAACGGGGTCGTGAACGCTCGTTCTGACTATAAAATAACCGTTCGCGTGCGAAACGTAAGCCCTCACGCCTTCGTAATTGTCGTCGGATAGTTTAAGTAGTCTGTCGGAAAGCGCGGTAAGCCGCTCGATAACCGTATTCGCAGTGCCGCGCCAGTTCGCGCCCGTAAGGTCGAGACGGATATCGGCTTCTTCCGCAGGCATGCGCAATTCTTCTATCAGCGCGGTCAAATCTTTTCCTTCGCGACGGAGCGACGAAAGCGTAACGAGTATCTTAGCAATGAAATACGCGCCGTCGTCAAGAAAATAATGCTCGCGGAACGCCGCGTGTCCGCTACTCTCTATGGCAAGAGGAGCGTCTACGCCGACGGAGTTCAAGCGTTTTGCTTCGTCTATTACGTTGCGATAACCGCGCTTGAATCGTTCCTGCTTTCCGCCCCTGTTTTCTATAAATTCCCTAAGTCCGGACGTTGTTACGGAATCCGTAACGATTGTCGCGCCTTTATGCTCTGGCAGTACAATAGCCGCGGCGAGCGCAATCAATTTACTGCGGTTGATTTCCGTGCCGTCGGCGGCGACCACCGCACACCTGTCTGCGTCCGCGTCGAATATTACGCCGAGGTCGGCGCCCGTTTCGAGAACTCTGTTTTTAAGCGACTCCATAGCCTCGGAGTTTTCGGGATTGGGCGCATGCGCGGGGAACTCGCCGTTCGGTTCTAAAAACTGCGACGCCGAAACGTCAGCGCCGAGCGGAGCGAGCACTCGCGTCGCAAAAAAACCGCCCGCGCCGTGCCCTGCATCGACGGCTATTTTCATGCCTTTAAGCGGCATAAAAAGTTTCGTGCCCTTGCGGATGACGTCGGTCAGCATGTCGCAATACAGCCTCAGACAGTCGCGGCGCAACACCGTAGAAACGCCGACGGTCTGAATTTTCTCGCCCGCTTCGGCGAGCGATATTATCTCGTCAAGTTCGGCGGAATTTACGCCGCCGTCGGTTGTAAAGAATTTAAGCCCGTTTACGTGTTTGGGGTGATGGCTCGCGGTTATCATAATCGAACCGTCGGCGAGCATGGACGGGAATTTCGTCACCAAAAACGCCGCAGGCGTTGAAAACAGACCGCAGTCGTAAATCTCCTGCCCCGACATTCTGAGCGCGGAAATAATCGCTTTTGTAAACGTCTCGCCCGTAAGTCTGCTGTCGCGCGCGACCGCGAGTTTCAAGCGCGTTTTGCCCGTTCGCTTCGAAAGCCAAAGCGCAAACGCCGAAGCGAAATCGGCGACCGCGCTTTCCGTAAGCACGGCTTGGGCGGAGTCGTCCGAAATCGCTCTGCCGCGAATATCCGTACCGCTCTTTAAAATCTTGTAATCGGACATAACTCCTCCGTTTGAATAATACTCAACCTACATATTATAACGCTAATTGTCGAATTTGACAAATGCTTTAAGGCATTTTTATAACGCTCGTCGCCGCAAATTCACGCTTTTTGCCTATAAAATATCCAAAAGCTCGGAATATCCGCGCACAATGTAATCCGCGGCGCTATCGGTATCGGGCGAACACATCAAACGGCACGTATCCAACCCGCTGTCCGCGCCGCCTTTTATATCGCTCGTTTCGCTGTCGCCGAAAACAAGAACGCGGCGCTTATCCGTACATGAAATCGCGCTCAGCACATGCTCGAAAAAGCGGACGTCGGGTTTGTAATATCCTATTTCCTCCGAAACGAACACGCCGTCGACATACGGCAACAGCGGCTTTGTGCGCTCTCTTGCGAAATTGACAAAACTGTTTGTAATGACGTACGTCTCGATTCCGCGCGCGCACACGTCCCGCAAAAACTCCGTCGCACCGTCAGACACAAACCGCGTCTTTTCCATTTCGGAAGTGTACGCTCGATTAAACGCGTCGACGTCGAGCGCTATTCCGAGTTCTTCGCCGAGTGCCGTTACTCGCTCTGTTTTTAGCTCGTCCGCCGTTATCTCGCCGCGCTCCAATTTTTTCCAAACTCGGCACACAACTGCTTTATACGCTCTGTCGCAAGCCTCCGCGCCGCACGGCAAGTCCAACTCTTCCGCCGCAGCGCGAATCGATGCAGACCGAGCTTTTTGAAAGTCGAGCAGCGTATCGTCCGAATCGCACAGCAATATGTCATATCTGTTTTTACGCTTTGTCTTTAAAGCCCGTTCAAGCTCTTTTACCGAATCGACGCGCGTATCAACCGTATAGTCGGCATACATTTCATAAAGCGGCGCACGTGCTTTCAATGTGAATTCGAGGTCGTTTTTAAGAGGTCTGTCGGAACGGTTGATTCTGTCTTTGAGTACGGCGGTCGGCGCCGTTAAATATACAACGGTACAAGATTTTCGCAATGCGTACATGCCGCGCCGCGAGAGCACCGCGCCGCCGCCCGTAGCGATATACGCCGCATCGGATTTTGCCGCTTCGACGAGCAGGTTTTCTTCGAGTTTGCGGAACTCCGCTTCGCCGTTTTGCGCGAAGAAGTCGCTAATCGAGCCGTAGCGGCGCGTAAACTCTTTGTCGACGTCCAATACCGTTCCGCCGTACTTGGCGGAAATTCTGCGCGCCAACGAACTTTTGCCGCTACCCATAGGACCTATAAATACAAGCGGTTTGTCGTGCAACATCATACCCTCTTCTCCGTACGCGGTCTTTTGCCGCTACCCATAGGACCTATCAATACAAGCGGTCTATCGTGCAACTTCATACCCTCTTCTCCGTACGCGGTCTTTTGCCGCTACCCATAGGACCTATCAATACAAGCGGTTTGTCGTGCAACTTCATACCCTCTTCTCCGTGCGCGGTCTTTTGCCGCTACCCATAGGACCTATCAATACAAGCGGTCTATCGTGCAACTTCATATCTTTTTCTCCGTGCGCAGGCTTTTGCCTATGTCGGATACACGCATTACTTATTCACTGTGCCGACGAGGTATTCCACGGCGAGAAAGTATACGTCCGCGCCCAGACCTGCGATACACCCGTCGCAATTTCTCGCGAGCACGCTCTTTTGGCGGAACTCCTCGCGCGCGAGGATGTTTGAAAGGTGCACTTCGATTTTTTTGGTTTTTACGGAATACAGCGCGTCGGCTATCGCATACGAATAATGCGTATACGCGCCTGCGTTTATTACGAGCCCGTCGAAACCGCCCCGTTGAAGCCTGTCGACTATTTCCCCTTCCGAATTGGATTGGAAAAACTCGATTTGCGCACCGCGAGACTTTGCGAATTTATCGAGACGCGCGTTAATCTCTTCGAGCGTTTCGGTACCGTATACTGCTTCGCGTTTGCCTGTCATATTGAGGTTTACACCGTTTACAATGAGTATTTTCATATCTTCGTCCTGTTTGATTTATTTGTTTAACAATACGCTTGCCTTATTGAAAATGCCTACTACGTCGAGGGCATTGCCTGTCAATATAGCGTCGCCCTCTATCGCCTGAAAAAGCAACATATCCGCGCCGTTCAGCGTTTTCGCACCCGCATTACGGTTACGGCGGATAAACGGCGTTTCGGGCGGAGAATATATCAGGTCGTACGCATACTCGAATTGCGGAACTACGCAAAGCGCGGCGAGCGCGTCCTCGCCGTTCAAGCCGAGACTCGTAGCGTTGACGATTAGCTCCGTCGGCTGATTCAAATATATTTCCGCGCCTACCGTCTTGCAAAGTTTAGCCGCATTCATCAACGTGCGGTTCAATACATACACATTTATGCCGCAATTTACAAGCGCCTCTGCGACCGAATACGCCGCGCCGCCTGCGCCGAGAACAAGCGCGCCGCGTACTTTGTCGCGCCATCCTCCGAATCCGCGGTCGAGCGCGCGTATAAAACCGACGCCGTCCGTATTAAACCCGCGCATATCGCCTGTACGCACAAAGTTAACCCCGCACGACGTTTCGCACGAACGGATATAGCGTTTGACTTCCGTCTTATACGGCTTTGTAACGAAAAATCCGTCGGTTTCGCGTTCAAGCCGCGCTATCTCTTGTCCGAGCCTGTCGTAGGCGACGTCGCATACCGAAAAATCTATGTCAATTCCCGCGACTTCCGATATCGCCCTGTGCACTTCGGGCGACTTCGTATAGCCTATATCCATGCCTAACAGCGCAAGTTTATACACCTATCACCTCTTTGAAAAAGTCAGGATAGCTGACCGACGCACAGTCCGCGTCTATTATTTTCACGCCCGCGCCCGCCGCGCCGGCTACCGCCGCGCTCATGGCTATTCTATGGTCGAGTTCCGATTGCACCGTCCCGAACTTCAACGGCTTTCCGCCGTTTATAACCATTCCGTCGTCCGTGGCGGTAATGTCCGCGCCGAGCGCGGACAGCGCCGCGACAGTCGACCGTATTCTGTCGGTTTCTTTTACTTTAAGCTCTTTCGCGTCCCTAATTACGCTTCTGCCGTTTATAAAACACGCGAGCGCGCACAGAACGGGTATCTCGTCTATGAGCCGCGGTACAAGCTCGCCGCCTATAATAAACGGGCGAAGCTCGCCGTGTCTGACCGCAATGTCCGCAGTCGGTTCCGCGCTCATTACCGCATTTCTGTATTCGATATCCGCGCCGATAGAACGCAAGACGTCTATTATACCCGTACGCGTCGGATTGATACCGACGTTTTTCACTACGCAACGCCCGCCTTTTACGCACAACGCAAGACAAATCGGATACGCCGCCGACGACACGTCGCCCGGCACGGTGAAACTCCGCGCATACAGTATGCTCGGCTCGATTGTTACAGTGTTTCCGTCTACGCTTACCGCCGCGTTCATTTCTTTCAAAATATTTTCGGTGTGGTCGCGCGACTTTGCAGGCTCGGTAACGGTAACGGGACCGCTCGCATTAAGCCCCGCGAGCATGAGCGCGCTTTTGACCTGCGCCGACGCGACGGGCATTCTGTAATCAATGCCGTCGAGCGCGCTTCCGACTACCGTTATCGGCAAGCGCCCGTCGGTATCGGTTATTCTCGCGCCCATATTTTTAAGCGGGTCTATAACCCTGCGCATGGGACGTGAACGAAGCGACGCGTCTCCGTCAAGTTTGAACGTTCCGTTCAAGCCCGACAATAACCCTATGAGAAGCCGAGCAGTCGTCCCGGAGTTGCCGCAATCGAGTTCGCACCCGCCAAACGGCGCGCCGACTATTTTGGCCGTGCGTCCGGAAATATCTATTTCCGCACCCAACCGCCGCGCACAATCGACGGCGGACATAACGTCGTCGCTGAGCAACAGATTTTTA
>CATLGX010000088.1 GCA_949948785.1 uncultured Christensenella sp. | reverse complement strand
CAAAACGGTTATTGCGCTCGATAATCCGATAGAGCAGGAACAGTATCTGAACTATATCGCGGGAATGACCGGATTTTCTGTCGAGGTGTTAAAACGTCAGGCGTTGCTTGAAAGCGCTGTTGCGGTAACGCTTGCGGAAGAGCGCAAAGCGCCGCAGTTCGACGTCGCGGACAAGCCGGCGGAATATGACAACGACACGAGATTATATTTGTCGTGTTTGTTATGGGGACATGATTACGTCGACTATACGGCGAATGTTATGGGCGCAATGCCCGACGACTTCACTCGGCGGCTGTTGGGGTTTTGCAAAAAGTACGGCAATCAATCGCTCAAATATTGCGATACTGAGTTTTTCGATGACGAGCTTGCTGCCGTAAACGACATTGTAGGTTATAAGTTTGTCGGAAACGACTGCGAAAGGACGTTTAAGGACATAGAGCGCAAGTTGATTATCAAAGCGATGAATGAAGAGATGAAAGCATACAAAGAACGCTATAAATCAACATCGTGTTTGGACGACTTGCAACACATTCAAGAATTGGCTTATAAAATCAAGAGCCTGGGGAGTACAAAATGAAAGACAAAAACAAGGACAAGGATAAGACGACCGCCGCGGCGGACGAACACGCGGGTTCTGCATATGCGCCGAAAACCGAGATTGCGGCGGCGCTTTCCGAGCTTTTGCAGTCCGCGCGCGAAAACGGCGGAATCGAATACAACGTGCTTCTGGAAAGGCTCGTGCCGCTCGAAGCGGGCGCGAACGATATGGATTACGCGCTTAAAGTGTTCGAGGACAACGGCGTCAATATCTTGAAAGACGGCGTGAAAGCGCCCATTCTTACTTCCAAGATGAACAACACGCTGAGCAAGCTCATTGCGCTCGGCAAGACGCGCGGTTGTCTTTCGAATATCGAGATAGGCGAAAAATTGACGCTCGAATGCGGCGCCGACGTTATGCAGCTCGAAGAAGCTATGCGGATAATCGTCGACAGCGGAATCGAGATTACAGACGGCAACGTAAAGCATTCCGAGCTTAAAAGTATCGAGAGCATGCTCGGCGGAGAAGTCAATACCGAAGACCCCGTCAAAATGTATCTCAAAGATATCGGCAAGATACCGCTTCTTTCCGCGGACGAGGAAACACGGCTTGCGAGACTGATGTCGGACGGCGACGAAGCGGCGAAAGCCAAACTGTCGGAAGCCAACCTCAGGCTTGTCGTTGCGATAGCAAAGCGCTATGTCGGACGCGGCATGCAGTTGCTCGACCTCATACAAGAGGGCAACCTCGGACTTATGAAAGCGGTGGAAAAATTCGATTGCACCAAAGGTTTCAGATTTTCCACGTACGCGACGTGGTGGATACGTCAGGCGATTACGCGTGCGATAGCCGACCAAGCCCGAACGATAAGAATCCCCGTGCATATGGTGGAAACTATAAACAAGTTATCGCGCACCAATCGCATACTCGTTCAAAAACTGGGACGCGACCCCACACCGGAGGAAATTGCCGAAGAAATGGGTTTGCCCGTCGAACGTGTCGTCGAAATTCAGCGCATAAGTCAAGACCCCGTTTCGCTTGAAATGCCCGTCGGTGAAGAGGAGGACAGCCATTTGGGCGACTTCCTCGAAGACGAAAAATCCAAGGCGCCGCAGGACTTTGC
Organism: uncultured Christensenella sp.; assembly: GCA_949948785.1. Lineage (GTDB taxonomy): Bacteria > Bacillota > Clostridia > Christensenellales > Pumilibacteraceae > Anaerocaecibacter. The sequence continues at coordinate 3,799 of CATLGX010000088.1, read as the reverse complement.
GGAAGCGGGAATGTTGCGCGAACAGCTGGCGGCGGTGCTTAATACGCTGACGCCGCGCGAAGAAATGGTAATACGTTTGCGCTACGGATTGGACGACGCGCGTCCGCGCACGCTCGAAGACGTGGGCAAGGAGTTCGGCGTAACGCGCGAGCGTATACGTCAGATAGAAGCCAAGGCGCTTCGAAAACTCCGTCATCCCAACCGCAGCAAGCGGCTTAAAGACTTTACGGACAGATGAAGCGATTGTCGGCGCTCGCCTCGGCAATCGTGCCTGCGCCCGTAATAGCCGACGTCGGGTGCGACCACGGCATAATCGCAGGTTACTGCGCACGGTCGAAAATAGCGGAGCGCGTAATTGCATCGGACGTCAGCGATGCGTGTCTCGACAAGGCGAGAAAAGCGCTCGTCGGCTTGGACAATGTGGAGTTTGTTTGTTGCGACGGCATAGGCTTTCGTTGCGACGAAGCCGTAATCGCGGGCATGGGAGGTAAACTCGTTTGCGGAATACTAGACAGAGCGCGCGCAGATAACTTTTTGCCGAATACTCTGGTCGTTATGCCGCACAGAGATGTCGACGCGGTGCGACGCAAGCTCGCGGAGCTCGGATATACTGTCGAAGCGGATTTCATGATAGAGGACAAAAACAGGTTCTATTCTGTTATTCGCGCGAGGCAAAGCGAAATACCGCATGAATTTTCCGAGTTGCAATGCCTTTACGGAGTTTTTTTCGAGCAAAAGAGCGACATTCTTCGCGCTTACCTCATACATCAGTACAATACGTATTCGGTCGCGCCCGAGCGCAATGCCGATAAACTGTCAAGCCTGCGCGCCGCATTGCGCTTTCAAAGCGAGGACGGCCGCGCCACAGATATATAGGAGATAATCATGGACGAAAACATCAAAAAAGAGTTGCAAAAGCTCATCGAGTATCAAAAGAAAGACATTGAATTGAGAAAGCTAAACGCGGTAATCGAGCGCGACGCGGCGCTCGCCGAAAAGAACAAGCAAGAAAAGCTGTTTAACGAGGCAAAGCAAAAGCTCGACGAGTGCGAGCAGATTGCGGGCGCGCTCGTTTCGGCGTATTCCGAACTTCAAAAGTACGTCAACGACGCGGAAGCGCTCTTTACGGAGCTTGAAAATGCAAGCGCGGAGACAGAAGAACAGTTGGAAGAACGTATTAAAAAACTCGAAAGCGTGCGCGGTAAAATTTCGGGCGCGGATAAAAAAGCCGTCGACCTCGATAAGCGTTCCAAAGAAATCAACCGCACGCGCGCCGACGCCATGAAGTCGGGCAAAACGGCTCAGCAAAGATACAGAGACGCCAAAGACAAGCACAACGACCTCGTAAAGACCAAATCTGCTGATGTTTCTCGGTTATCCGCGGAGCTTGAAAATTTGCGCGGCAGTCTTGACGGAAACATGCTCGAAGAATACAAAAAACTCGACGGCGACGGCAAATTTCCTGCTGTCGTGCCGGCTTCGACGAGCGACGAGCGTAAAGGCATGTATAACTGCGGAGGTTGCGGACTTAATTTGCCCCAACAGAGCAATACGCTGTTGCGCGACCAAGGCTGGTGCCGTTGCGATACGTGCAGGCGAATAATAGTCAAACTCAAATAGGTTGCCGATATGAAAATAAGAAAAGCCATAATTCCGTGCGGCGGTATGGGTACTCGGTTTTTGCCTGTAACAAAGGCCGTGCCGAAAGAGATTCTTCCCGTCATAGATACGCCGGTAATCAAATATATTGCCGACGAAATAATAGGAAGCGGTATTCACGAGATTCTTATTATTATCGGCGAAGGCAAAGAAGCACTGCGCGAATTTTTTACGTCAAAACCTCGGCTGGAAAATGCGCTCAAAAATAAACCAGAACTGCTTGAACAAGTGCGCGAGATAGGAAAAAACGCCGAATTCCGCTTTGCCGTGCAAAAAACTCCGCGCGGAAGCGGCGACGCCGTGCTGATTGCGAAAGAATTTACTTGCGACGAGCCGTTTTGTATGTCTAACGGCGACGATTTGATAGTATCGGATGTTCCCGCTACAAAACAGCTTGCTGACGCGTACGAAAAAGATAACGCAGTCGTTATGGGTGTGCAGAAAGTGGCGCGTAGCGAGACAGACAAGTACGGAATAATAGTTCCTACGGAGGTGAACGGACGCGTCGTTCGCTGTTCGGGCATGATAGAAAAGCCGAAAGGCGAGCCGCCGTCGCTTTACGCGTGTCTCGGCAGATATGTTCTTACGCCCGAAATCTATGAGTATATAGCAAAATCGGAGGAGGTCGGCGGAGAACTCCGACTTACGGACGCGATTTGCGCCATGATGAAAGACGGAAAAGCATATGCTTACGAGTTCGACGGCAGACGTTACGATATGGGCGATAAATTCGGCGCGCTTACCGCAACGGTCGATTTCGCGCTCGAAAATCCTGTATTGAAAGACAAGTTTGCGGCGTATATTAAAGCGGCGGTGGAAAAATGCGTGTAAACGCGTTTTGCACTGCGCGCGTTTTTGACGCGATTTCGCATTGCGACAGAGCGGTATATTGCGGCGACGACGACATAACGGACGGCAAAGCGGAAGTTTTCCGTGCAGTCGGCGGTTGCGCGGACGGGGGAATATACATACCGTCTATTCTCGACGAGGACGCTTTTGCGGACGCTTGCGACCGAATATTGTCGACAGGCGCGCGCGCATATGCCGTCGCCGCGCTTTCTTTGAATGAGACGGGTCTTACAGAGGCTAAATATAAGCTGTCGCCCGTAATGCTTCTTCATAAGCTGGGCGTTCTCGAATACTGCACCGTTGTCGGCGGAGTATGTCTCGACAACGACGACCTCGATTTGATGGCGCAGGAAAACGTGCCGCTCGTATTGCTGCCGACGTTTGCCGCGGGATACGGCTACGGCTACGCTCCGGTTTGCGCGGCAATCGCGCGCGGTATACGAATAGGCGTTGGCACGGGCAACGGAAAATATAATAAGACGTGTGCCTTAGAACACGAAATAGAGTTTTTGAGGCTGACTGCCAACGCCGAAATGCGATGCGAAGATGCAGTTTCGGAAGAATCGGCGCATAAAATTCTTGCGTTTGAAAAATAGAATAAAAGGCGGAACAAAAATGAATAAGCATGTTATCACAATTTCGCGGGAGCTTGGCAGCGGCGGATATCTCGTGGCAAAAGAGCTTTCGGAACGTCTCGGTATTCCGTATTACGATAAGGATATCATAAACAAAACGGCGCAGGAATTCGGTTTGTCCGAAGATGTTTTAGTCAAGCGCACCGAAAAAAAGCATGACAGCTTTTTGTACTCGCTTGCCGTTGCCGTCGAAGGTCAATCGGATTTCAGGCTGAACGACGTCATACGCGACGATATGTCATTCATGTACACGAGCGAGACTATTAAACACCTTGCCGAGAAACCTTGCATTATCGTCGGACGCTGTGCCGATTTCGTACTGCAAAATCGAGATATAATCAAGATATTTATTTGCGCAGAAGCGGTCGACAGGATAAAGCGCATATCCGAATCTCTCGGCATAAGCGAGAAGAATGCGGAAAAACTCATACGCAAAACCGATAAGCACCGCGCCGCGTATTACAATTCGTATACCGATAAGGAGTGGGGAATCGCGTCCAATTATCATATGACAATCAATACTTCGATGCTCGGCATTGAAAAAAGCGTCGATATTTTATTTAAATTTATAGAAACTTATAACGAAAAACATTGAATTTAAGTTGACAAACGCGCATTTGCGGCGTACAATAGTCGATGTCAGCGGTCGTGGCGGA
>CATLGX010000087.1 GCA_949948785.1 uncultured Christensenella sp. | reverse complement strand
GAAAACTTACGATATCGAGATTATCAAAGCCGTAAAGCGCGCGGGCAGACATGAAAAAAGCATAGTTTTCCGCGTAACCGATAAAAAGTTAATCGGACTTACGGGCGGGGTTTTGCGCGGAATGAGCGGTTCTCCGATACTGCAAAACGGCAAGCTCGTCGGCGCGGTAACTCATGTATTTCTCAATGACTTTACAAAAGGTTACGGTATTTTTGCCGACTGTCTCAATTGACGCGAATTTTGTAATATAAACGCGAATAATCGTGAAATACGTCGCATAGATTTACGGTATGCGACGTATTTATGTTATTTCCGATTGGTTTTACAGACTGGTGCATTCGGTAAAGCGCAATCGCACCGCACTTGTGATATACGCATTGATATCTTTGCTGTTTCTTATTATCGGCATTGCGGTCGGCGTGAATATCGGCAATAAGACCGAATATGTTTTACGTAATCGGTCGCCGCTGTTTTCTTTTTTGCGCGGAGATTCGGGCGTTGCGGCGTTTTTCTTTTTGGAATTGCTGTCGACTGCGGTTTACTGCGTGTTTTCTCTTACGCTGTTTTTCAAACGTCCGCTGTCATTCCTTTCCATCGCGCCGTGCATGTACAAATCGTATTCGCTCGGCATGCAGACGAGCGTAACGATTGCCGTATTCTCTGCGTCGTCGCTTCCGATGCTGTTCGTTTTTTATGTTCCCGTTTGTATTGTGGAAATTTCGGTAACTTGTATCATGTCGTATAAGTGTATGGCGTTTGCCGCGCTTAACGGAAGATGTATGCCGTCAAGACCCGATATTAAAGAATATTACTTTTCCGCATGGCCGTATTTTTTCGTGATTGCCGGGTGCACGTTGTTAAAGGCAATGTCGGTCGCGCTCTTCGGCTCGGCTCTCATAGGTGTAGTGTAGTCGCGTGTACGCGTATAAATAGTAAAACATAAGACAAAATATCATTATGGAAAAACGGAGGATAAAATGAAAAAGAAAATTATGCTTTTGGTTGCGGCATTCCTCGCCGTATTGATTGCGCTTGCGCCTATCGTAAGCGGACGAGCCGCGGCGGTAAGCGTGCATGCCGACGACGTTACTCTCGCAAAGACGTCGAGCGCGGCGCTTTTGATAGACGCCGATACCGGCACGGTCGTGTTTGAAAAAGACGTCGACAAACACTTGCCGATAGCGAGCATGGTCAAAATTATGACGCTTTCTCTCGCGTTCGACGAGATAGAACGCCGCGGCATAGATTACGACGCTACTGTTACGGCATCCGAAAACGCGGCGTCTATGGGCGGTTCGCAGGCTTTTTTGGACGCCAATGCGGAATATCGATTGGATGAGCTTTTGAAAAGCATAGTCGTAGCTTCCGCCAACGACTCGTGCGTTGCGGTAGCCGAATATCTGTTCGGCAGTGTAGATGCTTTCGTCGCCGAAATGAACAAGAAAGCCGCCGAGTGGGGCATGGAGAACACCGCGTTCGTCAATTGCACGGGGCTTCCCAAAGACGGACAGTTTTGTTGTGCGCGCGACGTTGCCGTAATGTTTAAAAAGCTGATAAGCCACGAGCGGTTTTTCGATTATGCGAAAGTGTGGCTGTATGATTTCGAACATCCCGACGGACGCACGACGCAGCTTACCAATACGAATAAACTGATACGCTTTTACGAGGGATGCGACGGCGGAAAGACCGGTTATACCGATGCGGCGCGCTCTTGCATTACGGTTACGGCAAAGCGCGGCGATACCAGGCTCATATGCGTAAGTATAGGCGCGGAAAACTCGAAAACGCGCAATAAAGAAGTTTCCGAAATGCTTAATTACGGTTTTGCAAATTATAAAACCGTGTTTGCCGTAAAACGCGGCGACGAAATAGGCGAATTCCGCGTGGAAAACGGCAAGACCGACAAGATAAAAGTCGTTGCGGAAGAGGACTGTTCCGCGTTTGTCAAGATGGGCGAGTCTGCCGAGCTTTCCGTAACTCCGGTTATTGGCAAACTTCGCGCCCCCGTAAAATCGGGCGCCAAGGTGGGCGAACTTAAAATCATGCTCAACGGAGAAGAGTACGCGACTGTCGGCGCAGTGGCTTCGACGTCCTGCGCGCAAAAGGGCTATCTCGATATCGTAGATGATTTTATCGGAAAGTGGTAGAGCCGTATGGCGGTAATCTGTTGACCGAGTGCGCGGAATGTGTTACAATATGTCATATGAAACGCACTCTTGTTGCGCCCTCGATTTTGAGCGGCAACTTCGCCGACATGGGCGGCGAAGTAAAGAATATCACTAAACTCGGCGCCGATTGGATTCACGTCGACGTTATGGACGGTGTTTTCGTTCCCAACATTACTTTCGGGTTCAAAATGATAAACGACTTGCGTCCGCTTTCCCGACTGTTATTCGACGTGCATTTGATGATTACGCAACCGAGCCGTTATGTCGATAGGTTCGTCAAGTCGGGTGCCGACCTCGTGTCGTTTCATTACGAAGCGGAAAAAGACATAGCGGGCACAATAGAAAAAATCAAAGCGACAGGTGCGAAAGCGGGGCTTGCAGTAAATCCCGATACGCCCGTCGACGTCGTAAAGCCTTTTATTGAAAAACTCGACCTTGTGCTCATTATGTCGGTTTTCCCCGGGTTCGGTGGGCAGAAGTTTATCGACGGCTCGCTCGACCGCATTGCCGAAGCAAAAAGGCTGTGCGACGAGCTTGCGCCCGATTGCATCGTAGAAGTGGACGGCGGGATAAACGCGTCCAACGCAAAGGACGTAATTGGCGCTGGCGCGGACGTGCTTGTTGCGGGTAATGCCGTGTTCGGCGCGGCAGACAGAGCGTCGGCTATACGTGCGGTGCGAGGGGAATAAGTAAAAGCAGCTACGCAAAACGCAGATAAAAATAAGAGTGTCCTATCCGAACTTCGACTCATATATAAGAACAGGGAGGTGGATATGTCGAAAATCATCTGCGTAAAATTGCCTAAATTTTTGGGGCGGATAGTTCGGTTGTTCAAGCGCTCCAAATAGTCGCTCTCCCGCGGTCGAAAAGCAAAAAAATTCCGAAACGTAATCAAACGTTTCGGATTTTTGTTTGTATGAAAATAATTCGGAAATCTTTACGCGTCCTCGTGCTTTTTCGCCGTGCGCAGACAGCGGGTGCATACGTATTCGTGGGAAACCTTGCCGTCTACCTCCGTCGTAACTTTATGGACATTGGCGTTGAAGCTGCGCTTGGTCTTTTTGTGCGAGTGGCTGACATTGTTGCCGGCTACTCTGCCTTTGCCGCAGACCGAACATACCTTGCTCATATATCCTACCTCCTAAACGTGTAAAACGAATATTTCTATATCAATATACCACGTTCGGGGCGTTTTAGCAACCGAATAAGGGCACTTTTTGCTAAAATTTCAAAAATTTTATGTAAAACCCTTGCAAAAATATTATGAATAGGTTAAAATATTAATGTTGGATACATATAATTTGACCGAAAGCGGAGACGTACTTTTGAGCGTTCACACATCTAACGCCTATGGCAGAATAACGGTAACGGAAGACTCGATAGCTCAAGTCGCGGCCGATATCGCATTGGATTGCTACGGTGTAGTCGATTTGGTGTCCAAAACATTTTCCGACAACTTGTCGGACTTATTCAGACGTAAACGTCTGTCGCGCGGAGTAAACGTCTACACCAACGGCGACAGAATTTTTATAGACCTATACGTTATCTTCAAGTACGGACTCTCTATCGAAGCAGTCGCGCAGTCGCTCAAAAAAGCGGTTAAGTACCGCGTCGAGCGGTTTTCGGGCATGCTCGTCGATACGATAAACGTGCATGTAGTAGGAATAAAGGTGTAGAAATTTCGGAGGAAATAATGCAAAAGTCCATCAACGGCGCTACGTTTCGCAAGATGATTTTGAACGGTGCGAAACTTCTCGACGCCCACAAAACACATGTAAACGAACTTAACGTTTTTCCGGTTCCCGACGGCGATACCGGTACCAATATGTCGATGACTATGCTGTCCGCTTCCAGAGAGGTGGGCAACTGTCCCACCAATAATATGCCAGAGCTTTGCAGTGCGGTGGCAAAAGGCGCTCTTCGAGGCGCGCGCGGCAACAGCGGAGTTATTCTGAGCCAGATATTAAAGGGTATGACTTCCGTTCTCTCGCAGAGCGCGGAGCTTACTGCAAAAACATTCGCCAAGGCTTTTGCGGCGGGTACGGACGTCGCTTATAAAGCGGTTACAAAGCCTAAGGAAGGAACAATTCTCACCGTTATTCGCGCTATTTCGGAGGGTGCGGAAAAAGCGGCTAAAAAGAACGTCGAACTTAAAGACTTTTTCGCCGCGGTTATCGATGCGGGCGAGGCTATGCTTAAACAGACGCCGGAAATGTTGCCCGTACTCAAAACGGCAGGCGTTGTCGACGCGGGCGGCAGAGGACTTTTGATATTGCTTCAAGGCTTTAATAATGTGTTGCTCGGCAAAGAAGAAACGAGTTTGGAGTTTGACGACGCATACAAAGCAACCGAAAACGCCGACAGCCCTTACGGAGAAAAGGCACATCTCAATTATAACGACCTCGCCGACATAGAATATGCTTATTGCACCGAATTCTTTATAGTAAATATTTATAAAAAGACCACCGAGGCGGACATCAATCTTTTCCGCGAAAAGCTTATGAATATAGGCGATTGCGTGCTCGTTATCGGCGACCTTAATATGGTAAAGGTGCACGTGCATTCCAATGCTCCCGGGCAAGTTCTTACTTACGCGCTCGAATTGGGCGAACTCGACCATCTGAAAATCGAGAACATGCTCCAACAAAACCGCGAAATGAAAAAACAGCAGAAAGAGGAACTTAAACCTTTCGGTTTGGTTTCCGTCTGCGCAGGCGACGGACTTACCGCTATTTTCAAAGATTTGTTGGTTGACAATATCATAGAGGGCGGTCAGACGATGAACCCGTCGGCGGACGATATAGCCAAGGCTTGCGACGCGGTAAAGGCAAAAGACGTTTTCGTATTCCCCAATAACAAGAACATTATTCTGGCCGCAGACTAAGCGAAAGCTCTGTCAAAGCGCAATATTCATGTGATTCCCACCGCGAATATTCCGCAGGGACTTTCCGCGGTGCTCGCGTTTAATCCCGAGGACACTGTTGACGGCAATCTTCAAAACATGAACGACGCGCTCTCTTGCGTACGTTCGGGCTCTGTTACCTATGCCGTGCGCAACACTCAAATCGGCAATTTCGACCTTAAAGAAGGCGACATTATCGGTATGGACGCTAAGGACATCGTTGCAAAAGGCGATAGCGTCAGCGAAGTTACCGAACAGCTTATAGACAATATGATGGATGACGACGTAAGTTGCATTTCGCTGTATTTCGGAAATAACGTCGCCGAGGACGATGCAAACGCCATTGCAGCCGACATAATGAAAAAGTACCGCGCATGCGACGTGGACGTTCATTACGGCGGTCAGCCGCTTTACTAC
>CATLGX010000086.1 GCA_949948785.1 uncultured Christensenella sp. | reverse complement strand
CAATTTATACAAAAGCGTTTCAATCGACTTAAAATACTTGACAACGCCTGTCCGATATGCTAAAATCATTTAGCTATCGTGAGGACGGGTTCCCGAGTGGCCAAAGGGAACAGACTGTAAATCTGTCAGCTTCGCTTTCGGTGGTTCGAATCCACCCCCGTCCACCACTTAAAACCTAAAACGAGCCTTGCGGTAAGTTTTAGGTTTTATTTTATGACTTGCATTTAAGCCCGATTTTTTCGTTTGAAAAAGCGATTATTGCGCTACAACAAATATAAGGGATTCTTGAAATGAAAATCAAAAATATTCAATCGCCTGACCCGAATACAGTATTTCCGAATGAATATAAAACATCGTGCTTTATCAAAAATGTTGTTAATGCCCCGAATATAAGTATTGGCGACTATACTTATTACGATGATGATATAGCGCCGACGGAGTTTGAACGGAACAATGTTTTATTTAATTATCCCGAATTCGGCGACAAACTGATTATCGGTAAATTTTGTCAAATTGCGCAAAACGTTAAGTTTATTATGGGGGCGGCAAATCATAGGCTGTCGAGCGTTACCACTTATCCCTTTAACGTGTTTGGCGGTGCATGGCAAAAAAATACGCCGCCGCATTTGGAGCAGCTACCGTTCAAAGGCGATACCGTTATCGGTAACGATGTATGGATTGGGCGCGAAAGTGTCATTATGCCGGGCGTGAAAATCGGAGACGGCAGTATTATAGCGGCGTATTCGATAGTTACAAAAGATATTGCGCCATACAGCATTGTTGGAGGAAATCCCGCAAAATTCATTAAGAAACGATTTGACGATGAACTTATCGGGTTGTTATTGAAAATAAAATGGTGGGATTTTGCGCCGGAAAAACTTATAGATGTTTTGCCGTTGCTGTGCGAAACCGATTTGGAAAAAGTAAAACAAACATTACAGGCAATGTTAAACTGAAATCTGTTTTAGTTATTGCTTCTACACCGCTTAAAACCTAAAACGAACTCCTTTTGCCAGAATCGGTTTTAGGTTTTATATTAATCGAATATTGACCGCTGAGTCAAACAGGATAGAGACGCCGGTTTAATTTGCTTTTTAGGCATCAACATGCTATTATTGTTCTATGAAGAATTATCGTCGGACAAAAAACGGCTATACAATTCGATTTGCGCAAACAACCGATGCTGAAAATTATTATTTACAGAATTATAATCCGTTAGATAAAGAAACCGCGCGCTTGTCGGGCTGTAAAGAAAAATTTTCAAAAGAAGAAGTAATAGCGTATTTCTTAAAAAGCGTTCAAGATACAGACCGCTGTCATTTTTTGATTATATCGCCCGATGACCGTATTATCGGCGAAACCGTAATAAATGAAATCGACAATCGGACTAATAGCGCTAATTTTAGAATCGGGATTTTTCAATCTTCCGAACAGGGGAAAGGAATAGGTACTTGGGCGGTAGAAACGACACGGGATTTTGCTTTTGAAATATTGAAGTTGCATCGTTTATCATTAGACGTATTTTCTTTTAATATTCGAGCCGAAAAATGTTACTTGAAAGCGGGCTTTAAAAGAGAAGGCGTTTTGCGCGACGCGGTTTTAAACGGTAACGAATATGCCGACGATATTTTAATGTCGATATTAGAAAGCGAATGGTCGGAATTAAAAGCCGACAAATAATTTTTCGTTTTACGAAACGGCTTTCCCGCCGCAGTATATTTTCGAATATCAAAAAGTTTTGTGCTATGATTATTTAGCTGACTTAATGTCGAAAGGAATATAAACATGCAAATAGAAAAAATTTCCGAGAATAACGTAGAAATTGCCCACATTGTCGCAAAAGAAACCGTCATACGCGATTTGCAAAGCGCTCTCGATTTAATGATGACCGTTCAATATGAGACGGGAATTAACAATATAGCAATATCCCAAAATTTGATAGTCGGCAGTTTTTTTATATTAAGCAGCGGACTCGCCGGGGAAATTTTGCAAAAGTTTGTAAATTATCGGTTTCGCATAGCAATTTACGGCGATTATACAAAATATACGAGCAAACCGCTAAAAGATTTCATTTATGAAAGCAATAACGGGCACAACGTATTTTTTGTCGACGATTTAGAAACAGCCGTTAAAAAATTATCGATTCATGCGGCGGACACCGAATATCGGCAATTATAACGTTTTTCTTGAAAATTCGATTTTTTTGTTGTATAATGCGGATATCATATTCGGAGGTAAAATTATGGTGTATATCGTGGAGCAGACAGCCACAGCCAAAGCATACCTTTTGAAAGCGTGCTTATAGACAGTAGGGAAAAAGCTCGAAACGCACCCGTAGCGTGGACGAATTACGGAGTGTTTTATAACTGACGATATATAACAAACGAAATTCTCAATGAGAAAAGGTTTTTAGACCTTGTCGAAAGGATTTCTTGAATTATGATTTTTCTCGGTAGTTTTATTAAGAGGTGCTTATGACCGAAAAACAAAAAATGCTTGCGGGCATGCTGTACTATGCCGACCGAGACGAATGTCTGCGCAACGAGCGCTTGGCGGCGAAAGATTTATGCTTCGAATTGAACAACGCAAAGCCGTCAGATACGCAAAAGCAAGCCGATATTATAAAGCGGCTTTTAGGCAAAACAAAAAGCGGTTTTTGTATCGTTGCGCCGTTTTGGTGCGATTACGGTTACAATATCGAGATAGGCGAAAACTTTTTTGCCAACCACAATACCGTTATACTCGATTGCAATAAAGTGATATTCGGCGACAATGTTTTTATCGCGCCCAACTGCGGTTTTTACACGGCGGGACATCCCGTGGACGCCGCGCGGCGCAACGACGGGCTGGAATATGCGCTTCCAATCAAAGTCGGCAATAACGTGTGGATAGGCGGCGGCGTGCACGTAATGCCCGGTGTTACGATAGGCGATAACGTCGTAATAGGCGGAGGCAGCGTCGTAGTTAAGGATATACCCGGCAACTGTGTTGCCGTCGGCAATCCGTGCCGTCCGATTCGTGCGATAACGGAAAGCGATATTTTAAAACAATACGGAGACAGTCTGGCGGAACGACAGTCTGTTAATAAAAGCTAAGGCTATGGAAACATATACGCAGTTTATGGACAGGATAAACGAGTTCGAGACTCCGACGGCGCGGTTCGACGGGACGTTTATCGGCAGTCGGTCTCTCCAACAAAAGGTGGGGTCGGATAATCGCTTTAAGAGCTTTTTCGGCGATACCGTCGTCTTTGCGTTGACCGACGACGTAAAATCGCGGCTTTCGGCGTGCGTCGACTTGCTATACGATAAAGTTCCGCAATGTTTTTGCGAGCGGCTGTCCGCGCAAACGTTTCACGTAACGCTTCACGATTTGGCAAACGCTCAAACGGCGAGCGCAATTGCAGAAGAGATGTTTTTCAACGAACTTGCAATCGCCGAGGGCAGGGCGAAAATAAGCGAGCTTTGCCGTGAGCGCATTACGCTTAAAAGCAAAAATATTTTCAATATGGTAAATACGAGTCTGTGTCTCGGTCTATATCCTGCGACGGAGCGCGACCATGCGGCGATTTCATCGCTTTATTCTTTTTTCGACGGCGTGAAAAAACTCGGATATCCGTTTACCCCGCACATTACTCTCGCGTATTACAATTCATGCGGCTTTGACGAAAATTCGGCGCGGAGTTTGGAAAACGTCGTAGCACGATTAAACGGCAGCATCGATATTACCGTCGGGTTGGGCGATTTGATTTATCAAAAATTTACGGATATGAATACGTATGTCGATATAATGAATTTATCCGCGACGCGCTAACCGTCAGTCTCCGCTCTTATCAGGCTGACTTCGCCCGAATCGACGGCGACGGTAGCTTTGCCTATTTTTACGAGTAATGTGCCGTCCGCCTCTACTTTTTCTGCAAAGCCGCGCACTTCTACATTGTTTTTTACGAATCTTACGTTTTTGCCGACGGTGGCGCAAAGCGCGTTGTATCGTTTGCAGTCGAATACCGACAGCGCGTTGAGGCGTATTCTCCGAAGCAGTTCGGCGCAAAACTGCGTAACTTTTTCTTCGGGAGCATTGAGCGACGCCGCATTTTCGAGTCCCGCATTTTCGAGCGCGAAAGCAGTCGTCGCGTAGTTTATTCCGACGCCTATTAAATATTCGCCGCGGCGCGGAGAACGGCAGAGTATTCCGCACACCTTTTTATCGCCGAGCATTACGTCGTTAACCCATTTGAGCGCGGTGTCGGTGCCGAGTACGAGTTTTACGGTATCGTGTACGGCAAGTCCCGCGGCAGGCGTTAAAGTGTGCGCGTCAACGCCGAGACTTGTTATGCGCATTACGATATAAAGCCCGCCGAGCGGGGAATGAAAAACGTGGTCGCCCCGTCCCGAGCCGTGTTTTTGACTGCGTGCGATTATAGCGTCGTAATCGTCGAGTTCGTCAAACGTATTGGAACAGCTTTTGACGCATCGTACGCGCAGTCCCGTTATTTTTCGTATATAATCGGCGTTCGGTATCATGTTATCATTATACCATTTACCGCATTATAAAATCAAGCGAACAACCCTTGCATTGAATACGGCAAATATGATATAATCGAAGCGTGAAAAAACTTCTTTCCGCAATTTGCGCTATTGCCGCGGCGGCGTTTGCAGGTATTGCATCGTTCGGCTGTGCGGCGGCGGGTTATACCGTGTTTTACGAAACGGCGGTATTTTCGAGCGATATCGCGTTTTCGGCTAAACTCCTCGGAAGCCGCGCCGAGAACGCATACGAGCGCATGAAACATGTTCTCGACGAAATCGACGCCCAAGTGTCTTTGACGCGTGCGAACAGCGATTTGAAAAGGTTTAACGACGCGGATGCGAACGTTCCCGTCAAGGTGGGGAAAATATGTTACGACATGTTTAACGCCGCCGCAGAGTATTATACGGCTACCGACGGCGCGTTCAATCCGGCCGCCGCTCCGCTAATCGAATTGTGGCACGTCGACGCCGATTCAATCGCGCAGTACCGTCCCGATATAGACGGAACATATATTTCGCCAGAACTTCCGTCTCCGACCGAAGCGGCGGCGGTGCTGGAATACTGTTCGCCTCGGCTCGTTACCGCGGAAGTAACCGACGGCGGGTATTATTTGACTAAATCGGACGCGCGAGTAAAACTCGATTTCGGCGGGGTGGCAAAGGGCTATGCTGTCGACGCGTGCGTCGGTATTCTCGAAGAGTACGATATAACTTCTGCGCTTATAGACATTTCCGGCAACGCATATTTTTACGGCGGTTATGTATCGGGCGGCGGACGCGGCGATTGGCGGGTCGGCGTGGCGTCTCCGCGGCCGCGCGCGGGGCAAACTCTGTCGCGCGGATATGTGTGCGCGTTTACGTCGCGCGGCGACGAGTCCGCTGTTACGTCGGGCGATTATAACAGATACTACATACACGACAACGCCGACGGCGAAAAGGTTTTTGTTCCGCACATAATCGGCAAAAACGGCGTACCCGTAGGCGTGGAATTTTCAGACGGTCGGTGGGTGAACGGCGGCGAGCATGTGATTTCC
>CATLGX010000085.1 GCA_949948785.1 uncultured Christensenella sp. | reverse complement strand
GGAACAGGTGCGCGCCAAGACCTTTTTTGCAACGCACTATCATGAGCTTACCGAACTCGAAGGCAAGCTCGACGGCGTCAAGAATTATAAGATCAGCGTCAAGGAAGTGGGCGGTTCGATTGTTTTTTTGCGTAAAATTTTACGCGGCGGCGCGTCCCGCAGTTTTGGCGTGGAAGTCGCCTCGCTTGCGGGGATTCCCGAAGAGGTGATCGTAAGGGCGAAAACCATTCTGAAATCGTTGGAGCGCAACGACGTGAACGGCTTGCCTGCTCCCGAAGTTCGTGAAGAGGAGCCGTCCGCCGAGGAGCTTTCGATCGCAAACGAACTGCGGGAAATCGACGTCAATTCTCTCACGCCCATGCAAGCGTTGAGCCTGCTCTCCGATTGGAAGGAGAAACTGCAATGATCAATATTTTATCGAAAGAAATCTATAATAAAATCGCGGCGGGCGAAGTGGTCGACAGACCTTATTCCGTCGTCAAAGAGCTTGTCGAAAACGCTATAGATGCCGGTGCAACCGAAATATCCGTAAGTATAAAAGGCGGGGGAATAGATTATATTCGCGTCGACGATAACGGCGGCGGCATCGAGTTCGACGATATGCCTACGGCATTTTTGCCGCACGCAACAAGCAAAATCAAGACCGTTGACGACCTCGACACGATAATGACGCTTGGCTTTCGCGGCGAGGCGTTGCCGAGCATAGCCGCCGTTGCGGACGTAACAATGACGTCCCGCGTAGCGGAATGCGAAATGGGCGGAGAAATAGTTTATAAAGGCGGCAAGCTCGTATCGCACTGCGAGTGCGGAGCAAAACTCGGCACTACCGTTACCGTTGCCAATCTTTTCGAGCGCATACCCGCGCGCAAGAAGTTTTTAAGCAAACCGTCGCGCGAAGAAGCAAAAATCCTTGCGCTAATCGAACATATCGTGCTTGCGAATCCCGACGTAGTTTTGAAGTTTGAAAGCGAAAACAAAAAGTTTTCTTCGTCGGGCGAGGGGTTGAAGAGCGCGGTGTTCGCTGTTTACGGCGACGCGGTGTTGAAAAATACAGTAAATGTCGAGTTGGACGAGCCTCATATTAAAATCCAAGGTTTTACGTGCCTTCCTTCGTTTACAAAACCGTCGAAAAACTATCAAAACGTAATAATAAACGGCAGGTACGTCGAGAGTGCGGATATTATGTATGCCGTATATTCCGTATATGCGCCGTATTAAATGAAGCGGCAGTATCCTTTGTTCGTATTGCATGTGTCAATGCCGTACGACATGGTTGACGTCAACGTGCATCCCAGTAAATTGCAAGTCAAATTTGCCGACACCGTTATGATAAAATCAGCGGTTGCGCGCGCGATAAAGAATGCGATACAGCCGCGTTTGACGGATGCAAAGCGCTTGACTGAGGAAGATTTTACGCCGCAAACGGCAGAGCGCAACGAGTTCGGAAAAGCCGCGCACATGTTGAAATCGTTTTTCGACATTACGCCCAAACCTGTCGAAGAACCTCTTCAACCGCCGAGCGACGAGTTTAAAACGTTGTTGCACGTCGGATTTTCAGAACATACTGAAAAAGATAATGCCGCGACAGGGCGCGACGAACAAAAGTACAAAGACGTTTACGACAGCTCTGCGGTTTTTGAAAATAAGGGTGTTTTTATTCCGGCGGAATGTAAATATGTCGGTAAACTTTTTAATACCTATCTGATAATGGAGCGCGGCGAAACGTGCTATTTCATAGACCAGCATGCCGCGCACGAAAAACTGCTATATGATACTCTTCTTGCCGATTACGAGAAAAAACGGCTAAAAACACAACCGCTAATACTTCCGTTCGTATTTGACGTGAGTCCGCTCGACGCAGAAGCGATAACCGAAAATATTGACCTTTTAGCGGATTGCGGATTTGTTGTTTCGCCGTTCGGCGAGTGCACTTTTACTTTGTCGCAGGTTCCGTACGAATGCGCGGGTATTGATTTGAGAAATTTCGTTTCCGACATGCTGACAATTATCAATTCGCGCGATAAAAGCCCGACCGCATTAAAAGAACGGCTTATGCAAGCGGCGTGCAAAGCTGCCGTCAAAGGGGAAATCGACGACCTTTCGCAATCGGAGATAGATGCTTTGCTATCGGAGATGTCGGCGAGAAATATTACATTGTTCTGTCCGCACGGCAGACCTATTGTCGTAGCTTTTAATAAAAAGGAGATAGAAAAGTGGTTCAAGCGCATCGTATAAAAGCGATAGCGCTGGTCGGCTGTACTGCCGTCGGCAAATCGGAGACGGCAATAAGGCTTGCAAAGCGGTTCAACGGGACGGTAATCGGCGCGGATTCTATGCAGATATACCGCGGTTTCGACATAGGTACGGGAAAACTCGCCGCATCCGAGCGTTGCGGCATAGAGCACCGTATGATAGACATCGTAAACGGAGACGAGCCGTTTTCCGTGGGACAGTACGTATCCGCCGCCGATGCGGAAATACGAAAGGCCGCTGCCGACGGTAAACTTCCTATAATCGTGGGCGGTACGGGACTGTATGTAAACGCGCTGTTTTCAGGCTATAATTTTGCCGAACGTTCCAATAGCGACGACGTGCGCAAAGCTCTTAAAATATCCTCGCATTTTATAGCTTGTTTGCATGACCTGCTGTCTGTTATAGACGAAAAAGCGGCTAACGAAATATCAGCAAACGACGTAAAGCGCACCATACGCGCGCTTGAAATATATTTTGTCGGCGGAAAATCAAAATCTGCGGCAATCGCTGCGAAAAAGCCGTACGACGATTTTACGCTGGTACTTACGTTGCCGCGCGAAACGCTTTACGAAAAAATAAATGCGCGTGTGCATAAGATGTTCGATGACGGATTAATCGACGAAACGCGCAATCTCGGTCGATATGCGGGGCAACAGCCGATGCAGGCGCTCGGTTACAAACAGATTATACAATATCCGAATGCGACCCGTGAAGAACTCGAAGCCGTCGTCGCACAAAAAACACGCAATTACGCCAAACGGCAAACCACGTATTTTAAAAACATGAAGCTTGACAAAACATTTATAGATGTGCGAAACTATGACGAGATTGGGAGTAGCGTAGCTCGGTTTTTGGAGGAAAGCCTGTGAACGAAATTATACGGAAAGCAATAGAAAAATTGCAGCCCTTATTTAAAGATACGGACGGCATTGCGCTTAAAAACCAACGCAAGGTACTCGACGCATTTAGAAAAAACAGAATAGCTTTGCGGCATTTCGCACCGTCGACCGGTTACGGGTATGACGATGCGGCAAGAGACACGTTAAACCGTCTTTACGCCGACGTTTTTGGCGGAGAAGACGCAATAGTGTCGCCGATGATTGCTTCGGGAACTCATGCGCTCACCATTGCCATGTTCGGATTGCTTCGTCCCGACAACACGCTCTTGTTTGCAACCGGCACGCCATACGATACGTTGAACGACGTGATTTTCGGCGAAGGCAAAGGCTCTTTAAAAGATTACGGGATTAAATGCGAGATTGTCCCGTTAAAGGACGGACGCCCCGATTTAGCGGCTATAGAGCGAGCGTGTGCGGATATTCGTCCCAATGTTGTCATGATACAGCGTTCGCGCGGTTACGATATGCGTCCCGCGCTTTCCGTAGATATAATAAAGAAAATTTGCACCGTTGCGAAAAAGCACGGAGCTATATCGCTTGTCGACAACTGTTACGGCGAGTTTACGGAAATCGAAGAACCGACTGTTTGCGCGGATGCGATTGTAGGGTCGCTTATCAAAAATCCCGGAGGCGGCATAGCTCCGACGGGAGGATATATTTGCGGAAAGACTTCGGCTATCGAAATGATAGAGGGGCGATTGACCGCGCCATCTATCGGAAGGGAAGTGGGTTCTTACGCCGGCGATTACAGAATGTTTTATCAAGGTTTGTTTCTTTCTCCTCACACCGTTGCGCAGAGTATTAAAACCGCGATGCTGTTTTCGGAGGTTTTCGGCAGTCTCGGCTACGAGACTATGCCGAAGACGGGCGAACAATACGACGATATAATTTGCTCGATAAAGTTCGGCGACGCAGACAAGCTGATAGGATTTTGTCGCGCAGTGCAAAGCGCGTCTCCGATTGACAGTTTTGCCGCGCCCGAGCCGTGGGACATGCCGGGATATAACGACAAAGTGATAATGGCGGCAGGCGCGTTTGTACAAGGTTCGTCGATTGAGTTGTCATGCGACGCGCCGATACGTCCGCCGTACGTGGCGTATCTTCAAGGCGGTCTGACTTTCGAGCACGGCATAATTGCGCTCGAAGAGTGTCTTAAAGCTGTCGATTTAGACAAATAATAATGGTATAACGCGCGGTAAACGCGCAAAAATCGGAGGTAAATATGAAATTCTACGTAAACAAACAAAACGGCGAAATCGCCGTTACCGGCGAGCACGGGCTTAGCGATGGATACACTCTTCTCGAAGCCAACACCACCGACGCGGCGCAAGAAAAGCATGTGCCCGTAGTCGACGTAAACGGAGACGTCGTACGCGTCAGCGTCGGTTCCGTTCCGCATCCTATGACGGAAGCGCATTTGATTTCGCTCGTCGCGCTCGAAACGTCGAAAGGCATGCAAATTCACAAACTTATACACACAGACGCGCCCGAGACCGAGTTCAAATTGTCGGCGGGAGAGAAGCCGGTCGCGGTGTACGAGTACTGCAATCTTCACGGATTGTGGGTATGCAAATTATAGTGCAAATTCGGGTCGGGTTTTTAATTTATCATAAAATCACTTGATTTTTAAAGGCAATTGCGCTATACTTTATACGGTAAAACCAAATACAAATTCAAAGGAGTTATCATGTCGGAATTGAAGATTAAAAAAGTTGTCGGCAGAGAGATAATAGACTCTCGCGGCAATCCTACGGTAGAAGCGGAAGTCGTTCTCGAAAACGGCGTTATCGGTCGCGGTGCGTCGCCTTCCGGCGCATCCACGGGCGAGTTCGAGGCAATCGAACTTCGCGACGGCGACAAATCCAAGTTCGGCGGCAAGGGCGTTTCCAAGGCGGTAAACAATGTAAACACCGTTATCAACGAGGCGCTTAAAGGTGCTGACGCATTCGACACATACGGAGTGGACAAACTCATGCTCGATGCGGACGGCACGGACAATAAGTCCAAGCTCGGCGCAAACGCCATACTTGCGGTTTCGATAGCCGCGGCAAAGGCCGCCGCCGCTTCGCTCAATATTCCGCTTTACCGTTTTATCGGCGGTTGCGCGGCTACGCGTTTGCCCGTTCCCATGATGAACATACTGAACGGCGGCGCGCATGCCACGAATACGGTCGACGTTCAGGAATTCATGATTATGCCCGTAGGCGCAAAGACTTTTGCGGAAGGTTTGCGTTGGTGCACGGAAGTATTCCATGCGCTTCAAGCTCTTCTTAAAGGTAAAAACCTTGCTACGTCGGTAGGCGACGAAGGCGGTTTCGCACCCAATCTCGCAAGCGACGAAGAAGCTATCAAGAATATACTCGAAGCAGTCAAAAAAGCGGGCTTTAAAGAAGGCAGCGATTTCGTTCTTGCCATGGACGCCGCGGCGAGCGAGTGGAAAGGAAACAAGAAAGGCGAATACCATATGCCTA
>CATLGX010000084.1 GCA_949948785.1 uncultured Christensenella sp. | reverse complement strand
TAATCATAAACAGTCCTTCCTTACAGTTTTTCTATTACCCGAAGGGTCGCGCTCTTTGCGCGGGGGTTGACGTTTGTCTCTTGTGCCGTCGGGCGGAACCGCCCTACCGGCTTTGCCGTTGCGCGATGTCCGCATACGCATACGGGAAATGATTTTGGACAGATACAGTCTGTTGCGAGGGCGCCGAACGCCGTCTTGACTATCCTGTCTTCGAGCGAATGGAACGTAATAACCGCAAGCCGCCCGCCCCGCTCTATCATACCGAAAATGCCGTTTATCGCGCTCTCTATGCCTTTAAGTTCGCCGTTGACTTCTATGCGTATCGCTTGAAAACTTTTTTTCGCAGGATGTCCGCCCTTGCGGTACGGAACCGACGCGGCTATTATCTGCGCAAGTTCCGACGTGGTTTTTATCGGGGAACTTTGCCGCGCTTTAACGACAGCCGAAGCTATGCGCCGCGAAAAACTCTCCTCGCCGTATCGATACAGAACGTCGGCTATTTCGCTTTCGGAATATCCGTTAATCACGTCGTAAGCCGTAAATTCCTGCGTTCTGTCCATACGCATGTCGAGCGCGCCGTCGCGCATGTATGAGAATCCGCGCTCCGCGTCGTCGAGCTGATGAGAAGACACGCCCAAGTCCATTATCGCGCCGTCGAGCGACTTAACGCCCGCGCCGACAACCAACTCGACCGCATTTTCGTATTGACCTTTAATGTACGTAACGTCGCCGACAATGTGCGACTTGCAATAGCCTATCGCGTCGTCGTCTCTGTCTATCGCGACTACGCTTCCGCCCTTTTCGATTATCGCGCCGGTGTGTCCGCCGCCGCCGAGCGTAGCGTCGAGATACGTCTTGCCGCGTTGCACGCGAAGCGCGTCAATCACTTCGTCGAGCATGACCGGTACGTGATAGCTCATAAGCTGAACGTCGAAAGAACCTGTTTTATGTCTATCTTTTCCATGTGCGCTTTAAACGCTTCTTCCGACCAAATTTCCGCGTGGTCCATCGCACCGATAGTAACGATATTTTTTTCTATGCCGCACTCTTTCAAAAACAACGAATTTACGGCTACTCTGCACTGCTTGTCCGCTTCGCTTGGCTGCGTCTTGGAAAACAGTACTCGCTTTATGTCAGCCGCGCCGAGATTGAGAAAATCCGTCTCCGACAGTCTGTCGTATACGCGCTTTTTAAAGTCTTCCGCAGTGTACAGCATGAGACATTTTTCAAGCCCGACCATGAGCATTGCGCCCTCACCCAACTGCTCGCGGAAACGTGGCGGTATTCTTATCCGCCCTTTATCGTCAAGCTGGTGATGGTACTCGCCGAAAAACATTTGTCTCCCTCGGAAACCGACCGTTATCGGCCGCGGTTTTCCTTACTTGCACCATTATATCATATGAAATGACCACTTGCAACCCTTTTTAACCAAAATCTTCAAATATTTTTAAAATTTCTCAACCGTATAACGAATAAATCGAAATGGCGCGGACTTGACGAAACGAACTATTGACTTTTACGCCATGCGGAGTTATACTTATTGCATCATGCGATTACAAGACATTAAGCAGGCGCGGGAGCGTCTGAAAGGCACGGTGCACCACACTCCGCTCGAACATTCGGAGACGTTTTCGCGAATGTCCGGCGGAGACGTTTATCTTAAATGCGAGAACTTGCAAAAGACGGGGTCGTTCAAAGTTCGAGGCGCTTTCAATAAGATAGCGAAACTCGACCTCGACAAAAGCGCAAAGGTATACAGTTGCTCGGCAGGCAACCACGCGCAGGGCGTCGCCTACGCGGCGGCGAAACGCGGAATCGAAGCGGTGATTTACATGCCGCTCGCAACTCCGATTGCCAAGATTTCGGCAACCGAAGGATACGGCGCCAAAGTCGTACTTCACGGCGACGTTTTCGACGACGCGAAAGCTCGCGCGGTAAACGATTGCGCGGCGGAAAACGGCATATTTATTCCCCCGTTCGACGACGAGGATATTATCGCCGGGCAAGGAACGGTAGGACTCGAAATACTCGAAGATTTACCGAACGTCGAGACGGTGCTCGTTCCCGCGGGCGGCGGCGGTCTTTTGGCAGGCGTCGCTTACGCCATAAAAAGTTTGAACAAAAACGTCAAAGTATACGGCGTTCAAGCTGCGGGCGCGGCGGCGGTTGCCGCGTCGTTCGGAGGTTCGCCTCAAACGCTCGACAAGATATTTACGATTGCCGACGGCATAGCGGTCAAGCGTCCCGGCGACATTACCATGAAGTATATCAACGAGTACGCGGACGGAATTCTTACCGTAACGGACGACGAAATAGCCTCCGCCATAATAGCTCTAATCGAGCGCGCAAAAGAAATAGTCGAGCCTGCGGGCGCGGCGGGGCTTGCCGCAATACTCTGCGACAGATATAAGCAACTGCGCGGAAAGAAAACGGTATGTCTTTTATCCGGCGGCAACATAGACGTCAGTTTCGTTCATAAAATTATCGAAAAAGGCTTAGTAAGCCGAGGGCGGCAGATTCGCCTTTCCGTCGTGCTCTCCGACAAGCCCGGGTCGCTCGAAGGAGTTAGCGGAATACTCGCAAAAACTGGCGCAAACGTAATAGCCATTCAGTACGACCGCGTTAATGCCGAACTGTCGTTAAACGAAACGATACTGCACATCACCTGCGAGGTATCGGGAGCGGAACACGGAAAACGGGTGTTTGAAGCTATCCGCAACGCGGGATACGTTTTGCTTTGACTTTCAGTAATCCTCTTAAAAGAAAACCGCTTGTGAGCGGTTTTCTTTTAAATATCTATTTTTACGGCACGGTTGCCTACCATATCGCACGATGTAAGATAGTACGGAATCCCGTGCTTTTCTATGCGCGGTTTCGCACGGCACGTTCTGCCGTGTAGATGTCCGTAAACTACGGCGTTTACGCCGTAGTTTTCAAATATTGCGGTTACTTCGCTGTCCTCGAAACGCGCGTTAAACGGAGGATAGTGTATCATAAAAATAACCCTGTCGCCGTCTTGCCGCAATTTTTTCATGCAATCGAGCGACATTTGTATGCGCAAAAGTTCGCGCGCGAAAAGGCGTTTGCCGTCCTCGGTCTTGTCGTCGGCGCTCCACCCTCGGCTTCCGCAAATCAAAACGTCGCCTATGCGCACGCAGTCGTTTTGCACGGCGAATACTTTTTTCGGAAGCGCGCCGCGCACTGCGCCTATCGCCTTCCACCAATAATCGTGATTGCCGCGGATTATAACCTTATTACCCGGGTACGCGCCTATGTAATCAAGGTCGGGCTTTGCCGCGTCCAAAGTCATCGCCCAGCTCAAATCGCCCGCGAGAAGAACTATATCGTCCTCGCCTACGCACGAGAGCGACTGTTCGATACTGCCGAGATAGTTGTCCCAAACCTCGCCGAATATATTCATTGGTTTGGGATTGTTTATAGATAAATGCAAATCGGAAATCGCATAAACGTTCATACCGATATTTTATCACTTATATAATTTAATGTCAACAACAAAGCGAACGAGCGCGGCTCGCCCGCTTTGCCGTGCGTCGGGCTATTCGTCGTCGAACGACGGGAATATGCGCGCGTCGGAAATCCCGGGACATGCGCAGCCCGTACATGGAGGATATACGCAATATCCGTACGTCGGAATCAAAATATCTACGGGCGCGGTAACCTTGATTATTCTCAAAATACAACCGCTTACAGCCACTGAGTTCGTACCGATAATCGCGCCGCTGGTTACCGTCATTACGGTAGACACTTCTATCGCATACGGCACGAGCGCCGCTATGGGCAATCGCAAAAACGTATCTATATGCTCCGTGTACGATGCGCCGACAGTGTACAGCGCGCCGCCGTAGCTGTACGTTACGGCAAACTTTGTTACTACGTCGCCCGATATATTGCATTTTCCGCCGGGACCGTCCGATACCGTATAGTTTACAAGCTCGCTGCCGATTACGCGTGCGGACACAAAGTTCGCCTGCTGCGGCAATGCGCCGTCGGTATTTAACGTGAGCGAAATATTTTCGTCGGTAAACTTGCAACCGTCGAACACCCGCTTTGTTTCAATCACCATGCGACAACACAGCCCGTCGAACCCGCCGCCGCACCCCGCTTTTTTGACCATGTGAAAACCCTCCGAATATATATATTCCGAAGGGCTTTACTTAGTGAAGAATATATGAACGCATCAGTCGATTAAACGGATAAAATGCACTGTATTCTGTCGAGAAGTTCGTCGCGCCCGATGTTTTTCGACGCGCTCGTTACGAAAAGATTGTCGCGCGCAAGCCCAAGCGCCGCCGCTATATCCATGCGGGATTTCGCGGCTTTCGCTCTGCTGAGTTTATCCGATTTGGTCAATACGACAGTGAACGGAAGATTTAAGTCGCGCAAATAGTTTATAAGCGTTTTGTCAAGTTCGGACGGCACGCGGCGGATGTCCATAAGACACAGCACCTGCGCAATATTTTCGCCGCGTCGAAAGTAAGCGTCCGTGCGCTCGCTCCACTCGTCGGATACGCTCTTCTGTGCCACGCTGTACCCGTAACCCGGAAGGTCGATAAAGTAAAACGGAACGTCGCACTCGACGCTGAAAACGTTTATAAGCCGCGTGCGCCCGGGCGTGGAACTCGTTTTGCACAGCTTCGCGCCCATGAGCATATTCAAAAGCGACGATTTTCCGCAATTGCTCCTGCCTGCGACCGCTATCTGCGGCGCGAATTCGTCGGCGTCGGCAGCGTGTCTGTCGGCGCAACTTTTTACGAACGCCGCCGATTTGATTTTCATACCAACACCGCGGCGAACACTTTGTCTATATTGTCCGCCATTATTATTTCGAGCTTATCCTTGACTTCTTTGGGCACTTCGGCAAGGTCTTTTTCGTTTTCGCGCGGAATAATAAGACGCTTGAATCCCGCGCGGAATGCGGCGAGCGATTTTTCTTTAAGTCCGCCGATTGCGAGAACCTTACCGCGCAACGTAAGCTCGCCCGTCATCGTAATATCATGCGCGACTTTACGCCCCGAAAACGCCGACATAAGCGCCGCGGCTATCGTTATGCCCGCGCTCGGTCCGTCTTTCGGCGTCGCGCCCTCCGGAAAATGCAAATGAATATCGTTCTTGTTAAAGACTTCGGGGTCTATACCGTACTCGTCGGCGCGCGAGCGCACGAGTGTAAGCGCGGTAAGACACGATTCCTTCATGACGTCGCCGAGGCTTCCCGTGAGCTTTATTTCGCCTTTTCCGCCCGATATAATAGCCGCTTCAATACTGAGCGTAACTCCGCCTACACTCGTCCAGGCAAGCCCCGTCGCCGCGCCTACTTCGTCTTTGTCGGATGTCGAAACGTCTTTGTACTTTGGCGGGCCGAGGAACTCCGCGACTTCTTTTTTGGTTACTTTAAACACAGTCGGCTGTTCGTTACGCTCGACTATCCGCAATGCGATTTTACGCATAACCGTCGCTATTTCGCGTTCGAGATTACGCACGCCGCTCTCTCTCGTGTACGCAGAAACGATGTGCATTATTACGGCGTCGCTCATATCGACGCGTATGTTGCCGAGACCGTTGGCGGCAAGTTCTTTGGGTTTTAAATAGCGCTTCGCTATCTGTAATTTTTCTTCGTACGTGTATCCCGACAGCTCGATAACCTCAAGCCTGTCAAGAAGCGCGGGCGGAAGCGGGTCGAGAGAGTTTGCCGTCGTAACGAACATGACGTTACTCAAATCATACGGCATGTCGAGATAATTGTCTTTGAATCTGTCGTTCTGATTGGGGTCGAGAACTTCCAAAAGCGCGCTCGCGGGGTCGCCGTGCATGTCGCTCGTCATCTTGTCTATTTCGTCGAGCAGAAAAACAGGATTGTTTACTCCCGCCTGTTTTATGCCGTTAATTATGCGCCCCGGCATTGCGGCGACGTA
>CATLGX010000083.1 GCA_949948785.1 uncultured Christensenella sp. | reverse complement strand
ATAGACACGCTCTTGCCCGCGTACTCGCTGTCCGAATCGGGGTCGATATAAAAGGTTTGCGCCGCATACGAATCCACGCCGTAATCCATAATATTAAACTGCGGATCGCCGCGCATGAGTCGCTCTATTTTGTTTCCGTCGGAATCGAGCATCACTATATTCCCGTTCTCGTATGCGAGATCGCAGACAACGTAATATCTCGAAGTGAACGTTATCACGGTGCGTTCTCTCGTCCCGTCGTTCAACTTGACGAGGTCGGGACACTCGGAGCGATAAACTTCGTAGCAGCCCGCATGCGCCCAATCGATAAAGTCGGTCGACTTGAGGAAGTACATCTCGTTGCCTTCCATATTGGTGAGCACCATGCCCCATTTATAGCCGTCGTCCGCAATATCGGAAATGTCGAATACCTTGGGGTCGCGCCACGATCCGCCGACAATCGGGTTTCCGTTAAGCCCTATAGATACCGTGCTCGGAATATTGTCGCGTTTGTTCCATGACAGTCCGCCGTCCGTGCTGTACATGACGATTTGATGACGGTTTCCGCCTTTATCGAACCGCGTATAAAAGCCTATAAGACCGAGCGCGTCGCCGTCGTTTTTATCCGACAAATCTCCGAACCATTTATATTCGTTATCTATCTTGTTGCTGTCGCCCTTGCGGTAAACGCGCGCCGAACCCGACCACATAGCGCCTATGCCGTAATCGATTCCGCCGTCAACCGAAAGATCGCGGTCGGGAACGAGCGCTATGGGAAGAAGCTCCCAATGCACGAGATCCTTGCTCCGCGCATGTCCCCAGTGCATGGCGTCCCAAGTGTTTCCGTACGGGTTATGCTGAAAATACAGGTGGTAATAGCCGTTGTAGTAAACCATTCCGTTGGGGTCGTTGTTCCAATGCGCAAACTGAGAAAAATGATACTGATTTCTGTAAATCTCCGAATAGCTCGTCGATTCCCCGGTTATCTCCTCGTCCGTAAATCTCACTCTCGCATTAAAGCAGTTATAGCCGAGTCTGCCGCCGCCGTACGACAGTCGTACTTGCCCGTCATCGCCGGCGGTAAGCGCGTTCAAATCGATTTTCACCGCTTCCTCGCTGCCGTCGACGTACGCAAACCGACGAATTCCGTCGGCGTAAAACTCGGCGTACGCTTCGCCGTTTTCGGTCGGCATGATCACGACCTGCAAATATACCTTGTCTATATTTTCGGTGCGGCTTCTTACGTAATCCTTTTCGCCGTCGTTCATAAGCGCAGTGCCTACATAGTATTCTTCATCGACTACGTACACGGTCTTACCGCCCGACGAATAATCGAAGTACATCAGCTTGACGGCGTTAGAGGCGCGATCAACGTTGAACACCCAGTACGCCTCGCCCTCCGTCGCGCCGAAAACGAGTCCCGCCGCATTGCCGCTTTCAAAGTCGGCGGTCGCCGAAAACGCGAACTTTTCGTCAGCCGCGTATTCGACCGACGTAAGCTCGAACGCGTCGTCGCCGCTCTCTACGACCGTTTCGGCTTCGGCGCCGAAAAAGCCCAAGCCCGCAACCGCGCCCGCAATACACGCGAGCAAAACGAGTATCGTTATTCTTATTTTCATAGTTATCGTTCTCATGCTTGCGACACCTTCCTCCTTGACACAAACCGTTTGAGCCTCTCCGTGTCGTTATCTCGAATATTTATCTATCGTTTTTTCGTCCGGCAGCGCGTCTATAGCGCCGCGGCCGAGCGTGTTCAGCGCGCCGCACACGTTTGCGTACCGCAGCGCGCCGCTTAAAAATTCGTCGGTATATTCGCTCTTGCTCACGCCGTCCAACTTTTTGAGCACCCCCGCGTAAAACGCGTCGCCCGCGCCCGTCGTATCCGCGGGCTTTACCGAAATCGAATCCGCCCTGCCCGAGCGCCCGCCGAACTTCCATTCGCTGCCGCGGCTGCCGAGCGTTATGCACACAAGCTTGTCTTTAAGCCCGTCAACGTACTCCGCGCCGAATATTTCGTACTCGTCCTCGGACAGCTTGACTATGTCCGCAAGCTCGATATACCGCTTGTACATAGCTGTTGCCGACTGTGCGTCGCGGAACACGTCCGTACGGTAATTGACGTCGAAGCTGACCGTCTTTCCGCGCCGCTTTGCCCGATCTATCAGTCCGTCGGCGTAAGCCCTGCCTATTTCCTCGGAGAGCATGAGCGACCCGACGTGAATTATATTCGCTTTTTCAAAAAGCGCGTCGTCTATATGCGGCAGCCTGTAATCGGCTGTAAACTTGCGGTAGAAACAAAACGACCGCTCGCCGCTCCCGTCTATTTCCACAAACGCGAGCGTGGTATTATGTTCACTGTCCGTCGCTATATTCAATCCGTCGAGTCCGCGCGCCTCGGCAAACCCGCGAAGAAATTCGCCTATAAGATCGTCGCCGACGCAGCCGACAAACGCGCTGCTCCCTCCGAACTTTTTCACGGCGCACGCCACGTTGAACGGCGCGCCGCCGGCTTTGCGTTCGTAACAAAACGCGCCGTCTTTTTCGCTGCCTATCATGTCGACGAGTATTTCTCCGACGCTCAATATCATTTTTCCGTTCCCTCCGCCTCGGTCGTATTTTGTATGTTATCGGCAGACTGCTTGATCGCGCGCTTGTGCTCGACAGCCGATTTTATAAGCATGATCGCGACTCTTATTACGAGCACGGCAAAAATCATCACTCCGTCCAGCCAAGCCAAAAGGCTCTGCGAAACGAAAAATCCGAGCGCAAACGTGACGAGCGACGCGATCAGCGACGCAACCGTCAGGAAAGCGCATACGGTCTTTGCCGCCGCGACGAACGTGAGCGCGCCTGTTTTCATCAGCTTTGTCAAACAGAACAGCGCGACCGACACGGCTATAACCACGAGTACGATAAACGGCGCTACGGAAAAGAATCCGATTATCGCTCTGTACACCGTTACCGCCCGCGCGCCTGCGGCGCTGTCCGCAATAAACCGTTTAACGTCCTCTGCGTCGCTTCCTATCTCGCCGTCTTTCATATCGCCGTAGTACCCGTAAAAATTGTTCTTCGCACCGAAGTCGGTCACGTACGAGCATACCATGGCGTCGCTGAACACAAACAAAATCTTTTCGCGGTCAAAATAGTTGTAATAATAGTAGTTACGTGTTTTGGGCGCGCCGCCGCGTTCGTATTCGGCGAGCGACGGATAATAAGTGCGAACATACAAATCGTACACCGCGGCATTGTACTCGTCGCCCGATTTCTTTTTTACCTCGGCATAAGCGTTTACGGTACTCTCGTCGGTTACGCCGTCGAGATAACTCTCGCATCTGTCCACCCATTCGGCGTCTATGATCCGTTCCCTGCCGCTGTATCTGATCGCAAAAGAGTACAGCGTTTTAACGTCCTCGTCCAGCTCGAGAAATTCTTCGTACGATATTTCATTGCCGCTGTTCGACACGCAGTAAGCGTAAAAATCGTCGAGCGTATCGACGTCGCGCGTGTCGACCACAATATCGTAGCCGAGAGAATATTCCAGCTTATCCGCCTCGCTCGCCACGGTATCTATAATGCGATCGGAACAGAGAACGCCGCCCTTGATTTCGAGCGCCGCGCCGTCGGAAGAAAACGCGCGTTCCACCGTAGCGACAAGCTCCGATGTATTGTAAAAGTTGGTCTTGACCGGAATAGCGTACGCCGCTATTATTCCGAGCGCGGAAAATACCGCGGCGAGAACGGCAACTATAATGATGCTTCCCGCACCGCGGTCATGCGCCTGCCCGGCTATTTTATCCGAGAAGAAACTCGGAAATATATACTTCAGCAGCTCTTTCATTAAACGCGATCACTCTTTTGCGGCGGCGGTCTTCGCCTTTGCCGCGCGCTTTTTGGCTGGCTTTTCGTCGGTCGGGACTTTCTCGCCATGCGTCTTCTCGGCGGCGTCGCCTTTGACTGCGTTTTCGTATTCCCTGCCCAAAAGGCTTTCGCCGCTCTCGGGATCGAACAAGTGCAGTTTCTTTTCGTTGAACGCAAGGCGCACCTCCTCGCCCGTCGAATACTCCACGCGGTCGTTGAGACAAACTATGTATTCCGCATCGCCCAGCCTGACGAAAAGATGCGTGTTTTCACCGAGTATTTCTTTTATGCTCACATTGACGGCGAGCCCGTCTGCGCCGATATCGATACTCTCGCCGCGCGCGCCCATGATAACTTTGTGCTCGTTGCCGTCGAGAATATCCTCGCGCACCGTGCGCATATCCTTTAACTTCAACGATATATTTTGCCCGTCCGCAAACGCGGCAATAAGATTATCGCCGTCGCGCTTGACCGTAATATCGAAGAAGTTCATTTGCGGCGTGCCGATAAATCCCGCGACAAACTTGTTTACGGGGAAGTCGAAAAGATTGGTCGGCGTGTCGATCTGCTGTATGTATCCGTCTTTCATGACGACTATGCGCGTGCCCATAGTCATAGCTTCGATCTGATCGTGCGTGACGTATATAAAAGTGGTTTTAAGCTCGTTATGAAGCTTTACTATTTCCGCGCGCATGGCGTTGCGAAGCTTTGCGTCGAGGTTGGACAGCGGTTCGTCGAGCAGGAACACTTTTGGTCCGCGCACCATTGCACGGCCGAGCGCGATCCGCTGCCGCTGTCCGCCCGACATGTCGGACGGCTTGCTGTGTAACAGCTCGGTAATGCCCAACACCTCGGCTGCCCAATTAACTTTTGCGTCTATCTCTTTGCTCGTATAGTGCCGCTCTATATAAAGCTGCACCGGCGTGGAAACGTAATAATTATAATCGTCGTTGAGCTTTTCGAGCCTCTTTTCCGCGTCCGCTTTAAGCGCCGCGGCGCGCTTTTCGATATCGCCGTCCACGTCGATTGCCGCAATGCGCGCGCAAAGCTCGGCTTTAGCCGACTCGTCGGTCTCGCTCTTTACCCGCCCGTTAAGCATTGCGATGTGCGCTTTAACGTCGGCACGCGCCCGTTTCTCCGCAGTCGCAATTTCTTTGGTTACCATTTTAATTTGATTGCCGAGTTCCTTGACTTTTTTATTATCAATGCCGACAACACCGTTGCCGTACTCGTCGAGCTTGGGTTCGGCGATCTTGCGCATGCGCAGCCCGAATGCAATATTATCGTACGCCGTCATGTGCGGATATAAAGCATAGCTCTGGAACACCATTGCAATATCCCTGTCGCGCGGCTCTACGTTGTTCATGAGCTTACCGTCTATGTACAGCTCGCCCGAAGAAATATCTTCAAGCCCCGCCACCATGCGCAGCGTCGTCGACTTTCCGCAGCCGGACGGTCCGACAAACACGATAAACTCGCCGTCCTCGATCTCCATACAGAAATCCTTGACCGCGACAAAATCTGCCGAAACCCTCGCGACTTTGGTCTTTTTCTTGCCCGCGACTTTATGTCTTGCCGGATAAACCTTGCGAACATGTCTCAACGATAAGCCTGCCATCATATCCTCCGATTATCTATTTACCACCGATTTCATAGTTTGGAATCGATTCCATAAGTAAGTATAGCACATGTGATTTCGCTTGTCAACACTTTTCCTGTATTTTGTCAATAAATTATTCTCTGATAAAATTTATGATGCGGCGGCAAATTTCGCCACAGAATAATATTACAGCGCATACAAAAAGATCCCGATATGCTCGAAGCGCCGTAATTGCTCGAAGCTTGAAGAGCTTAATCCGCAGTATTCTCAATGATGCTTTTCTATATATAATAGACCCCGAAAACTTTAGTTTTCGAGGCCTATTCGGTAGGACAGTATTTTCGTCCTACATAGATGTGTTTAGTTGATAAAAAAACTGCCGACGATTATGCAACTCATTTTCGAGCATAAATTTCAATCGCTCTTTCGGTAATCTCGCTTTTGTATCTGTCGATATCGATATGACCTTTCCCTTTTTTATCGTATTTCAAATGCATGGTCGGCAACTCGATATTGAGCAATGCGTCGAGGAGCGGAAGCGAATTTTTGAAATCCACAAGGACCTTACCAGTCGCGTACCCGTTGGCTTTTTGGTATTCGTGCAGTTCTATCAAT
>CATLGX010000082.1 GCA_949948785.1 uncultured Christensenella sp. | reverse complement strand
AGTGGAGAAAACAATCCATTCCGGCGTTTCCGACGAAGATATAAAGCGATTGACGGAGTTTAATAATTCAGATTGACTTGTCGGAATTTAAAACCGATGTCTTGTTCGCGATATGACGATACTCTGTTGATTTTTTTATTTGTATGGAGTATAATCGTTATGATATGTCATTTATCGATTTTGAAAAAATTTTCGAAGAACAGATTTGCGCAGACTTTCACGTCGAACTCGGGAGCGGGGACAGAATTATTTTTGCGCCTGCCGTTCCGTTTGACGGGAGAGCGAGAACGCATTTTGTCGGTACACCGTTTTTTAATATGACGTATTTCGGCGACAGATTGTTGGTCGTTGCCGATAAATCCGTTATGGCGTTTGCAAAACAATACGTTTACCGTGCCACGGAGTTGTTTCGCGTGTTTGACGCGCCTAATGTTTTTGCGCTGAATGCAGAGCTTGAAAAATACGGCTACGCAGTCGGCAGCGCGGTCGTCGGTATGCTTCCGTCAACTCGAAAGACGGAAGGTATTTCGACGGACGGAATCCGCATGATTTTCGGACACGAGCTTGCCGCGCTTTACTCCGATAAAACGTTTACCGAGGCATTATGTTATTCGACGACGGCGCGTCGGCGCGACACGATAGCCGCAGTGTATTATCACGGCGAAGTGCCGACGGCGGTTGCCGCTTGCACTAACGACGCAGAAAAACTGTGGCAAATAGGCGTCGACGTGAAGCCGGAATACCGACGCCGCGGCATAGGCTCCGCGCTTGTTCGCGCACTTAAAGACGAAATAATAAACCGCGGAGCATGCCCTTATTATTGCCGTGCATTTTCAAATTTTGCGTCTGAAAAAACGGCGCATGCGGCGGGCTTTTCGCCGTACTTTGTAGAACTTTCCGCAACGGCTCGTTTGTAGCATAAAAAGAAATTATTGTATATTAGAAAACGAATTTATAAACCGTTGTATTTATCGCTTCGGTTTTTTTCTTATGTTCCGAATATATCGAATTACTTACGGATTTTTGCTTTGCGCTTGACAATCATAAATAGCGATGTTATAATAGCATTACCACACTATCCTTTAACTTGGAGACTACTTTTGTTCGCAAGAGAAACAGTCTGCCATTTTGGCTTTCTCTCCATCTTGCGAATAGCAGTAGTTATGGGATTGTGTGGTAACAATTAAGAGATGCCATTTGGGAGTGTCGTCTCTTGAATATTTTGCCTCGCGCATGATTTGAATTACGATAATCGCGCGGGATGTGAATAAAGCTGACAACTTAAAACAAGGAGAAAGCTATGTTTGGCAATAAAGGCATACAGGTAATTAAATTTGAGCAGAACTTATGTCGCGCGAGTGTGGACGACAATAGCGTGCTGTTCGTTCGCGTTGGCGATATTATTAAGGATAAACACGCAATGGTCGAAGTTCCGTATACGCATAATGCAATAATAATAAAAGGCGGCGGTGACTGTCGTTATTACGGTAGCGGAAATTACGACGTTTTCGACAGCAAGACGGAAATCAAGAATTGGAAAAAAGGGCTTTCCGTAGAAGTCATTTACATACCCAAAGATACCCGTGTACTAATTAAATGGGGTACCCCCAACAGAGTGAGATACCGCGACGAAGCGAGCGGAAAAGTTATAACGGTAGGTGCGTTCGGCGAGTTCGACGTATCCGTAAGCAATCCCGAACAGTTTTTTCGTAAAGTCGTCGGCGCTAAAAAAGAATTCGATTTGGAAGAGTTTGGAAAGCGTTATGGCGAAACGGTAGCTACCGAATTTGCGGATTTGTTTCTCGGCGCGGTAGCGGAAATGCACTTGACATACGATAAATTTACCGCCAACAAGAAACAGATAGGCATTAAAATGGGGGAACTGTTAAGTCCGATGTTCGAGAAAGAATGGGGGCTGTCGGTACTCAATTTCAAGATAGCCGATTTCGATTTATACGACAGCGATATGAATGCGATAGAAGACGCGGCAAAAGAAGTCGTTCGTCAGGAGAAGTTGAAAGAATATTTGCGCGAGGTCGAGCGACTTGACGATAAACAGCGGGAACGCGAAAAGTATTTGCGCGAGCTACAACTTAAAGACAACGAAGCGTATTACGAGGTGCTTAAAGTGGTAGGAAAAGCGCAAAAGCGCGAAAGTGCGGTATTATGCGTCCACTGCGGTGCGGAACTGTCGACAAATGCCGTATTCTGCCCGACTTGCGGAAAACGCGCTAAAAACATTCCTATTACCTGCGCGGATTGCGGTACGGTGAATAATGCGGCGGCTTGCTTTTGTTCCGGTTGCGGAAAAAAGTTGATATAGGAGCGTAACGATATGTTTAAAAAGAAAGCGGAATCGGATATTGCAATCGAAAGTGTAAAACTTATAGAGCGGAACGCCAATCTTGTATCGAATTTTGCCGTATTAACTCAAAAAATCGACGGCGAACTTTCCGCACGGTTCAAAGAGATACAAGAGCGGTTGCGGTTTTTGAAACCTGTAAGCGACAAAGCCGATATGAAAACGGATTTGAAAATATCGGATAAGCTGGATGATTTGAAAATCGAGCTGTCGCGTTCCGAAAACGGTAGGTTTCAAAAGGCTAAGGATATTGTTCGCGATATAGAGTTTTTGATAACCGCGCGGGTTTGAATATTGTTTGGATAAACTTATATATGGGAGGAGCAAGTGGAGATTTTAAAGTGCAAAAGTTGCGGCGCGCCGTTGGATTTGAATAAAGCGGTCGGCTTCGTAATCGAGTGTGAACACTGTCGCAGTAAAATATCCATTGCAAAAAGCGACAATGCAGATATAAAATACTATCTGTCGCAGGGCGAAGTTTTTTTGGACGCGGGAAAATTCGACGAAGCATTTGCCGCATATAAAAAGGCGTCGCAAGTCGATTTGTGCGAGCCGGAGGCATATTTCGGTATGGCGCTTGCGGAGTTTAAAGTTCAGTATCTTCAAGATATTAAAGAGGAAGCGGACCGCTCTGTTACAAAACGCCTTCAGCCGATTTGCCATAAAATAATCGAAGATAAATTCTGTAAGAATAAATATTACGGTAAAGCGTTGGACTGCGCTACAAGAGAGCAAAAGGAAGAATATCTGAGACGCGGCGCAGAGATAGACAATATACGCGCCGAGTTTTGCCGGCTCAAAGAGACGGGGTTGGATTACGATACGTTTATTTGCGTCAAAATCAGCGACGAAAAGGCGGATAAAAAGACGGACGATTCCGTATATGCTCACAGGGTTTTCGACGCTTTGGAAAGTCGCGGATACGTTCCTTTCTATTCGGAACGTGTTTTGCAAGACAAAGTCGGAGAAAAGTACGAGGCGCACATTTTGTACGCGCTCGCTACGTCAGAGACAATGCTCGTCGTTTGTTCGGATAAAGACTATCTCAGAACGCCGTGGGTGCAAAACGAGTACTCCCGCTTCTTGCGGTTGATAAACAACGGCGACAAAGACCACGACGCCGTTACAATCGTATTCAACGGCGCGCCGATTGAGGAACTGCCGGGACGCGACGGAAAGATACAGGGCATCAACCGTGCTGGATTCAACGCCGACGGCTTGATATTGGATTTCGTGGAAAAGCATTCGCCGAAGTTTTTGGAAAAGAAACGCAAAGCGGAGGAAGAAAAGAGAAAGCAAGATGAAGAGAATAAAAAGAAACTCGCAGAACTCGATGCCAATTTAAAACGGGTGCAGGAAGCGGCGAAAAAATTGGATTCCAATACGTCGCAAGGGCCTAATCGCAGTTCGGAAGATACGTTGTTGATAAGAGCCAATCAACAATTGAGTCAAGGCGACATAGAAGAAGCCCGCGGCTTTTATAACAGAGTGCTTGACATGCAACCTGAAAACGGCGCCGCTTGGTACGGTCTTATGCTGTGTGAAAACGATTGCACGTCCGATAAAGAAATGCTGGCGAGAATAAAGCGTTCCGATTTTGCAAATTACGAATTGTTGAAGAATTTGTGTAATGGCAAAACTTTTTCGCTGGCAAAGCAATACGCAGAGGGGGAGTTTACCGAACGCATAAAAACGGTCGAGGATGCAGTGGCATCCAGAACTCACGAGCTGTGTTGTACCGTGTCTAAGTCGGGAAAGGCGTTCTATGATTACATACTTTCTGTGCGCGATACTAAGTCCACCGATTATGCCGAAGCCGTTCTTTCGCTTTTTCTCTGTGAAAACAATTGTAAGTCCGACGAAGAACTGATAGACAGAATAAATGATATAGATTATTCGGACGATTTGTCTTTGCTTTTCGACATGACAAAAACCGACGTCTATATGGCGGCTGTTGCAAATGCTGATATGTCAACCGTAAAGAGACTTGTCCGTATCGATGCGGCGGTAAAAGCGCAAATAAGCAAATTGGCGCGCGATGTTTTTTTCGACGGTTTGGAGTTTTACAAAAAAGTAACGGAAGCAACCACGAATATATCGCTCGACTTTCGGTTTGCGGAGTTTGCGATATACTTGTTGTCCGAAAATGTTGCGACGGAGTTACAACTCAAACGGGCGACTGATGAAATTCCCATAGAGTTTGCGCAGTTCGATAAAGTGTATAATCTCAAAAGCAAAACCGAAGAATTGCTCTCGGATTTAGAACGGAATCGCGATAAAATTTTCGAATATGAAAAGCACTATTCCGACGCCGAAAAAGTCGAAAGCGAATTTCTGTTCATTGCGGACGGATATAAGCAAATTATAGACGCATGCGTAAATAAAATCGTAGCAATACAGACTTCGGAACCCGA
This sequence comes from uncultured Christensenella sp., assembly GCA_949948785.1. Lineage (GTDB taxonomy): Bacteria > Bacillota > Clostridia > Christensenellales > Pumilibacteraceae > Anaerocaecibacter. Next base: position 1,734 of record CATLGX010000082.1, on the reverse strand, counting down.
GCACTTTACTCGGCTTATCAAACAGGCGGAAAGCAATCTCGTCGAATTGGATAAAAAACTTGACGTTCATAACAAAGCAAAAGAAGAGATAAATAAAAACGCCGAACCGTGGAAGAAAAAAGAAAGTAAGCTAAGCAAAAAGAGAGATGATGTAAGTCTGTATACGAAAGTCGGTAACGAAATGGGTACCGTTGTGGATTTTTACTGCGAAGACTGCGAATTCCTTCTCGGCGTGTTCGCGCCCGTGCCGCCCATGTTCGGCGGTGTCGCGGGGGTAGCGAGCGCTGTGCCGAGCGTATGGGAAACGGTGTTCGATAACGACGGAATATTCAGAATTATTTTATTGCTGTTTGCCGTAGTCGCATCTTGCGGTATAGGTATAGCGCTTGCTGCGGTGCTGTTTGCCGCACTGCTCGTCGCGGCGGTGTGCGCTTTTATATTCACCGGCGCGTTTCTCATTTTCGCGGTGGTTATTGTCGCGTTGTCGTCGGTTTATATATTCGAAAAGTTATATTGCTGTATTAAGGCGTTCAGGCAATGGATAATCAAGAAAAAACTGTCGTCTGTATCGGGACAGATAGAAAAGTATCAAAAGAGCGTGAAAGACGAGAATGCGGCAATTACGGCAATTATTAAAGCGATAGACGAGAATAAAGAACTTATATCGCAGTGTACGGCAAATATGGAAATTCTCGCGCAAGTGAAATAAAATCGAGAGTATTATAACAAAATAAAGCGCCCTCCGAAATTAACTTTCGGAGAGCGCTTAAACGTTCGGTTACTGTTTGGGTTGTTTTTTGGGAGCCGGTTTTCGTTCGTCGTCGACGGGGGCTTCGACTTTGCCGAGGTAGGTGGGCAGTTCCATTCCGTTCATCTTGAAAAGCTCGTTGAGCGGGGGAACGGCGCCGAGCATGCCCGAAAGGAAGTTCGCCGTGGTCGGTTTGCCGTCCTGCATGCTGTCCCATACCGTAACCTTGTCGATTTTAAGATTCTTGATTGCGTCGACCTGCATGGCGACAAGCTGTTGCATTTTGTCCGCAATTAGCATCTTGACCGCGTCGTCGCTCCTGCCGCCCGTCGCGTTTATAATCTTACCGAAGCCTTCGGCTTGCTTGCTCAATATTTCGAGCTGACCTTTTGCTTCCGCGACGCGTTTTGCGTAAGCCGCGTCCGCTTCGCCCTGCGCTCTGCGGCGAATGCGCTCCGCTTCGGCTTCCGCTTCGATTTCCGCCTTCTGTTTTTGAATTTCGGCGTTGACGAGAATGTCCGCTTCGAGCGTGGCGCGCTCGCGCTTGGCGCGTTCGAGCTCGGCTTGCTGTTCGGCTTTGTACGCTTCTTCGTTGGCTTTTGCCTGAGCGATAAACTCGGCGGACTGGGCGAGGCGGTTGGCTTCTGCTTCAGCTTCGCGCAGTTTGGCGTTGGATTGGCTTATTAGTACTTTGGATTGGTTTTCGCCCTCGATTGCTCTGGAATTGGCTGTCGCAACTTTTATGCGCATATCGGTGTTTGCCGTTGCCTCGCCGATAGAGCCTTCGCGGTCTTTTTCCGCAACCGAGATTTTCGCTTCGTTCTTGGCTTTTGCCGCGGCTTCTTTTCCGAGCGCTTCGATGTAGCCCGACTCGTCGCTTATATCGGTTACGTTGACGTTGATAAGGCGGAGACCTATCTTTTTTAGCTCGCCCTCGGCGTTAAGCGAAACAGCTTCGAGGAATTTATCGCGGTTGGTGTTTATTT
>CATLGX010000081.1 GCA_949948785.1 uncultured Christensenella sp. | reverse complement strand
ATCGCATTAAAACTATGTCGCGCAAGAGAGCCAAAACACTTGAATAATTAAGGCGTTTGGTGTATAATGGGATTATGGATAGTGTGTCGCTTTCTTATCTTCGCGCAGTACGGAGAAAACTGCACGCGCTTGCCGAACTTTCGGGCGAGGAATACAATACTTCCGCGTTTATAGAAACAGAGCTTAAACGCCTCGGCTATAAGCCGAAGAAAATCGGCACGGGCATGTATTGCGACGTCGGAAAAGGGGGTAAGCGGCTCGCTTTTCGCGCCGACTTCGACGCGTTGCCGATAAAAGAAAACGTCGACGTTACGGGGTGCGACTTTGCTGCGGCAGGCGCAGTCATGCACGCTTGCGGGCATGACGGGCATACGGCGAATTTGTTAAACGTAGCGCGTATTTATTCCGAAACTCCGTCGCCCGTGCCGCTCAGACTGATTTTCCAGTTCGGCGAAGAAGGGATAGGCGGAAGCGAGGCTATGATAGAGGGCGGAGCGCTCGACGGAGTCGAAGAGATATATGCTCTTCACCTTTGTCCGGAGCTTGACGACGGCAAAGTCGGCTATTGCTACGGCGGTATGTTCGCTGGGTGTGTGGAGTTCGACGTGAATATTGTCGGGAGAGCCGCGCACTGCGCAAATCCCGAAGCGGGCGCCGACGCGGTTAAAACGTCGCTTTTTGCGGCAAACGCCGCGTTTACCGCGGCGGAGAAACACGGCATGCTTATAAACCTCGGTAAAATCGAGGGCGGGGCGGCGCGCAATATTATCGCAAGTTCGTGCAAAAGCAATTATTCGCTCAGATATTTCGACAGTGAAAAGAGCGAAGCCGTTATGCTCGATATAGAACACGCTTTGCTCGAAGCGGACGAACGTTTCGGGACAAGCCATAAGCTGACGGCGATTTCCGTTTATCCTCCGCTTGTAAACGACGCGCTTGCGGTGGATAAGATGCGAGCGGTCGCGGGCGATGCGGCGGTTGCTGTTGCGCCGCGCAATACCGCAGAAGATTTTTCAAACTATTTACTCCGAGTTCCCGGCTGTATGGTGTGGCTGGGCATCGGTCGGGACGGATGCAGGTCGCCGTTACACAGCGATACGTTCAAGTTCGACGAAAGTTCGCTTTTGCTCGGAACCGAACTGTTTGTCCGCCTCGCCGATATCAAAGCGGGAAAGTTTAAGACGTAAAAGGAGCTGCAATGGCTAAAACCGCCGAAAAGAAAAAGAGAAAGAATATCGTTCAGCGCATGATGTTCGGCAATGAAAACAAGCCCGACCTTACGCCCGAACGTATGCAAATGACCAAGTGGGCTATGTTCAAGTACCTGTTTTTCCGTAGGTTCGGAACAATGGTCGCGCTTAATATGCTCACGGCGCTGTTCGCTGTGCCCGCCGTGCTCGTGGTAATACTGTTCTATCTGAATATTTCGGTAAACAGCGGTATTATTCCGTATTCGGCAAACCTCGGAATAGGCTATCCCGTTGTGGTAGACGCGGTGCAACAGGGTATGACGGTTAATTTCACGTATTACGTGATTGAGTTTGCCGCGCTCGTACCGTGTATTGCCGTATTCGCGCTCGGCGTTTCGGGCAATCTTTACGTCATGCGCAAACTTATATGGGAACAACCGTCGAGAACGTTCAAGGACTTTTTTATAGGCATCAAAAAGAGTTGGCTGGGCGCGCTTGCGGTAGGCGCGGCTTACGGTTTGACTCTGCTGTTTTTCGTATTCTCGCTCGGATATTTCGACACGTATTATATAAGCACGTCGCTTAAAGTCGTGTCCGTAATACTGTCTGTTATACTGTTGATATTCATGACGCTGTTTACGGCGTTTTTCATGACACAGCATGCGGCGTTCAAAATGCGTCCCATTGTGCTCATACGCAATTCAATACTGTTTATTGCCGGTACGCACGTTTTATCCGTTATTTTTATCGGAATAGGGCTTGCTCCTGTATTTTTGGCGTTTATACCGGGAATAACGATGTTGCTTTCCATGTTGTACGTATTTATAGGTTTTTCGTTTTCCACTCTCGTCATATCGCTGTATTGTCATTATTGTTACGAGCGTTTTCTGTACGACAAGATTGACGCGGCGGATACCGCGCCCGTGTACGTTAAGCGTGTGAACGACGTGAACGAACAGTCCGAAGACCGGTCCGAGCAAAAGCAGAAAAAAGCGCCCGTGCCGTATAAAAATCCCAAAAAGCGCAAGAAATCGATTGACGACGGCGCCACGATTACGCCGCTCACTCCCACGTTCCGCCGCGAGGACCTCGAACGATTGGAACGCGAGCATGAGAGTATTCTTTCGGAAGAGCGAACCGTCGACGAATCGGAAGACGGCGGCGAATGTGTGGAAAGCGAAGAGAACGCAGTCGACGGCGGGGAAAATACGTGATAACGCAGTTCAATAAAAGCGACGTTGTTTCGCATTATAAAAAGATGTTTTCCGAGTGCGTCGACGACGGGGATTTCGAGGATGCACTCGATTATCTTTTGAAATATCGCGACGTGCAGCATAACGACGATTTTCACTTGACGTGCGGAATGCTGTACTTGCAGATGTGTTTGGACAGCTCGGATAACAAGCTCGCCATGCTTGCATACCGCGAGTCTATGATGCACTTGGCAACTCATCCCGATTGCGAGAACGCTTACCGCAACGTGCTTGCCGCATTATTGTTGCGCCGCGACGGAGAGGCGTTTATAGAGTGGTGCAAGATAATCAAAAAGCGCAATCTCGACTTTAACAAAATTATGGGCGAGCTTGCCGAAAGCGGCGTTCTTTTTGTTATGTCAGGTTCCGAACCGCTTGACTTCGATTTCATATTCGACGATTACGGCGAGATTCAAAGCGCAGACGCGTCGAAGTCCGCCGCGGACGAAGCGCCGCGCGCGGAGACTGCCGAGAGCGGAAAGGTAATCGCTTTCGGAAAACAGCCGACAGGAGAGAATGCGGAGCGTGTTAAATCGGTTAATGCGGACGCCCATGTTGTTTTCGGGCGCGGAAAACCGAAAAATCCCGACGGCAAGACCGTTTCGTTCGATGCGGACGTTTTCGATTCGGAGCGCGTTATAGGCGGCGGCGACGACCTCGAAGATTTTATCAACGAGTATTTATACGGCGACGATATGGACGAAATAGACGCGGAATCCGTGCTTGACGCCGCGGAGCTTATGCCCGAGTTCGAGGACGGAGGAAAGAAAAAGCCCGTCAACGCCGATGTGCTTAGAGCGGAAGACGCACTGGACCGAGGCGACGTTCAAGCCGCGTTGGACATTCTCGCGCGCGTCAAAAAGTCGGACGAAAGCTATTATTTTTCGCTGATATACCGCGCGCATATTCTTACCGTAACCGACAAATGCGACGAGGCGGAACGGCTGCTCGACGAAGCGATGTCGATTATGCCCGGTAGCGCTATCGGCGGAACTATATTGTGTCAGCTGTACGAGCGGGCGGGAAAAACCGATAAAATTCCGCAAGCTCTTAAAAATATAGATATTCACGATTATATCAACGTTGTGCACTTGTTCAAGTCGTTCGAAATGGTTATAAAGTATTGCGACGAACAAACGGCGGAGGAGCTTTTGCGCGAATATATCGACGAGTTCAATATCCTCGATATGCGGCTCGCATATGCGCAGTTGAAGTACAATCTCGGCGACCGCGATTACGCAATAGACGAACTGTATATACTGTCGCGCATAATGTACAACGATATAAGCGCTCGCATGATGTACCTGTCGGCAAAGTCCGGCGCGGAAAAAGTCCAAGTGGCGACGCGCCTTTCCGACGAGTTTCTCTGCGCGACCGTGGAAAACGTTCTTGCGGTAGTGCGCGATTACGGCGTCGTTGCTTCGCTTTTGGAAAACGATGAATTTTCTCAGGCGGTCGATTTGTTTTTGCGGCTGTCGTTTAATTCGGAAAATCCTATTCTTACTGCGATGTTCGACGGAGTGCGTGTAATAGCGCAAAGCGAAACTGCCGAAAAGCGCATGCTTGAAGAACTTGCTTCGCCCGAAGTCGAGCTTATAGTCAAAGCCGTCATACTCGGCGAACTGCTGTACCGTTCGCCCAAAAAATCGTTTCTCATAGACGATTATTTCTGTCCGCTGGCGAGCGAAGATTATCCCATGCTCGGAAGCGGATATTCGCGCGGATATTATATCGCGTACGCTATGGTTCTTATGCTGTGCGACACGCGTATCGGCAATCTGACGGAGCTTGCCGGAAAAACCGATTTTTCGCTTGTCGAGAACGTTTCCGAACATGCGAAAGCGTTGTATCTCGTAAAAAAGTCGTGCGGCAAAGACCTAAACGACGACCGCGTGCCGTTTGCGTTCGGTTATGCGTCAAAAACCGCCGCCATGCGCGAGTACAGAGCAATCGCTCGCGCGCTCAAATAAACAAAGATAAAGAAAGTCAAAGGAGTTTGATATGGATAATATTAAAGAAAGCGAATTGTACGGTATCGACTTCGACAAGTTGTTTGAAAACTATGCCGACAGATACTACAACGAGCACGAAAGCGAATACGCGTCGCCCGACGATTTTGCAAACGACCTCGAAGATATTTACCATAAATGGGCAACGTCGCCGCAGGAAGTGTTGGGAGGGATTTCACCGTCCGAATTTTTCAACCGTCTGCCAAACGAAGAACTCGTCGCCATTCTCAAAGGCGCATGCGCGGGCGAGCGCAATCCGTCGTCGCTGTTGTTCGACAGAATAGCGACAGAGCCTGTGCTGTTGCCCGAGCTTGTCGAACTTGCGCTCTCTTCGACCGACGAGAAGCTTTTGACCGTTACTCTTAGCCTTATTTCGGAGCTGGGCGGCGCGGCGGACAGTTTCTATCTGGATATGCTCGCGCGCGACATAGACACTTGCGTAAAAGAACAGTGCGTCGAGATTTTGTGCGACCGCGCAGACGACGTAAAAGACGAGGTTTTGACGCGTGCGGAGAACTCGGACGACGTGGGAACAATGGAGCTGTACGTCGAAATTCTTACATACTGCGAGTCGGGAGACGACAGAATACTCGCATTGCTCAGAACATTGTTGAAGTCCGACCCCAATAAGGCGTATGTTGCGGCGCTTATGGGCAGATACGGCGATGCCCGTGCCGCATCCGACTTGTATCCGTTGCTCGACGGTTGCGATTACGCCGAATTTACCGAACTTCGTAACGCGATAGAGCGGCTTGGCGGCACGGTAGACGAAAAATACCGAGATTTTTCGGACGACCCGCTTTATAAAATCATTAAAGGCGAAATATAATATAAAGTATGTCTAAGACAATAATGCTTGAAGATGTCCGCGAGAACGTCGAGGTAAAAAAACTGATAGAAACGAGCAATGACTGTCTCAAACAGCTCGGCTATACCGAACACGGTCTGCGCCACGTCAGTTATGTGTCCAAAACTACCGCGAATATACTGACGGCACTTGGGTATGACAAGCGTACCGTCGAACTCGGCGCGATTGCGGGGTGGATACACGACATCGGCAACGCCATAAACCGCGCGCATCACGGTTTAACGGGCGCTGTGCTCGCATACGATATTCTTATAAGAATGGGCATGGATGCGGGCGAAGCGTCTAAGATTATCGGCGCGATAGGCAGTCATGAGGAAGAAACCGGCATGCCTATAAGCGAGATTTCCGCCGCGCTTATTCTTGCCGACAAATCCGACGCGCATCGCTCGCGCGTGAGACGACACACCGCCGACCGCAAGGATATTCACGACCGCGTAAATCTCGCAATCAAAAAGAACTATCTTGCCGTCGACAGCGCGAAAAAGATTATCAGGCTCGTGATACTGATGGACGACTCGTCCGCCACAATAGAAATTTTACAGATATATCTGTCGCCCATGGCGCTTTCGGAAAAGGCGGCGGCGTATCTCGGATATTGGTTCGAGCTTGTTATAAACGGTAACGTAATTAACCGCCGTCGTCCCGCAACCGACGTAAAACGCAAAGCGGGCGAGACCGAGGTTTCGGAAGATTGACGAATAAGCAAAATGCGCCGCCGACTGTTGTCGGCGGCGCATTTTTGCATGCTATAAACGAGTATATGTACAGCATATAATAAAACATGTTTAAGTCGTTTATGCGCGCTATGTCCGTTTCCATGCTGATTGTGGGCACAATGATAGGCGCGGGATTCGCGTCGGGACGGGAAATAGTCAGTTTTTTCGGCTCGACCCCTAATATGTTTATCGCGTTGATAGCCGGAGTGCTCGTTTTCGGCTGTTCTTCGCTATTTCTGTTTGTCGGCCGTAGAGTAAAAAAGTCCGACATGGGCGAAGTGAACGGCGAAGTGTTCGGTAAACTACGTCCGATAGCCGACGTTTTCATGTTATTCAATTCCATGACGGTGCTCGGCGCAATGCTCGCAGGCACAGACAGCTTGACGGCGGAGTTCATCAATCTTCGACCGTTCGGCTCGATAATTCTCGGCGGATGTTGCGCGGTCATAGCAGTCAAGGGCTTGTCGGGCGTAATAAAGGCAAACGCGGTGCTGGTGCCCGTCATGGTCGTATTCCTTTTTGTGTGCAGTATTGCGGCGATAGATTTTCCGTTC
>CATLGX010000080.1 GCA_949948785.1 uncultured Christensenella sp. | reverse complement strand
AGTCGACGAATTGAAAGCGAGCGGAATACTTTTCGCAGACGATGTAAAAGCGGCACTGCCTCCGTCTTCGCCGACAATAAAAGCTATGTGTCTCAACGTTTCACACAACTGCAATTTCGCGTGCGAATATTGCTTTGCCGACGGAGGAACTTATCACGACGAGCGGCGCAACATGAACTTCGAGACAGCAAAAGCGGCGATAGACATGTTGATTGCGGCGAGCGGGAAACGGCGTAATTTGGAAGTGGATTTTTTCGGCGGAGAACCGATGCTCGATATTGACGTTGTCAAACAAACAGTAGCGTACGCTCGCGCCGTCGAAAAAGAACACGGAAAAAACTTTCGATTTACTATTACGACAAACGCGTTTAAGCTGTCGGACGACGACATCGACTTTTTCAACGAGCAGATGCACAACGTCGTCATAAGCATAGACGGCAGGGCTTGCGTTCACGACAGGGTTCGCAAAACCGTCGGCGGGCAGAATACTCACGAAACCGTCATAAAAAACGCATTGCGGTTTAAAGAACGGAGAAAAGGGCAATATTATGTTCGCGGGACGTTTACGCGTTACAACCTCGATTTCGCAGAAGACGTACTGTATCTTAACGACATCGGTTTCGACCAAATATCTATGGAGCCGGTAGTTCTTCCCGACAAAAGCCCGATGTCGATACGAGAATGCGACTTGCCTGCGGTCGTCGCCGAGTACGAAAGACTTGCCGCCGAGTACGTCGCTCGCAGAAAAACCGACAAATGGTTTAACTTCTTCCATTTCATGATAGACGTCGACCATGCGCCGTGCGCCGCTAAAAGACTGAAAGGCTGCGGCGCGGGCGGCGAATACGTTGCGGTTGCGCCGGACGGTAAAGTGTATCCGTGTCATCAATTCGACGGTATAGAACAGATGGCGTTAGGCGACGTATTCTCTCGGAAACTTGACGAGGACAAGCGCAAGGAATTTTATTATTGCGCCGTGCCGAGTAAGCCCGAGTGCGAGAGGTGTTGGGCGAAGTATTACTGTTCGGGCGGGTGCATGGCTAATTCGTTTAAGTACAACGGCGACATCAATATGCCGTATAAGCCGGCATGCGAACTCATGAAAAAGCGCGTCGAATGCGCTCTTGCCGTAAAAGCCATTGAAGAAAGCGACGCATAGTAATAAAAGCGGGTGCGTCGTTCGGAAAAATCTTTAAATAATTTCCCGTTATGCGTCGGAAATATTTGACTTGACCGCTACTTTTTTATATAATATACGGGTATCATGTCGGTATAGCGGAAAAACTTATTATTGATGAGATACCGTGGAGAAGTTTATGGACAACAATACTTCCTTGACGGAAGAAAAACAGAATAGGCCGAGTACAGCTCCGCCTGCGCACAAAGCCGTCAAGAAAAAATCAACAATAACGAAACTTGTCCTCACTTGCGTAGCGCTTGTGATAGGCATGATTTTCTGTTTTGTTCCGATGCGTTTCGGATTGACCGATTATCATCCGTTTATGTCTAAGGAATCGATAAGCCTCGGTCTTGACCTCGAAGGCGGCGTTTACGCCGTTTACGATGTTCCGAACTATACCGAAATTTCCAATTTCGAATCTAAAATCAACGGCACGCGCTCGTCGCTCGAAGCCATGCTTATAGGCAAAGGCTATGCCGAAGCAACCGTCGTACGCGAGGGCGAGAACAGGCTTCGCGTCGAAATTCCCGACGTCGACGACGCAAAGGATATTCTCGACATAATAGGCGACCCCGTACAGCTCGAATTCGTGCTCGGTCAGCCGCCCGAAAGCTATACTGCGGATGCCGTGCTTACAGGCGACGACGTTGTCCGCGCGAACTATGCGTTCAGTGCGGAAAACGGATATTATGTTCAGCTCGAACTTACATCCGCCGGCAACACTAAAATTTCGGAAATCACAACTAATCACGTCAACGAGTATCTTACGATTTATACCACGAGAGACGGCGTGCGCGACGAAAATGCCATAAGCACTGCTCAAATCAAATCGGCAATTCCCAGAGACCCCATCATAACGGGTAATTTTACGGAAGACGAAGTAAAAGAGCTTGCCGACCAAATAAACAGCGGTACGTTCTCCGTTCAGTTAAACAGAATACAATCCGAAACTATTTCGCCGACGCTCGGCAACGACGCGCTCACTTACGGACTTATTGCGGGACTTATCGGTTTTGTGCTCGTAATTGCGTTTATGTGTGTGTTGTACAGAATGCTCGGTTTCGCGTCTACTTTGGCGCTTTTGATATACGTTGTTTTGTATATGTTCTTCCTCGCGGTATTGCCGTGGGTTCAGTTGACGCTTCCCGGTATCGCCGGCATATTGCTCAGTATCGGCATGGCGGTAGATGCAAACATTATCATATTCGAACGCATTAAAGACGAATACAGGAACGGCAAATCGATAATGGCGGCTTATCATGCCGGCTTTAAAAAGGCATTGTTCGCCATACTCGACAGTAACGTTACGACGGTTATCGCGTGTGTGTTGCTGTTGCTCCTCGGTACAGGCTCCGTAAAAGGTTTCGCACTCACATTGCTTGTCGGCGTATTGATTTCGCTGTTTACTTCGCTTGTTGTGTCGCGCGGCATTACGCATTGGTTTATCAATCTTAACTCGCACAACGAAAAGCTGTACAACTTAAAACGCGGCAGACAGTTTGAAAACCTCGGCGCGGATGTAACGGACGCGGCGGTGCTCGAAGTCATGCAGCAAGAGGAAGAGCAGAAACAGCACGAAAAAGAAGAAAAACAAAAGCTCAAGGAGCTTGAACGAAATGCCAAAACGGCACACAGAGCAAGAGAAAACGGAGGTGAGACGGTATAATGAAACGTTTGGATAACCTCCTCGAAAAAGACTTGCATATTGTCGAAAAGCGTAAATTGTTCTTCATAATTCCTGCGGTTATTGTTGCCGTGGCAATAGTAATGATGATAATTTATACTTTTGCGCTCGGCTCGCCGCTCAATCTCGGCACAGACTTCACGGGCGGATATTCAATGGACGTCAATTTGAAAGATAAGTTGACGGACAGCAATTACGACGATTATTGCAAACAGATAGAAAAAGCCATTTCTACGGTAAAGGACGAAAACGGCAAGACGTATAAAGTAAAGGTCGATAGGTTCCAACGCCAAGGCGAAGGAAATACCGCGGCTATTCACGTAAAATACTTTGCAGTCGACGGCGCTACTCACGAGGATATGATGGAAATAATCAATCCCGCAATACAGCGCGAAATAAACGACGAAGTTTTGAAAATTATTCCGACTATAGCCGTCGAAAGCAATGTTATCACGCTCACTTATCATGAAGTATTGGTAGATGCCGACGTCGAAGAAATGAAAACGCAATTCGTTAATGCTCTCGACGAACTTAACGGCGAAAAAGTGTCGGCAGGCATAACATTCGACGGCGACGTCCAAAACGCGATAACCGCCGGCGAGAATAATAAGCAGATTGTTATATCGTGCAAAACGCTTAACGACAGCAAAAGCGTGCGTCAAGCGATTGTCGATTCCATGAAAAAGACCGATACTTATGCGAGCAAAGCGAGCGAGGGCGACCTTGTCGGCGCAACCGTATCTACCGAATTGCTGTTTAACGCTATACTCGCCGTGTCTCTTGCACTTATATTCATGCTTTGCTATATCGGATTGCGGTTCCAGCTGTCGAGCGGTCTTGCGTGCATAATCGCACTTTTCCACGATATTCTTATAATGTTCTCGTTTATGGCGATTTGCCGTATCGAGATTAACAGTACGTTTATCGCGGCGCTCATTACTATTCTCGGTTACTCTATAAACAACTCGATTATCGTATTTGACCGCGTGCGTGAAAATTCCAAATCTATATATGCAAAATCGATGACGCCAGAGCAAATTTCCAATAAATCGGTACGTGAAACGCTCATGCGTTCAATCAATACGACGATTACGACGTTGATAATGATTTTAATGATTGCTATTATAGGCGTTGCGGACATACGCATATTCGCGTTCCCGATTATAATAGGTTTGCTGTCAGGTACGTTCTCGTCGGTTTGCATTGCGCCGTCGTTGTGGTCGATGTTCCAACATGTCGGAAAAGGTAAAAAATCCGACGGCAAATTCAATGTCGAACCCAAAAGCAAAGGCGGTAAGGTTTCGAGCGACGTAAAAACAGAAACACGCATTTAAGTGAGTATATTCAAAGACAAAGCCTTCCTAAAACGAAGGCTTTTGCCATAGATTAGACATTAATAATATTTTAAGAGCGGCTAACATGAACTTGAAAACGCATAAAATCAACGATATTATACCCGATACAAAGACAGTAGACGAAATTAGCGGGAAACTCGGCTTGAATAGAAAACTTGTCGAATTGTTGATAATGCGCGGCTATAACAATGTTGATGCCGTTAAAGTTTTTATAGAACCCGACGAAGCAAACTTTTATCCGCCAGAGAGCATGCTCGGTATGCCGGAGTGTTGCGCGCGAATAGAGCAAGCGATAGAAAACGACGAGAGAATAGTCGTTTACGGCGATTACGATGCGGACGGCATTTGCGCTTCCGCTATTCTCGCGCTGTATCTTGCGTCGCGCGGGCTTAACGTTCATACGCATATTCCGGACCGAGTCGGCGAAGGCTACGGGCTTAATGTGAACAGCGTTGAAAAGCTGATTGAAAATATCATGCCCGACCTTATAATCACGTGTGATTGTGGAATTTCGGCAGTCGAAGAAGTGGAACTTGCAAAAGACCTCGGCGTGGATATATTGGTTACGGACCACCATGAAGCGGGCGCGGCGTTGCCTGATTGCGTTATCGTTAATCCGCATCAAGCTGACTGCAAATATCCGTTTAAAGACTTGTGCGGCGCGGGAGTCGCGCTTAAAATAGTGCAAGCGCTCGGCGGTATAGAAGCGTCGCGTCAGTATTACGACCTCGCGGCTATCGCGACGGTCGCCGACCTTGTCAGTCTTACGGACGAGAACCGTTTGATTGTTCAGCTCGGGCTTAAACAAATTAAATCAAGCAAGAATTACGGCATACTTGCGTTGATGAACGATTTGAAGCTGAAATCGGTAACGGCTTCCGATATTGCTTTTAAAATCGCGCCTCGGATAAATGCCGCGGGGCGAATGGGCAGCGCGTACAGAGCTTTTGAAATGTTTACCTCGGACGACCAGTCTGTTGTTGCGGAAAGACTGGACGAGATTAGCGGCGATAATTTAAAGCGCAAAACCCTTTGCGACGAGTTGTACGAGCAAGCTATCGCCATGCTCAAAAACGAGGATTTGATTAACAACCGCGCCATTGTTATTTCAAGCGACAAATGGGAAAAGGGGATTACAGGTATTCTTGCCGCGCGGCTTGTCGGAGATTTTAAGCGTCCGACATTTATTCTCGTTAAAAACAACGACGAGTACAAGGGCACTTGCCGCAGTATCGAAGGTATAAATATATATAAAGTGCTATGCGACAACGCCGATATTTTAAAAGAATTCGGCGGACATAATCAAGCCGCAGGATTTACTATACTTCCCGAAAACGTGGAGCTTTTTAAAGCGCGTGTATACAAGCAGATGGGTGAGCTTGACGCCGATATGTTTATTCCGTCGCTCACATACGACATGGAGCTTTCAGAAAGCGACGTTACCAAAGATTTCGCGCTTGCGCTCGATTTGCTCGAACCGACGGGCAATAACGGAAATCCAAAACCGTTGTTTATGACAAAAACCTCGTCGCTTACCGCGACGCCGCTTAAAACAAATATAAACCACACGATTTTGCGCTCTTCGGGCGGGCTTCAATTTTTCGCTTACAATGCGTATTCGCTGAACACCTATTATAACGGCGAAACCGAACGCGAAATGATTTACGAACTTGTAGACAGCGATTATTCTCCGCGTCTTTACGTACGAGGGTGCGCTGTAAGCCGACTCGCCGTAAACGATTCGCTCGCAAAAGCAGGATATTTGCGCATGCTCAATTATGCGCCGTCGGAGTCGCCCGTTTATAAAGAATATGATTCCGAAGAACTTCAATCGCTTATCGACAATACATTCGGGATATTGCTTATCGCGGGCTGTAAGGCTACATACGACAGATATGCCGACGGCAATAATGCGAATGTCGTTATGCACGAGATGTTTTCCGAAACGGCTCACAACGTTTATACCCGACTTATGGTTTCACCCGAGTTCGGAAAATCGTTTATGCTCGAAAACTACAAAAAAATAATATTTTTGGATTATCCGCCTTCGCTCAGCGTAATAGGATTCTTAAACAGGCGTACGCAAGCGGACGTCTATATTCCGATTGCAGATAACAGAAAAACTCTTTTTTCGTGCGTCAAGTCGGATAGGGCGGTGTTCGGCGCATATTTTAACGCGATAAAAGCGGGCGGTGCGGTAAAAGCGCCCAATGTTTTTGCTTATTATAAGGCTCTGCGTATGCGGGATAAAACTCTCGAACTTCCGCAGTTTGTCGCGTGTCTTTCGGTATTTACTCAGCTCGGGCTTGTTTCGTTCCGAGCCGATACCGAAGTAAAGATAAGCAATGTCAGCAATTCGCTCGAAAACTCTTCGATATACAAAACTATCGAATCGTGGCAACAATGACAAAAGAAGAAGCAGTAAAATTCGTAGGAAGCGAATCGGAACATTTACGTTCGCGTTATGCGC
>CATLGX010000079.1 GCA_949948785.1 uncultured Christensenella sp. | reverse complement strand
GCGCGAGACGTTTTCTTTTCGAGAATGCCGCATAGATATTCGTGACGGAAACGGCACGGCGCAAAAAATGAAGCGAGGTTTGAATGGAAAAAGTCGGTAAATTCGCGGTAATAGGCGACGGCGAAAGCGTAACGGCGTTTATGGCGATAGGCGCGGCGGTGTTCAAGGTAAAAGACGAATACGAGGCGGCAGATACGTTGCGCGCGCTCGCCAAGTCGGACGAGTACGCGGTAAGTCTCGTAACCGAGGACTACGCGGCGAAAATGGACTCGCTCATGCAAAAGCTCAAAGAAAAACCGTACCCCGCGGTGCTTTCCGTGCCGGGCGCGTCGGGTTCCAACGGCTACGGTATGGCGGGACTGAAAAAAGACGTGGAAAAAGCGGTCGGCGTCGATATTCTGTTCAATAAGTAGAGTTCGTCGGGCGCAGACAGTCTGTGTTCCCCGTAACGATAAGCAAAGCCGCGCGAGACGCGCTCTCGCAAAGACAACGATATCACGGTAAACAAAACAGCGTGCGGCGTCGAAAAATTACCGCACGTAACAGCTCCATTCGAGTGTAGCAAAGCTATACTCTCCACGGTAAACACACGGCACTGAAAATGGGTAAAATTATTAAAATAAGCGGACCGCTGATTGTGGCGGACGGTATGCAGGACGTCAAGATGTACGACGTCGTCAAGGTCTCCGACAAGGGGCTTATCGGCGAAGTGATAGAGCTTCGCGGCGACAAGGCGTCCATACAGGTATACGAGGAAACGAGTATGCTCGGCACGGGCGAAAACGTGGAAAGCACGGAACACCCGCTGTCGGTCGAGCTTGCTCCGGGACTTATCGGCGGCATATTCGACGGCATACAGCGTCCGCTCGAAGATTTGAAGCGTCAATCGGGCGACAGGATAGACCGCGGCATCGCGGCGACAGCCGTTGACTTAAAACGGAAATGGAAGTTCGAGCCGACGGTCAAGGCGGGCGACGAAGTCGAAGCGGGCGACGTTATAGGCACGGTCGAAGAGAACGAAGTAATAACGCATAAAATAATGATTCCGTACGGGCTTCGCGGCAAGATAGAAAAAATAAACAAGGGCGAGTTCACCGTAGAACAGACCGTAGCGGTAGTGAACGATGGCAAGACCAAGCGCGACGTGTGCATGCTTCAACGCTGGCCCGTGCGCCGCGGCAGACCGTATAAGGAAAAGCTTGCGCCGAGCGAACCGCTTATCACCGGTCAGCGCGTCGTCGATACGCTGTTCCCGATAGCGCGCGGCGGTGTTGCGGCTGTGCCCGGACCGTTCGGCTCGGGAAAAACCGTATTGCAGCACGCGCTTGCAAAGTGGTCCGACGCGGATATAATAGTGTACGTCGGCTGCGGCGAACGCGGCAACGAAATGACCGACGTTCTCAATGAATTCCCCGAGCTGATAGACCCGAAAACAAATCAGCCGCTCATGAAGCGCACCGTGCTTATCGCCAACACGTCGGATATGCCCGTCGCGGCGCGCGAGGCGAGCATATACACAGGCATAACCATTGCGGAATACTATCGCGACATGGGCTATTCCGTCGCCATCATGGCAGACTCGACGTCGAGATGGGCGGAAGCGCTCCGCGAAATGAGCGGACGCTTGCAGGAAATGCCGGGCGAAGAGGGGTATCCAGCATACCTCGGCAGCAGGCTTGCGGAGTTTTACGAACGCGCGGGCACGGTAAAGATACTCGGAAACGGCGAGCGCGTCGGTTCGGTAACGGCGATAGGCGCGGTTTCGCCTCCCGGCGGCGATATGTCCGAACCCGTCAGCCAAGCGACGCTCCGCATAGTAAAGGTGTATTGGGGATTGTCGAGCGCGCTTGCATACAAGCGGCATTTCCCTGCGATAGACTGGCTCGTAAGCTATTCGCTGTACGGCGACAGGCTGGCGGACTGGTTCTCGGCTAACGTCGACGCGCAGTTCAATTCATACAGAGCGGAGATAAGCAGGCTTTTACAGGAAGAAGCCAAGCTCGAAGAAATAGTCAGGCTTGTCGGTATGGACGCGCTGTCGCCTCGCGACAGATTGACAATGGAAGCGGCAAAATCGGTGCGCGAAGACTATTTGCATCAAAACAGCTTCCACGAAATCGACACGTATACGTCGCTCAAAAAGCAGTTTAAAATGTTAACGCTAATCGTCGATTGGTACGCGCAGGCGTTGCGTGCGCTCGACCGCGGCGTGGACGTAGACAGGATACTGACGCTCCCTTGCAGAGAGCAGATAGGCAGAGCGAAATATATAGAAGAAAGCAGCCTTGCTCGGCTCGACGAAATTCACGCGGAAATGACCGAGCAGATTGCGCAGTTAAAGGAGAGCGAGTAATGCGCAAGGAATACAAAACCGTAAGAGAAGTAGTAGGTCCTTTGATGCTCGTCGAAAACGTCGAGGGCGTAAAGTACAACGAACTTGTCAAGATTACGCAAGTCGGCGCGGACGAAACTCGGCTCGGCAGAGTGCTCGAAGTGGACGGCGATAAAGCGCTCGTTCAGCTTTTCGCGCCCAGCCGCGGCTTGAAAATCGCCGAGGCGAAAGCGCTGTTTACAGGCAAAGCGATAGAATTAAAGGTTTCGCACGACATGCTGGGACGGGTATTCGACGGCATGGGCAATCCCATAGACGGCGGCGCCGAAATACTGCCCGAAAAGAGTCTCGATATAAACGGAAGTCCGTTAAATCCCGTCGCGCGCGATTATCCCAACGAGTTTATACAGACGGGCATCAGCGCAATCGACGGACTCAATACTCTCGTGCGCGGGCAGAAACTCCCCGTGTTCTCCGCTTCCGGACTTCCGCACTCCGACCTTGCCGCGCAGATAGCGCGGCAGGCCCGCGTCAAAAATACGGAAGACAAGTTTGCCGTCGTGTTCGCGGCAATGGGCATTACGTACGAGGAAAGCGACTTTTTCATAAACGATTTTCGCAAGACGGGCGCAATCGACCGCACCGTCATGTTTCTCAATCTTGCCAACGACCCTGCCGTCGAGCGCATAAACACCCCGCGCATGGCGATGACCGCCGCCGAATATCTGGCGTTCGACTGCGGCATGCACGTGCTGGTAATAATGACGGATATTACCAACTATGCGGAAGCTCTGCGCGAAATTTCCGCGGCGCGGCGCGAAGTCCCCGGTCGTCGCGGTTATCCCGGCTATCTGTATACGGACCTTGCGACGATTTACGAGCGCGCGGGCAGAATTCGCGGCAAAGCCGGTTCGATAACGTTGATACCGATGCTTACCATGCCCGAGGACGACAAAACGCACCCCATACCCGACCTTACCGGCTATATAACGGAAGGACAGATTATTCTGTCGCGCGAGCTGTACAAAAAAGGTCTGAACCCGCCGATAGACGTGTTGCCGTCGCTGTCTCGACTTAAAGATAAAGGTATCGGCAACGGCAAAACGCGCAAGGACCACGCCGACACGATGAATCAGCTGTTCTCGGCGTACGCGCGCGGCAAGGATGCGAAGGAACTCGGCGCGATACTCGGCGAAGCGGCGCTGTCCGATATAGATAAACAGTACGCGAGGTTTGCCGAAGAGTTTGAAAAACGCTATATCAATCAGGGCTTCGACTGTAACCGCAGTATAGAAGAAACGCTCGATATCGGTTGGGAGCTGTTGAAGATTCTTCCGCGCAGCGAATTGAAACGCATACGCGACGAATACTTGGACGAGTTCTTGAAATAGCGCGCAACCTCCGCCGCTCAACGCTAATCGCATTGTTTGTAGGCGTAGCGCGGAGCCGAAAGTATGGACGCTCGGCTATTCGAGCGCAACCTCCGCCGCTCAACGCTTATCGCAATGTTTGTAGGTGTAGCGCGGAGCCGAAAGTATGGACGCTCGGCTATTCGAGCGCAACCTCCGCCGTTAAACGGCAGTAAATATACGACAATAAAAATGGCACGACTCAACGTAAATCCGACGCGCATGGAACTGCGTCGGTTAAAAGACCGGCTTAAAACCGCAGAGCGCGGGCACAAGCTGTTAAAAGACAAGTCGGACGAAATGGTCCGGCAGTTTCTCGTTCTCATCAAAGAGAACAAAAAACTGCGCGAGGAAATAGAGGGCGAAATCGCAGACGCGTTGCGCTCGTTTTCGCTTTCCGCGGGCGCGCCGCTCGAAGTGGTGCAGGCGATTGCTCTGCCGACGCTCACCGCGACTATAAACGTCGGAACCAAAAACGTCATGGGCGTAGACGTGCCGTTTATGCAGACGGCGCGCGTCGGCGACGTCGATTTGCCGTACGCGCTGTGTTCGGCTCCCGCGGAATTGGACGACGCGATTTTAAAATTGACCGCGCTTGCCGACAGGCTTTTGCACCTTGCGGAAGTCGAAAAGACGTGCAATATGCTTGCCGACGAAATAGAGAAAAACAGACGGCGAGTCAACGCTCTCGAATACGTCATGATACCGCAGTTTAAAGAAACGATAAAGTATATTTTGATGAAGCTGGACGAGAACGAACGCGCCGCCGTCGTCAGACTGATGAAAGCAAATAAAAATTCGTAAGTTTTCGTCTGCTCGGCTATTCGGTGCAGAAAAATTTGCAGAGCAAAGCAAACGCGCCGCCTAACTTATTAGTTGCTCGTAAATTTGCGTAACCTTCCGCTTGCGGAAGGTTTTTTCGTTCGTTCGGAAATTTAGTCTTTCTCGCAAGAAGAGATTGCGGAAACGTTAAAATATCGGCGCATCCTTTTGCATCAGTCGAAAGGGAGTGGGATTTTGGATAGCGGCGCAGGAGCGGGGCAATCGGGTCGGACGGTTCGGCGGACTGTTATGTGTGCCGCCGTCATGCGAAAAAATTACGAATCGAGAATTACGCAATACGCAGTGTCATACATTATACCATGAATATATACAAAAAGCTGTGTATGATATTCGCCGCGGTAATGACTGCGGCTACGGTGTGGATATTTGCCGCATGCGACACCGACGGAATGGAAAACGTAAGCGAACGTCGCAGCGGATATTTTTCGGCGTCCGACGAGTTTTATACGGTAACGGCGGTGTCGGGCGTGCGCGAAAAAAACTACGTCGCCGATGGGAAGGCGGGCGAGCTTAAACCGTACACGCTTCTTACCGTTGCGCCCAAGACGTTCGACGTGGACGCAGTAATAACGTTCAGCGCAAAAACAAGCGGCGGCGAGTACGGCGGCACGCTTACGGCGCATCCGTTCGCGGCGTCGTTTTCGGCGGAGTTCGACAGCGAGACAAGCGGAGCTTTTACGGTAACCGTAGTGTGCGGAGGAGATAAGCGCGAATATTCGCTTGCATCCCGAACGACGAAGAACACCATAAGTTACGACCGCGCGATAGAGGCGGCGGGAAAGGCTGTGGAGCTTGGACGGGGCAGATACGAAATCCGCGTGCGGCTTATAGAAAACCCCATAGGCGGCGAAGGACTGTGCTGGCACGTCGCTTACTATTATGCCGACGGAAAGGACTGCGGCGTGCTTATCGACCCCGTTACGGCAAAGCCGCTCGCGGTCAAGAAGTAATAATTTGCGCGTAAATTCGAAAAACGCTTGCATTTGCGATTTGAATTGTGATATAATGCGTCAATGATTGATACGAACGACAAAATAAACGGAGTTAACGAAAGCGGCGACCAAAGACGGGACTCGCGCGCCGACGTCGTGCCGCCGAAATCCGTGTCCGCGGAAAACAACAAAAAAGCGGACGGAGAAAAAAATTCGGACGCAAAAAAATCGTTTGCGAGCGAAGTTGCCGTATTCTCGGTTAAAGCGATTGCGGTCGCGCTGTCGCTCGTCGTACTCATAGTATCTATTATCACGGTCGCGGCGCCTTTATCGGCGATGCGCGTTTTTAATAAATTGGGCATGTACGAACGCGCGCTTAACAGCGGCGACAGATATATCCGTACGCGCCTCGAAAGCGAGGACGCCGACGGCGTAAACGCTCACGGCGAGTATCGGAGTTTGACGGGCAGTAAAAATCTCACCGACGACGATATGGTGGAAGCGCTCGACGTGTGTATCGGTTTGTCGGATAAGCTGATGCGCGAATATGCCGACGGCGACAAAAAAAGCGCGGCGTATTTCGCAGACGGGCTTGATAAGTATATTCGTATGTATCTTTCTCTCAACGGCGAAATCGAAGTAAGCTCGCAAAAGAATAAGGATATGCGGCAGACCCTCGCGCCGCTGTACCACCCGTTCGCGTACGACTACAATCACACGCTAATGACGCTCGATTACGCCGCGCGCGTGTATTCGGGCGACCCTAAAAAACTCGAAATGATGGCGTACGACAGCAACGGTTCCGTGCCGAATAATTATGACGACGCTATGTTTATGATGTCGGCGTCGGACCAGTCGCACAACCTTTACAGCGTCGTGTTAGACCAAACGACGGCTGAAAACTTGAAAATTACCTATCTCGATTGGTTTGTCGATTACGCCGACCAGCTCAGCACGTACCTTGCCATACAGGAAGAACGGCTCGGTCTCACAAAAACCATAACGGAGACGGAAGCTCAGGAAAAGTATTCCAACGTGCTCGGCGGCGACGAGTTCTCGCTGTTCGTAACGCCGCAGGGCGGATTTACTAAACTGTATAACGAACTGATGGGCGCAAGCGGCGTAAGCTATGAAGGAAATACGAGCGTCAGACGTGCGGGGCTTGTTTTCAAATACAGTCAGCTCGCGTACGATTTTAATACGAAAGGCAGCGTCGAACTCGA
>CATLGX010000078.1 GCA_949948785.1 uncultured Christensenella sp. | reverse complement strand
TAATCGCCCTTATTGAACATTGCGGCGCGCTTGCCGCCGAGCCCGCCGAAATACTTGACCGCGGGGTCTTTTATGAGCGCCGTCGCTTCCTGACGCACACCGTTGCTGTCGAGGAATTTGCGTTCCAAGTCGACGATTAGATTTCCGTCCAAGAACATGCGCATTCTGTCGGTGTCCGTAACTTCGGCTATTACGGTCGCTTCGGTGTTTTCCGAACGCGCTATTTTCGTAAACTCGCCGAGGTCGTTTCTGTCGATTACAACCGCCATGCGCTCCTGACTTTCCGATATTGCCAACTCGGTTGCGGACAGTCCGGCATACTTTTTGGGCACGGCGGAAAGTTCGATGTCAAGTCCCGGGCTTAGCTCGCCTACCGCGACGGCGACGCCGCCGGCGCCGAAGTCGTTGCAACGCTTGATGAGCCGCGTGAACTTGCCGTTTTTCATGAGGCGTTGAAGTTTGCGTTCTATGGGCGCGTTGCCCTTTTGCACTTCCGCGCCGCAGGTTTCTATAGAATGCGCGTCGTGGGGCTTACTGCTGCCCGTAGCTCCGCCGCAGCCGTCCCTGCCCGTTTCTCCGCCCAACAGCACCACTATATCGCCCGCTTTCGGAACTTCGCGCACGACGTTTTCGGCGTTTGCCGCGCCGACGACAAAGCCCGTCTCCAAACGTTTGGCGGCATACCCGTCGTGATAGTACTCTCTTACTTCGCCCGTAGCAAGCCCTATCTGGTTGCCGTACGAACTGTATCCCTTCGCCGCTCTGCGGCTTATGACGCGCTGAGGGAGCTTGCCCTCTATTGTCTTGTCGAAAGAAAGTTTTATATCCGCCGCGCCCGTTACTCGCATAGCCTGATACACATACGCCCTGCCCGAAAGCGGGTCGCGTATCGCGCCGCCCAAACACGTCGCCGCACCGCCGAACGGTTCTATCTCCGTCGGGTGGTTGTGCGTCTCGTTTTTATACAGGATATACCACGGCTCGACCGTGCCGTCTTTCATCACTATGTCGTATTTGATTGTGCAAGCGTTTATCTCCGGCGATATGTCCTGCGCCGCCAAGTACCCGTTTTTCCGCAAATACTTCGCGCCGATTGTCGCAACGTCCATGAGCGACGGATACTTGTCCGCTCTGCCCTCGTACAGCGCGTTGAACATGTCGGTATAGTCGGCGTACGCCTTTTGAATATGCGGATTGTCCGACTTAATCTTAGTCGTAAGCGCGGTGAGAAACGTCGTATGACGGCAATGGTCCGACCAATACGTATCGATTACTTTAAGCTCCGTATACGTGGGGTCGCGCCGCTGATTGCGGAAGTACGACTGCACGAATACAAGGTCTTCGAAACTCATCGCAAAGCCCTGCGTCTTGTAAAACGCAGAAAGCGCCGACGTAGGCATTTCGGCAAACCCGTCTACCATGCGGCAAGGCTCGGGCGGCGCGACCTTTTGTTCGAGCGTCGTCGGCTTTTCGAGCGAACACAGCCTGCTCTCTACGGGGTTTACGAGGTAATTCTTTATTGCCGCAATCTCTTTTTCGCCCGCGCGCACCGCGTACACCGTCGCGCACCGAACAAGCGGCAACGCGCCCTGCGTCAAAAGCTGAACGCACTGCGCCGCAGAGTCGGCACGCTGGTCGAACTGCCCCGGCAAAAATTCCACGCCGAATACCGCGCCGTCAAGCTCGGGCAACGTTTCGCTATACACCGCGTCGGTAGCCGGAGTGCTGAACACAACCGGCGTCGACGCGTCGAACTGTTCGTCGGTAAGCCCGTCGACGTCGTAGCGTATGAACATGCGCGCCTCGACCTTTATGCCGAGATTGTCGAAGATTTCCGCTTCGAGCGCGGCGTTGCTCGCCTTTCTTTCCGTATAAATCCGTTTTATCATATTTTCACCGTCGTGCCAATCACAGATTGGAATAATAATTGAGTCAGTCGATTTGTTGCTTTATTCGCAACTCGATGTGATATTTTATCGCTCGGCTTTACCGTCCGTATCGGTATTCCTTTAAGCCGCCGAAACGCGGCATATCGAACCTGCTCGCCGAAACGCATATTAACGCGCAAATCTTTACTCTACAATTTCGCGCCTATATCCTTGCGGTAGAAGCAATCTTCAAACGTTATTTTAGCTATATTGTCGTACGCCTTGCGCTTTGCCGTTGCAAAATCATGCGCAGTGGCATGCACGCACAAAACTCTGCCGCCGTTTGTTACGAGTTTGTCGCAGTCGGCGCATTTTTTAACGCCCGCGAAAAACACGTTTGCTCCGTCGACGTTTTCAAGCCCGTCGATTACACAGCCTTTCTTATAGGACAGAGGATAGCCGCCGCTCGCAAGCACAACGTTTATCGACTTTTCGTCCGACCATTTTATGTCGAGCGAATCGAGCGTTCCGTCAATAACCGCTTCGAATATATCATAGAGGTCGCTTTCGAGAAGAGGAAGCACGCTCTGCGTTTCGGGGTCGCCGAATCTCGCATTATATTCGAGAACCTTTACTTCGCTGTTGTCCGCTTTGACCATCAGTCCGAAATACAGCACGCCTTTAAACGGCGCGCCCTCTTTTATCATGCCGTCCACGGTCGGTTTTACAACCGTGCGTTCCGCGAGCGCAAGAAGCTCCCGCGTGAATTTCGGACAGGGACTGTACGCGCCCATGCCGCCCGTGTTCAGCCCTTTATCGCCGTCGAGCGCGCGTTTGTGGTCGCACGACGTCGGCATGAGCGAGTAGTTTTTACCGTCTACAAACGCCAAAAGCGATACTTCGTAGCCCGTCAAACACTGCTCGGCTACAAGCGAGCTTCCCGCGTTGCCGAACTTTTTATCCGTCATTATTTCATCGACGCCCGCGTGCGCCGCCTCGCGCGTCTCGCAAATCAACACGCCCTTGCCGAGCGCAAGCCCGTCCGCCTTTAAAACGACGGGTATACCGCACTTATCGACGTACGCATGCGCCGCCGCCGCGTCGGTAAACGTCGCAAATTCCGCAGTAGGTATGCCGTAACGCGTCATAAAATCTTTGGCGTACGCCTTGGACCATTCGAGTTTCGCCGCCGCCCTTTTCGGACCGAACGCGCGAACGCCCGCGCTTTCGAGCTTGTCGACAAGCCCCATAGCGAGCGGGTCGTCGGGCGCGACTATAGTCATCTTGATTTCGGGATGAGAAACCGCGAATGCCGTTATGCCGTCGACGTCGGTTGCGGCAAGTCCCGTCTCGATTACGCCCATGCCCGCGTTTCCGGGCGCGCCGTAAATCTTGCCGATACGGTCGGATTTTTTAAGCGTCCACACTATCGCGTGCTCGCGTCCGCCGCCGCCGACGACCAACACGTCGTCCTTTGCCTGAGTTATGTTTTTCATGTCAATCCTGTTTTGCGGCACTTTGCCGATTTGTTGTTTTGTTATTTTCATATTTTACTGTCGCGTATAGACTCTTTATTCGGCGCGCTTCTTTTGCGCCCGAAGAGATTGCTTTCGGCGATACTGCTCTGCCCCGCAACTTCCGCAGTTATTTCGTGTTATCTCGCTCCCCGTGCGCCGGGAAAAAACTTCGCATCGCCGACCTCAGCGGTCAACACCCTTACGGCATTGACAGCTTACCACACGGGAAAGCCTTTTTCGTCCGCTTGCCGTCGACGCACACAGCCGTATCACGCGATGGATATGCCGCCGTCAATGTTTGAAATGTCTGTCTCCAACAAACACCATGGCAATCCCCGCCTCGTCGCAGGCTTTGACGGAATCGTCGTCGCGTATCGAGCCGCCCGGCTGAATTATAGCCGTGATACCCGCGGCGGCGGCGACTTTTGCAACGTCGTCGAAGGGGAAGAACGCGTCGGACGCCATTACCGAACCTTTCGCCTCGTCGCCGGCGTGTTCAATCGCCTGTTGCGCCGCCCAGATACGGTTTGTCTGTCCCATGCCGATGCCCGTAGTTCTGCTCTGCTTGCCGATAACTATCGCGTTGGATTTGGTGTGCTTGACTACTTTCCAGTTGAACATCAAAGCGTCGATTTCTTCCTTTGTCGGTTTGCGCTTGGTTACGACGCCTGTGCCGTACGTGGTTTTGACCTTGCCGCTCGGCGTCGTTTCGGTCTTGACTTCCGCTTTTCTCGAAAACACGTTCATATCCTCGTTTTCGATAAGCGTGGAGTCGTAACGCTGAACGAGCAAACCGCCGTACACCTTTTTCATGTCGTAAGAATCGTCGGCGCGCGGCGCGGTAATATCGGATATTTTGAGCAGTCGGATATTCTTCTTGCCTTCGAGCACTTCGAGCGCGTCTTTCGTGTAGTCGGACGCCATAACTATCTCGATGAATATCTTGTTGATTTCTTCGGCGGTCGCCTTATCGACCGTGCCGTTGATTGCGAGTATGCCGCCGAACACCGACACGGGGTCGGACTCGTACGCGCGCATATACGCTTCGTGAACGGTTTTGCCCGTGCCTACACCGCAGGGATTGGCGTGTTTGCAAGCGACGACTGCGGGCTGTCCCGCATATTCTTTGAGCAGTTCGAGCGCGCCGTTGGCGTCGTTGATATTGTTGTAAGAAAGTTCCTTGCCCCAGAGCTGTTCCGCGCCCGTAAGCGCACCCGTTCTCGGAAGAAGTTCGCGGTAGAACACCGCCGACTGTTGCGGGTTTTCGCCGTAACGCAGGTCTTGCGCCTTATCGTACGCGAAAGTGATATGTTCGGGATATTCGATGCCCAAAAGTTTTTGCATGTACGCGGCAATAAGGCTGTCGTACGCCGCGGTGTGGCGGTATACTTTGTACGAAAGCCCGAGCCTAAACGTTTGGTCGTCCGTGCCGTTAGCAATGCGTTCGAGCACTTCCGCATAGTCCTGCGGTTCGCACACTACAAGAACGCCGTTATAGTTTTTGGCGGCGGAACGCAACATAGTCGGACCGCCGATGTCGATATTCTCTATCGCCTCTTCGAGCGTAACGCCGGGTTTTTGTATCGTCGCTTTGAACGGGTAAAGATTGACGGCGACTACGTCTATGGTGCCGTAGCCCATTTCCGCAAGCTGTTCCATATGCTCTTTAAGGTCGCGGCGCGCCAAAAGTCCGGCATGCACCGCGGGATGGAGGGTCTTGACTCTGCCGTCGAGGCATTCGCGGAATCCCGTAACGTCGGTTATCGAAACGGCTTGAACGCCTGCGTCCCGCAACGCTTTGAGCGTACCGCCCGTCGAGACAATCTCGAAATCGAGCTTTTCAAGCCCTTTTGCGAACTCGATTACGCCCGTCTTGTCGCTTACGCTTATAAGTGCGCGTCTTTTCATATTTATAAGTACTCCTTTTGACTGTCTTTTTTAATTTATGTTTCGCGTCGCCGCTTTTCGTCTCCGCTTCCGCGAAGGGCTAAGCGAGTTTTGCGTTTTCGCACTGCTCCGCCGCACAACGGAACTGCGCCGCGATGCGCAGGAGCGGCTAACTGCCGACACTCGTTACTCGGTGAGCTTTGCCACCGCTTCGACGAGCAGAGGATGTTCTATCTCGTCGAGTATGCGTTTTTGCAAGGATTCGGGCGTATCGTCATTTTTAACGTCGAGCGCGCGCTGCATAATTATCTCGCCCGTATCCGTATCGCCTTCGACGTAATGCACGGTCGCACCGCTCTTTTTCTCGCCCGCCGCGATAACCGCTTTATGGACGTTCAGTCCGTACATGCCCTTGCCGCCGAACTTAGGAAGCAGCGCGGGATGTATGTTTATCACGGCGCGCGGATACTTGTCGAGAAGCGGCGCGGTCAATATTCCGAGATAGCCCGCGAGAACGACAAGTTCGACTTTGTACCGCGCAAAAATGTCCACGACCGCGCGGTCGCGCGCCGTTTCGTCGGCATAATCGATTTTGCGGCAGACATAGCAATCTATGCCCGCGGCTTTTGCGCGTTCGATGCCGTACGCCTCGGCGTTGCTCGACACCGCGACGACGATTTTTCCGTCGAACGCGCCCGCGCGTTCTCCGTCGATGAGCGCCTGAAAATCGGTGCCGTTGCCCGAAAACATCACTGCGATGTTTTTCACAGTATCACGCCCTCGCCGCTTACCGTTTCGCCTATCACGTACGCGCGCTCGCCCAGCGCTTCCGCCGCCTTTACAAAGCTGTCGGCGACGTCGGGCTTGACGCACGCGACCATGCCTATTCCCATATTGAAAGTGTTGTATATCTCGTTTACGGACAGCCGCGAACGTTCCGAAAGAAGCTCGAACACCGCGGGACGCGGATACGATTTAATATCCACGCGGCAACCTATGCCGTTCGGGAACATGCGCGGAATATTCTCGATAAATCCGCCGCCCGTAATATTTGCAAGCCCGAGAATATCGAACTTTTCGGCGAGCGCGAGCACGCTCTTCACGTATATATGCGTGGGCGTCAAAATCTCGTCGAGAAGCGAACGCTTGCCGAGCGACATGTCTTTGTCGAGCGCTTCCACGTCCTCGCCCAAAAGCCGCCGCACAAGCGAAAATCCGTTGCTGTGTATTCCGCTCGACGCCAAGCCGACAAGCGCGCAGTCCGGCTCTATACGCGAGCCGTTGATTATCCTGTCGCGCTTTACGATACCGACCGAAAACCCGGCAAGGTCGTACTCGCCCGGCGCATACATGCTCGGCATTTCCGCCGTTTCGCCGCCGACGAGTGCGCAACCGGCCTGTCGGCAGCCCTCGGCAACGCCTTTTACCACGTCTGCCACAGTGTCGGGCTTTATTCTGCCCGTCGCTATGTAATCGAGAAAAAGCAACGGCTTTGCGCCCTGACATATTATATCATTGACGCACATCGCGACGCAGTCTATACCGACGGTATCGTTCTTGCCCGAAAGAAAAGC
>CATLGX010000077.1 GCA_949948785.1 uncultured Christensenella sp. | reverse complement strand
GCACGATTATGACGAGCGATAAACCTGCTTTGCTGTTCGGCGTAACCGGAAGCGGCAAGACCGAAGTTTATCTCGACTGTATCGAAAAAACGCTCGAATCTGGCAAGACCGCGATAATGCTGGTTCCCGAAATTTCTCTCACGCCGCAGGTTATGCGTATTTTTCGCGCAAGATTCGGAGACGACGTTGCGCTGTTGCACTCGGGGCTTGGCGACGGCGAACGGTTTGACGAGTGGCGGCGGCTTTTGACAGGCAAAGCGCGAGTTGCCGTCGGCGCGCGTTCCGCGATATTCGCGCCGCTTACGGACGTCGGGCTGATTGTAATCGACGAAGAGCACGATACGTCGTACATATCGGAATCAAATCCTCGATACAATACTCGCGACGTTGCGATTTTTCGTGCGAAGTATAACGGCGCAAAAGTCGTTATGGGTTCGGCTACGCCGTCTATCGAGAGCTTTTTCGAGGCGGAGCGAAGCGCCTATACGCTTGCGGAACTTCCCGAGCGCATAAATAAGCGCGAAATGCCCGAAATCGAGCTTGTCAATATGTGCAACGAGGCTGTATACGGCAATAACGGCATGTTTTCCGCTCGGCTTGTCTCTGCGCTTGACGAGTGCTTGAAAGACGGCAATCAGGCAATACTTTTTATCAACCGCCGCGGGTACAGTTCTTTCGTAATGTGCAAGAAGTGCGGATATGTTGCAAAATGCGAAGACTGCGACGTTTCGTTGGTGTATCACAAGGACGAAAATGTGCTGAAATGCCACTACTGCCAACGTCGTTACTCCATGCTCGACATATGTCCCGCTTGTAAAAGCGAGCATATTAAGCAAGGCTTTATGGGCACCGAACGAGTTGTTGAAAATATAAACTCGATGTTTCCGTCGGCTCGCGTTATTCGCATGGACAACGATACGACGCGCACCAAAGACGCGCATCTCAATCTTTTAAACTCGTTCGCAAGCGGCAATGCCGATATTCTCGTCGGCACGCAAATGGTAGCCAAAGGACACGATTTCGCCAACGTTACGCTTGTCGGAATACTCGACGCCGATATGAGCTTGCATTTTTCCGATTACAGAGCGGTCGAGCGCACTTTTCAGCTTATTACGCAAGTGGCAGGGCGCGCAGGCCGCGAGAATAAAGTCGGTCGCGTGATTTTGCAGACGTATACGCCCAATCATTACGTGTACGGCTTTGCTCGTGCTTACGACTACCGCGGCTTTTACGCGAAAGAAATCAATCTGATGCAGACGACGTCGTTTCCGCCGTTTTCCGAGATTTTGCGCGTGCTCGTAAGCAGCGAAAACGAGGGCGACGCGCTCGACGCGACGCGGGACGCCATGGGCGAAATGAGAGAGCTTGCCAAAGCTCGTCCCGACGATTTTATTTATCTGAACGCCATGCGTTCGCCCAAACGTAGAATACAGACAAAATACCGAATGCAGATATTGATGCGCGTAAAACCTAATCTCGACGACTTGCGTAACCGTGTTTACGCAATAGCCGACAAGTTTGCGGCGGTTTATCCGAAAGTAAAGTTTTTTACGGAAATCAATCCGAACGACCTAAGCTAAGAGGTGATATTATGGCAAGAAGAAACATTTATCAAGTAGGCGACGACACGCTTCGTCAAATAAGCAAGCCCGTTACCGAGTTCGACGATAAGCTGGCTCAGCTTCTGGACGATATGCGCGATACGCTTATTTATGCGGACGGCGCAGGGCTTGCCGCGCCGCAAGTGGGTGTGTTGAAGCGCGTTTTCGTAGCGACGTTTGACGGCGGAAATACTATTATCGAGGCTGTCAATCCAAAAATCGTAATGCAGAAAGGCAGACGCGTTGCGGCGGAAGGCTGTCTTTCCATACCGCGCATCCACGAAAAAGTTGAGCGTCCTCGGCATGTCGTAGTCGAAGCGTTCGACCGTTACGGTAATCCAATCGTGTTAAAAGCGAGTAATTTCGAAGCGTCGTGCTATTGCCACGAGATAGACCATCTCGACGGCATATTGTTCACCGATAAGTCGATAAAGAAGTAAGTATATGAAAGTACTTTTTATGGGCACGCCTGAGTTCGCCGTGCCGAGTCTGAACGCATTGATTGAGAGTTCGCACGATGTGGTTGGCGTTGTAACTCAGCCCGACCGCGCCGTTAAGCACGGCAAGAGCGAAGCAGGTGCAGTCAAACTCGCGGCAATCGCCGCGGGAATCGGAGTGTTTCAGCCCGAAAAAATTCGGGACCACATAGACGAACTGGTTTCGTTCGGCGCCGATATTGCAGTTACCGCCGCATACGGTCAAATACTGACCCAAGCCGTACTCGACGCGTTTCCGCACGGCGTAATAAACGTCCATGCTTCACTGCTTCCCAAATACCGCGGCGCGTCTCCGATAGCCGCCGCAATTGCCGACGGGCAAAAGAAAACGGGCGTTACTGTGATGCAGACGGCGCTCAGCTTGGACAGCGGCGATATTTTGTCCGTTGCGGAAACGGAAATAGGCGAGGATGAAAATGCGGGCGAGCTTACGGCGCGGCTTGCCGAAATTGGAGCAAAACTGCTTATCGAAACGCTCGACGGATTTTCGAACATCGTTCCGATAAAACAGGATGACGCAAAAGCTACGCATTGCCGTACGATAAAAAAATACGAGCAGATTATAGATTTCGATTCGTCGGCAAGAAAAGTCGTTGATAGGATTCGTTCGCTTTCTCCCGTGCCTTGTGCAAAAACAACTATATGCGGCGAACAGTATAAACTGTATTCCGCGGCGGTGTGCGATGAAGAATATCGTTCGGGCGCGGCGGGCGAGATTGTTCGTTGCGACGACAAACTTATAATCGCTTGCGCCGACGGCTGTTTGCAAGTTACGAAAATTCAAGCGCCGTCAAAGCGCGCGCTCGACATTGCCGAGTTTTTGCGCGGCAAAAAATTCGCGGTAGGTACAATCTGTGGAAAATAATAAAAATTCGTCCGCCCGCGGCGCGGCGTATGCCGATAAACAAATAGACAGAGCGGTCTACGACGCGCTCTACGATGTATTCTGCGAGGGCGCATACTGTGCGCGCGCAATAACCGCCGCGCTTAAAAAGCTCAAAGACGCACGTTCGCACCCGTTCGTTACAAGCGCGTTTTACGGCGTTCTCGATAAAAACATCAGGTTGGAAAAACTAATATCCGAATTGTGCGACCGCCCGCCGCAAAAAAATGCGGAAGTGCTGTTAAAAATGGGGCTTTATTATGTGGCTTATGCCGATATGCCCGATTATGCCGCCGTAAACAGAACAGTCGAACTTTCCAAATCGATAGGCGGCGTGTACAGCGGATTTATCAACGCCGTGTTGAAAAAGTCCATAGGTTTTTCTCCACGATTCAAGAGCATGCTTGAAAAGTTTTCTTATGACCACTGCACGCCGGAATGGCTGTGCAAACTGTTGATAAGCGACTATTCCGAAACGCGCGCCGCACGTATTCTCGATGCGGAACTGCCGAGCGAAACGCATATACGCCCCGTAAAGGGCAGAATCTCGAAAGAACAGTTCGCGGCGGCGGCGAGACTTTGTAAGCGCACGGAATACGGTTGTTATTGCGACAAGACCGCGCTCGAAAAATTCCCGAGCGGAACATACGCCGTGCAGTCGCTTTCATCAGTAAAAGCGGTCAGAAAATATGCGGACGGAATCGTCGGCGGCCGCGCTCTCGACTTGTGCGCCGCGCCAGGCGGCAAATCGGTTTATCTGTACGAGCTTGGCGACTTCAAAATAACGGCGTGCGATATATATCCGCATAAGCTCGACTTAATGCGCGGTTATGCAAAAAAGTACGGCGCAAAAATAGATGCGAAATTAAACGACGCGACAGTGTATAATAAAGAATTCGACGGCGCGTTCGATTTGGTAATTGCCGACTGTCCGTGCAGCGGAACGGGCACGCTTCGCGCAAAGCCCGACATTCTGCTTCGCAGAAAACCCTCCGACCTTTCGGCGCTCAATCGTTTGCAGACTAAAATTCTCGACGCCGCATGTAAATACATAAAGCGCGACGGCGTGCTGTGCTACTCGACATGTTCGATTTTAAAATGCGAAAACGAGAGTATAACGCAAGGGTTTATAGCTG
Organism: uncultured Christensenella sp.; assembly: GCA_949948785.1. Taxonomy (GTDB): domain Bacteria; phylum Bacillota; class Clostridia; order Christensenellales; family Pumilibacteraceae; genus Anaerocaecibacter. The sequence goes on along the minus strand of CATLGX010000077.1, from coordinate 2,730 downwards.
ACCACCCCGAGTTTTCGGTAATAGACGAAACCAAGTTCATGCCCGACACCGACGGTTGCGACGGGTTTTATATAGCGAGGTTTAAGCGCTCGTGAAAACCCCGTTATGCGATTTGAGCTACTGTGAGCTCGAAACTCTTGTAAAACAGTCGGGCGAGCCGAAATACCGTGCCGACCAGCTTGCCAAACATATTGCGGCATACGACGGATTCGAGATGTTCACGGACCTTCCGAAGCGGTGTACGGCGACGCTCGAAAACGCTTACTGCGACCGCCCGCTTACCGAACGAACGCGTGTGGAGTCGAGCGACGGCGCGGTTCGGTATCTGTTTGAGACGCAGGACGGAGACCTCGTGGAATCGGTGTTTTTGCCTCACGGATACGGCAACAGCGTTTGCGTATCGTGTCAGGTCGGTTGCGCTATGGGCTGCGTATTTTGCGCGTCGGGATATTACGGATTAAAGCGCAACCTGTCGGCAGGCGAAATCCTTGCGCAGGCGCTGTATATTGCCCGCGATAAAAAAGACGACGGGGGAGTGCGAAAAATCGTAATGATGGGCAGCGGTTCTCCGCTCGCCAACTACGATAATACAATTAAGTTTATTCGCATGATAACGTCGCCGAAAAGCCTCAATATCGGAATGCGTTCGGTTTCCGTTTCGACGTGCGGAATACCCGATAAGATTATAAAACTCGCCGACGACGGTTTTACCGGTACGCTTTCATTGTCTTTGCACGCCGCGACGGATGAAAAGCGCAAGAAAATAATGCGTGTGGCAAACTCGTATACCGTGCGCGAAATCATAGGCGCGATGCGCGAATTTTTCGATAAAACGCGCAGGCGCGTCGTTATAGAATACATTTTGATAGACGGATTCAACGACACGGACGGCGACATTTCCGAGCTGAAAAAACTGCTTAAAGGTTTATGTTGTCATGTCAACCTCATTCCGCTCAATCCGACGGACGGCTGCGATTTGAAGCCGTGCTCGAAAAAACACGCTTACGCGTTTTGCGATAAACTGCACGGCGCAGGCATATCCGCTACGGTGCGTCGGTCTATGGGGTCGGACGTTGCCGGAGCGTGCGGTCAGCTTAAAAACAGAACTGTCGAACAACAGCGAAAAAAGAGTTGAATTTTATAAAAAACATATGCGAAAATGCTTGCCATGATAAAATCTATGTGATATAATTATCAAGAAATATTGTGATTTGACTTCGCAATTTCACTGTTTAGGGGTGTGTGCGGAGTTTTTGCAAGCATAGGAGGCTGTTCATGAGCAACATTATCGCCGAAATCGAAAAGGAATATATGAAGCCCGACGTTCCGCAGTTCAATGTGGGCGATACGGTGCGTGTTTCCGTTAAGGTCAAAGAGGGCAACCGCGAGCGTATTCAGGCGTACGAAGGCATTGTTATCGCGCGCAAAAACGGCTCCGTCAACGAGACGTTTACGGTGCGCCGCGTTTCGTTCGGCGTAGGCATCGAGCGTACGTTCCCGCTTCATTCTCCGCGCATTACCAATATAGAAGTTGTAAAGCACGGCAAAGTTCGCCGCGCAAAACTTTATTACTTGCGCAACCTTTCCGGCAAAGCCGCCAAGATTAAAGAGAAATAAAAAACAAGATAATCGGCGCAAGCCGATTTTTTTTGTGCGGAAATATTCGAGAGTAAACGCGGCGGCGAATGGCAATAATTCGGATATGATGTTTCTGTCCGTATTGCCGATACTCGTTGTTGTCGGCGTTTTTATTATTAAAATCGCGACGTCGGCAAAAGAGCCTGCGTTTTACTCGGGTGCGCGACTTTCACCGTCCGCCGTGATGTTTTCGGTAAGAGAGCTTGCCAAGTCTTGCGTTTCGACGGAACGCGGCAACGGTATTGCTTATTCGCGGTTGTTGCGCAGACTTGAAAATCTTTTGGCACGGTTTGAACTCGGCGGCGAAGAGCGGGGTGAGCTGTGGGAGTCAATATTGTCAGATGGTTGCGGGCTGTTGAGAACGGCTGCGGACAAGTGCCGCAATGAGCTTTCCGCATCAGCCAAACTCGGTCATGTCGGAGGCGTTCCGCGTATTTTTGCGTTTTGCAATCTTTTTTCGGGTGCGACGCACGGCAGTTTCGACGCGGAATTTTACGGTCGTGCAAAAAGTTTGTTTTGCGAATACGTAACGCTCGACGAGTGCGAGGATAAACTTCTTACGACAATGCTCTTCTTCTGTTTGTGCGCAATGTTCGTGCGTGCCGCAGAGGAAGGAGAGCGTTGCAACGCGGAATTTGCACGCGGAGTAAACGACGGCAAACAAAACGCCGCCGCGCTCGATATGTTATCGTCTGCTGATTATGTGTGCGGACTTATGTACGGATTGGGAGACGATTCTACCGCCGAAAAACTGTTTGCCGATAACGGTATTGTTCCGAACGACGCGAGAGCCGAGCGCAAGGAACGTTCCGCGGAGCTTGCGCAGACTCTGTATTCTATATGCGCGGCCATAAGCGATATTTCGGGTGAAAAATTTGCTCCGCGGCTTTGCGGCGGCGACGGCGTTTATTTCGGAGGCGAGACGACGCGCCGAGAAAATGCGTTGAAAACCCGCAACGTAACGGCAACCGCCGATAATCGCGGAAAAATTTCGCTCGGCGCAGCGGAGCTTTTCGTATGTGCGGACATATTCGACGACAGTATATCGTTGTGTGATTTCGACGGAGTTTTTCAGAGTCATCGAACGGTATA
>CATLGX010000076.1 GCA_949948785.1 uncultured Christensenella sp. | reverse complement strand
CTTGGTGGGGTGTAACAGAACAATTTTAACGGCAGTAAATACACGACAGAAACAGCCTGTGGCTGTCAATCCCGACGGAGGGGGCGAGAGGTGAAGTAATGAAATATTACTATTCGGGTGAAACAATCAATATCCCATCGCAGTTCACACACGACAGAAATCCAAGCTGTGCTTGGTCGGGTGTAACAGAACAATTTTAACGGCAGTAAACACACGACAGAAACAGCCTGTGGCTGCGACAGAACCCGGCTATGCACGCCGCTACCGACGTAGGGGCGCCCGCTTGCGGGCGGGGCGGTGAATAGTGAATAGTGAAAAATTGCGGTTTGCGCCATAGATTTCTCACAGTCTTATGAATGACATCAACCGTGCTACCGTTCTTGTTATGGTTAGCGAGAATCCGTGCACAACGCGCCGCACGGGCTACTACGTTCCGTTAGTGTGCAGACTTCCGCAATAGCCGATTCGTTTATACTAACAGTCGGCGTTTAATTGCAATATATTGACTTTGAATATGTCCGGTTATATAATATACACGTGTATTACATAGAACACGTGTACGCAATCGACGGGAGAGCTAATGTTAGAAGTAAAGAATTTGAAAAAGGAGTATAAGACCAAAAATGGCGCAATCACCAAGGCTTTGGACGACGTGTCGCTAAATTTTCCCGAAAGGGGTATGGTGTTTATACTCGGTAAATCGGGCAGCGGTAAATCGACGCTGCTCAACGTGTGCGGCGGACTTGACCGCATGGATTCAGGCGAAATAATCATAAAGGGCAAAAGCAGTAAGGATTTTTCGGTACAGGACTTCGACAGCTATCGCAATACTTACGTCGGCTTTGTCTTTCAGGAATACAATATTCTCGACGAGTTTACCGTAGAGCAGAACATTGCGCTCGCTTTGGAGTTGCAAAACAAAAAGCCCGACAAGAACGTTATAAACAGAATTCTCGCCGACGTGGACATTACCGACTTTGCTTCGCGCAAGCCGAATACGCTTTCGGGCGGTCAGAAACAGCGCGTGGCGATTGCGCGCGCGCTCGTCAAAGAACCGGAAATAATCATGGCGGACGAGCCTACCGGCGCGCTGGACAGCAAAACCGGTCAGCAGGTTTTCGATACGCTCAAAAAGCTTTCCGAAAATAAGCTGGTTATAGTGATTTCTCATGACCGCGATTTTGCGGAGCAGTACGGCGACCGCATTATCGAGCTTAAAGACGGCAAGATAATTTCCGACCAAACGCGTGTTGCGGAGGGCGACGGCATCAAAAACGTGCGCTTTTACGGCACGGATACCGTTTGCGTGAGCAACGGCGCGCAAATAACCGACGCGGAGCTTGCGAGCATACGCGACTTTTTGACTAAGTCGGGCGGCACGGCGGTCATATCCACATCGCGCGAAAAAATAGCGCAGTTCAAGGACGACCGTCCCGAGATAAGCGTCGGCTCGTTCGAGAACATAAAGCAGCAGCCTGCGCCAAAGCAGTACGAGCCGCAAAAGCTCATCCGTTCGCATCTGCCGATAAAGCACGCGGTAAAAATGGGCGCGGGAAGCTTAAAGACAAAACCCGTTAGGCTTGTTTTTACGATTCTTCTGTCGGTAATCGCCTTTATTCTTTTCGGTCTTACGTCCACGCTCATGCTGTTTGACGAAAAAGAAGTAAAGGTGCAAACGTTTGCCGATTCCAATATCAACTATATTTCGATGGGCAAAATATATTACGTTACCGAAAGGTTCGACAACGATTCGTACACGTATGACAGGGATACCAAGTTTACCGAGCAGGAATATCAAAAATTCGTCGAGAGCTACGGCGACGCGATACCGATGGTGCGGTACAATTCCGGCATATCCAATTTCAGTCTAAGCGGATTCGCTCAGTCGTTCTATTCAAACAGCCTGTCGGGGCTTGTTCCCGCAAGCGACAAGCTTAAAATTTTGGCGGGCAGACTTCCCGCAAGCGACGACGAGGTCGCAATCACCGATTTTATGTTCGACGCGTTTTCGGCGCAGGGCAGTAAATTCGTATACGGCGAAAGCAACACCAAGCTCACGTTAAACTCGTACGAGGACGTTTTGTATTCGACGTCCAAACCCGTTGTAGCTAAGCTCAACGAGGGCGAGTTTAAAATAGTCGGCGTATTCAAGGGCTCGGAAGTTCCCGCCGACTATAAATCCATGAAGCAAGCGGCGGATAAGAACGAACAACCCTCAAATATCGGATTTTCTTCGTATACCTGGGACACGGAACGGGAAAGCGGACTGTATATGACGGCGGCGGTTACCGAAAACATATTCCGTCAAGCGTCGGACGACGGCGATTATACCGACTATAACTATGCGTACTTTAAAGAAAGCGCAGACCGTGCGTCTATACGCGTCAAAGCAAATATGCCCGATGTCAACGAAAGCGACTATTCGAATATACAGTTCGGCAGGTTTTCGCCGTACAGCGGCAAGACGTTGAAAATATACGGGCTTGACGGTGCGCAAAAAGAGTCGATAGGAAACGGCGAGGCGGCTATAAGCAGTTACAACCTTATATGTTACTATTATGGCGTCATGCGGAGTTTCGTCGGACAGTTCGAGAACAGCGAGAACGAAAACGAGTCTACGGAAACTTATAAAAATGCGTATGCGGAAATCGCAGAGAGAATGCAAGCCGCGGCGGAAGCGCAATACCGCGCCGAAAATCCCGAACCCGACGTTGGCGACGATTATACGTATCAACAATGGACAGAGGGATTGAACGCCGCGAGAGATAACGCCGCGCCTATGCAAATCCTCTACAATTTAGTGCATTACGATGACGAGCCGTCGCGCGAAGAGCGCGCGAACGGAATATCCGCCATAGCGCAAGTGTTCGACGAATTGGGAATAACGGTGTCGTTCGTGATTTATAACAACACTACGAGCGACACGCCCGTTAATATCTGCGCATACTATTTCGAGCACGCCGATTACAGCTGTTACTTGGGCGACGACCTTTACGCCACGTTTTATAACAAGCGGCAGGACGGCAATACAGTCTCCGAGTCCACCAAGTACGAAGAACCCGAGGGCGCATATATCGATAATATTCTTATTCCGTATGACGGGTCGAGAGCGCTTATAGAAAAATTGCTCGGCATGTCGGGCGCAAAACAGCGCGACGACTCGGCGGTTAAGATAAAGAATGCGGTGTTGGAGCAACTCGATACCGTTGTCGAAACCGCGGACATGTTGGAAATGGGATTTATAATAGCCGGCTCGGTGCTCGCGCTGTTCGCGTTCCTGTTGATGTTCAACTTTATTTCGGCGTCTATTACTGCCAAGAAGAAGGATATAGGTATTCTCCGTGCTATCGGCGCAAGAACTGTAGACGTGTTTAAGATATTCGTTTCGGAAGCGTTTATAATCGCGCTGATATGTTTCGCCGTTTCCGCAATAGGCACGTTCGGACTGTGTATACTTCTCAATAATATAATATTGGAAGAGGCCGGCATGAGCGCAAGCTTGTTCGTATTCGGACCGCTTTCCGTCCTGTGCGTGTTCGGTATCGCGTTTGTTACAGCGCTGATAGCCACCGTAATACCGGTGGGCATATATTCGCGCAAGCCACCGATTACAAGCATAAGAGCACTTTGACAATAAAGCAAAAGCCCGCCGAAAGCGGGCTTTTGAGTATTCGCAATTTTTATCTTTTATTTTTCATTTTATCTAAATAAAAATCGCGGTAGAAATAGCTAATGTAGGTATATGAGTTTTTCTCTTGTCATTCTGAGCGTCAGCGAAGAATCCGGGGCGCAAGCCCGTATTCTATCTTTCTGTTGCTGTGCGGCTCGCGGAGCGCGACGGATGTGGTTTGCGACACTCATTTAATATTGCGGCTTATAGAAAAATTTTCGCGGAATAAACGAAAATTACGAATCTAAAATTACAAATTCACAAAGTAAAAGAACCACCCCCGTCCTATTGGAGGGGGCGCGCGGCGAAGTAATGAAACATTACTATTCGGGTGAAACAATCAATATCCCACCGCAGTAAACACACGACAGAAACAGGTTGTGCCTGCGACAGAAATCCGCGCTGTGCTTGGTCGGGTGTAACAAAACAATTTTAACGGCAGTAAATACACGACAGCCACAGGCAGTGCCTGCGATAGAAACAGCCTGTGGCTGTCAATCCCGACGGAGTGGGTGAGAGGCGAAGTAATGAAACATTACTATTCGGGTGAAACAATCAATATCCCACCGCAGTAAACACACGACAGAAACAGGTTGTGCCTGCGACAGAAACAGGCAGTGCCTGCGATAGAAATCCGCGCTGTGCTTGGTCGGGTGTAACAGAACAATTTTAACGGCAGTAAACACACGACAGAAACAGGCTGTGCCTGTTACCAGTCTTCTTTGATATAGCGCGAGGGCTGTTTGACATCGTCATAGAAATCGTCGTATTTTTCTTTGGAAGATTTTACGTGCTGAATAAAATCGTCCTGTTCGAAAGCGTCCTCGCCGTCGTTATCCGAAATTCTCATGAGTTCGAGATTGGTCATACGTTAAGTATATCACTCCGCGCGCCGAAAGAGCAAGCGCTTGCGCAAATATTTTGCGCGTTCCGTCATAAAAACTGTTTGATATATTTTTCAAACGGGCATTGACAAAGCCGCACAGCGGTGATATAATAGCTCTATCTGTAAAAGGCGATAGGGGAAATGACGGGAATACGACGGTTTAAAATTGTCATAATTTCAGCCCTTGTTCTCGCGGCGATATTGTTTGTTGCGTGCTTTTCGGTGTCTTACGCGCAATGGAGCGGCGGCGACGCGTCCGCCGAAGTATCGGGCAATATCGGGCAGTTCTATGTCGAATATCCCGCGGCTTCGACGAGCGGCGAAACACCCGACGAGAGTACGTATTATGCGGTAATGCAAAACGGCAGTACGGCATATTATTACCCGATGACAAAGGGATATAACAACGGAAACATACAGTATGCGCTCAACGGTCTGCGCCTTGCCGCGGGCGAGAACATAGCTTTTTATAAAGGTTCGACAAAAATCGTCGAGACAATCGGCGACGATAATTCGGGCTGGTGCGGAACTATAACTGACGGCGTGTTTACCGCGAAATGCGACGCGCTTTACAATTTTTATTTAAAACTCAACAATACGACGGGCGCGCATACGAATCTCACGTTGTACGCCGACAATACATATTACAATCGTCTCGAAATCGAATACTGCGGCGGCACGATACGGCTCGCTTTATCGGAATGGACGCTAAACGCGTATGTATGGCGCGGCTCGTCGCATTTCGACGGCTCGGGATTTTCGGCAATCGACAATTGGCCCGGCGTAGTGGTCCAAGGCGCGGGCAACTCTTCGAGCGAGAGCAATATTACGTATTTCGACTTTTCCGGCGTGGCAGAGGATACTGCTACCGCAAAGCTGTCCGTTATATTCAACATGAAAGCGGACACGACGACATATCAAACGGGCACGATAGTCTTTTCCGAGTTCGCGGCAAATTACGCCGACGGCGAGTTGCACTACATAGAGCTGGTAAAGGGCACGACCACTGCGCCCGGCAGCACCACCAATAAACTGTTGACCCTCAAAGAATCGATACACCTGCAGCCCCCGTGCATTACCGTAACGGTTTCGGGCGGCGACGGCAGCGAAGATATGGAGGTGCGCAGTTTTATCGGCGCGACGACCGCGGAAAACGGTTACGCTTACAGCAACAACGTGTGCATCAGCCGCAGAAACGGCGACGGCGCGTCCGACAACTCGATAGCGTTTGTCATTTTTTCGGTCGAAGCCGAGGACGGCACGGATTTATCCGCAGTCGACGTCGAATCGATAACGCTCACGCGCAAAAAGACAAACGCCGACGGTTCGCTCGCAGGCGGCGACGCGGATTTTTCGCCGCGGCTGTACGGGCTTGAAGGCGTTCGAAAACTGTCCGATATAAACCACGTCGTGCAAAACGGTTCCACCTCAAATAATCAAGTCGCCGAATACTACGAAAACGGCGTCTATTGCATTCTGTTCTTTGCCGACGGCGGAGAGCAGTATTTCGCAATGGAACTGACGATTAAAACAGTACAGCCGGCAAAGTTCAGACTGACCGCGACCGCGAGCAATACAAACCATTGGCAGCGCTACGAGCCGGGCTACGGCGAGCCTTGGGGCTATTACCTCGGCGGACGAATAAACAACGTCGAGCTGTGGGACCCGCGCCGTACGACCAAAATGCAGGTCAATAACGATACGAGCACCGTAGACCCCGACGACGCAAGCACGTACAGCGAGGCGGTGTTCGATAAGGATAAAGTAAAATATCCGAAAGGATACGTCGATATTTCGCTGACAGTCAATCTTACCGAAGGCTCGATAGTCAAGCAGATGATGATAGGCAGTACGGGCAAGCGCGAAGGCAGTAAAACGATTTGGATAACGCCTACCGAAATACAGCGATTCCCGCAAGACCTGTTTGACGCCGGCAATATATACGATAAAGAACTTAATCTGATTATACCCAAGACGGGCGAGTACACGTTTAGGTATGTCGGGCATATCGTCAAGCCCGAGGACGCAACTACGGGCAGATATATAAACCTCAAAACAGGCGCAATCGAAAAGACGTCGGTTGAAGGAAGCAACGCGTGGCTTGCCAATTACAATCTTATTATCGATAAACTTTACATATCGCTCGATACCGCCGAGAGCAAAGTCAACGTTACGTTCGACCCCAACGGCGGCACGTTGGCAAACGAAAGCGACGCAGTGCAAACTTCCGGCTTCGGACGTACGCTCAAACGCCCTGCCGACCCGATACCGCCCGAGAGTTTCATGACTTTCGACGGCTGGTACATC
>CATLGX010000075.1 GCA_949948785.1 uncultured Christensenella sp. | reverse complement strand
GAATACAATTACGTTTTGCAAAAAAAAGTAGGCAAGAAAAAACGATTATGTGAATACAAATGCGTTTTGCAAAAAAAAGCGAGCAAGAAAAAACGATTATGTGAATACAATTACGTTTTGCAAAAAAAAGTAGGCAAGAAAAAACGATTATGTGAATACAAATGCGTTTTGCAAAAAGAAGTAGGCAAGAAAAAACGATTATGTGAATACAATTACGTCTTGCAAAAAAGCAGGCAAGCACAACTATTTTTATTACACTTTCAATTTCCGAACAGCTTCCGCATATCGGCTTTTGCTTCGTCGATAAACGTCCCCAGCGCCGAAAATCTTTCCGCCACGTAATTATTATCGACCATGCGCCGCACATTGTACTCTTCGCCGACGAGCACGGCGAGCTTTTTTGCGCGAGTAATTGCGGTATACAAAAGATTGCGCGTCATCATTACAGGTGCGCCGCCTACGACGGGCATGACAACGGCGTCGAACTCCGAGCCTTGGCTCTTGTGCACTGTAACTGCGTACGAAAGTATGAGTTGGCGTCTGGTGTCGCCGACGTACAACGCACGCCGTCCGTCTTCGAACTCCACCTCTATCTCGCCCGTCGGCATAATGGAAACGACGACGCCTATATCCCCGTTAAACACACCGGCGCCCGAAACCGCGCCGCGCGTCCAGTCGAGCTCATAATTATTGACGGTGTGCATGACGCGGTCGCCCTCTCGGAACTTGACGTCGCCTATTTCGATTTCTTTTACGTCCCCGCCGTTGAGCGAGCGTTGCAACCGCGCATTCAGACTGTTCACGCCCGCAACGCCGTTTTTGAGCGCGGCGATTACCTGAATGCGCGACGGCTCTATGCCGAACTTGGAGGTAATGCGCTCGGTCGCAAGTTCAACCGTCATGTCGGCGATACGCTCGGGCGTTTTGACCGGAAAGAAAAAGAAATCGCCGTTGCGCGCGGTCAGGTCGGGAACTACTCCGTCGTTTATGGCGTGCGCGCTGACCGCTATTCTGCTTGTCGCCGACTGACGGTAAATATAGCTGAGCCGCGTAACGGGAGCAATACCGCTCGCAATGAGGTCGCGCAAAACATTGCCCGAACCGACTGACGGGAGCTGGTCCGCGTCTCCCACCACTATAAGCCGCGCGCCGTCCGACACCGCATCGAGAAGCATGCGGAACAAAAATATATCGACCATGGAAAACTCGTCGACTATTATTGCGTTTTCCTCGAATTTATCGTTCCCGTCGAGCGACATGAGCGCGCGGTGTATGGTAAACGCGTCTCTGCCGCAACCGTCGGTTATTCGCTTGGCGGCTCTTCCCGTCGGCGCGAGAAGCAAACTCTTGCTTCCGAGCGCGTCGAGAATAAAAAGTATACAGTTTATTATAGTCGTTTTGCCCGTGCCCGGTCCGCCGGTAATGACGGACACGCCGTGACAAACCGCGTTCTTCGCCGCCTCGCGCTGCGCTTCGTGCAAAACGATGCCGTTGATTTTTTGAAACCTGTCTATTAGCCCGTCGACGTCGGCAAAAGTCTCGCCCGCCTCGTCGACGCGTTTCACGAGTTTTACTGCGGCGGCTTTTTCCGTGCGGTAAAACCGCTCGCTCATCACCGCGCCGTCGAAAGGCGAAACCAGCTTTCGCTCTACGCGAAGCGTCTCAATAGCCCTATCGGCGGCGGATTCGTCGTCCGAACCGAGCAGTTTGAGCGCCGCCGCTTTCAACGCGTCGCGCGGAAGATAAGTATTGCCCTCTCTCTCGCACGCCGAAGAAAGCGCATGCAAAATCCCGGCTCGCATGCGGAACGGCGAATCTTCCCCGATGCCGAGCGAGCGCGCTATTTTATCCGCAGTCAAAAACCCTACGCCGTCCACGCCCTCGACCAGGACGTACGGATTGGCCTTGACGGTCGACACGGTAGCCGCGCCGTAAATATCGCACAGTTTGAGCGCGAGATTGACAGTAATGCCGTAGCCTGTCAAAAACATTACGGCGTCGCGGCGGTAACGCTGCGCCGCGAACGACTCCGCCATTTTGGCGGCTTTGGCTTTGCTTATACCCTTGACCTCGGAAAGCCGTTCGGGCGCATTCTCGAAAATTTCCACCGTTTTCGCGCCGAATTTTTCGACAATGCGCGCGGCGTTTTTTTCGCCGCAGCCCTCTATCAGTCCCGAGGAAAGAAACTTGATTATTCCGTACGGCGTCGCCGGCGGCGCGATTGACGCGCGCGCCGATTTAAACTGCGCGCCGAACTTGTGATGTACGGTAAACTCGCCGTCCGCTTCCAGCACGTCTCCCGGCGTTATCGGCGGAAGCGTGCCGACTACCGTAACCGGCGCGCCGTCCACGTCTGCGACAAGCACCGTATAACCGTTTTCGTCGTTGCGAAACCGTATTTCTTCAACTGTGCCCGTAAGCCGTTCCAAACCGTTATCCACCCGAATTTTCGCTTAATATCTTTTCTTTCGATTTATACTTTCGACACGTTCCGCCGTTATGCTTTTAAAGCGTCTACCGCGTCGAGCTTTTCCCACGGCAAATCCTTTTTGCCGAAATGTCCGTAATTGGTCGTTTTTTTGTAGATAGGCGCTTTCAAGCCGAGTTTGTCAATTATTGCCGCCGGTCTGAAATCAAACACGCGTTCAGCCGCCGCTTTTACTTTTTCATCGTCGCCGGTACCGAAAGTGTCTACAAAAAGCGACACGGGGCGCGCCTTACCTATTGCGTAACCGACTTGAAGCATAACCTTTTCGCACAGCCCCGCCGCAACGAGGTTTTTGCACACATAGCGCGCATAGTACGAAGCCGAACGGTCGACCTTGGACGCGTCCTTGCCCGAGAATGCGCCGCCGCCGTGCGGTATCGCGCCGCCGTACGTATCGACTATTATCTTTCTGCCGGTAACGCCTGTATCGCCCGCAGGTCCGCCCACTACGAACCGCCCCGTCGGATTTATAAGTATTTCCGCGCCGCGCAGGAGATTTTCGGGCACGACGCGTTTTATAACGCACTCCGTAACGCCCTCTTTGAGTTTATGCTCGTCGACGCTCGGCGAATGCTGAGCGGAAACTACGACGGAGCGAACTCGGACGGGCGCGCCGTTCTCGTAATCGAGCGCGACCATCGCTTTGCCGTCGGGACGCAAAAAAGGCAGTTCGTTGGACTTTCTCGCCGCGGCGAGCGCTTTGGTCAGCTTGTGCGCAAGCGTTATCGGAAGCGGCATAAGTTCTTCGGTCTCGGAACAGGCGTAACCGAACATCATGCCCTGGTCGCCCGCGCCGATAGCGTCGTACTTGTCGTTTTTACCCCCGTCGCGCAGTTCGAGAGGTTTCAACACCCCGCGCGAAATGTCGGGCGATTGCCCGTTTATTGCGCTTATGACCGCGCAACCCGATGCTGAAAACCCGAGTTCGGGGTCGGTATACCCCGCTTCCTCGATTGCGCCGCGCGCTATTTTCTGCACGTCGATAAAATCGGTTGCGGTATCGAATTCGCCCAAAACCGCAACAAGTCCCGTCGAGCACGCCACTTCGCAAGCTATTCTGCTGTCGCCGTCCTTTTCGAGCGCCGCGTCGAGCACAGAGTCCGCAATATAATCGCACACCTTGTCGGGGTGTCCTTCGGTTACGCTTTCCGACGATACCGTTCTTAACATTTTGTTTTTCCTCCGTTCCGCTATATGCTAAAACCGTTTGTTTCTCGAAAGAATGATTTCCCTAATAGAATAAACCTTTTGCACGGCGGTGTCAAGCATTGAAAGCACGACGGAACTCCTAACGGGAACGGGCAAAAAAAACTATTGACACGCTTTTTTGTTAGTGCTATAATACGCATATAAACTCTAATCGAATCGGAGAAAAAAATGAGCAGGCTCAATCAATGGCTTTGGGAAGTTTTCGGCGACTGGATACAAGACTTGTTGGGCTTGTGGGTAATTCTCACGCTCGCGCTCGCCGTCGTTCTTATCGTTACGATAATCATAGTTGCCGTGCGGCACGCGAAAAACAAGAAGAAAATCGCGGCGCTCAAAGCAAAAGCCGCCGACTCGCCCGACGAAGCCGCGCTTCGCAAGCAGATACGCGAGGAACTTGAAGCCGAATACAAAAACAGCGCTGTCAAATCGAACGCCGAGGGCGGCGACTCCGAACAAATAGCCGAGCTTGACGAAACCGTTAAAAATCAACAAGCGCGCATCAAAGAGCTTAAAGCGCAGCTCGAAGCGGCACAGCAAAAAGACGAAGCGCAAGACAAGTCCGCAAACGCAAGTCTCTACCGCACAATAAACGAACTTAATAAGCGCGTAAAAGCGCAGGAAGCGGAAATCGCGCGGCTCAAAGGAGAAAGCGGCGCAGACGAAACCACGGCGGCAAAGTCCGAAATAGCCGCGCCACAAAAGCAAAAACAAATCGAAGAAGAACCCGAGCAGGAAGACGACGAGGACGATTACTACGACGACGAGTACGGCGACGAATCGTCCGCCGTCAAAGTTACGCTCAAATTCGACCGTATCAAAAACAATTGGGTAATACTGCGCTCCGATTCGGAACGCACCTACCGCCGCGTCGCCACCAAGCAGGAAGCGCTGACAATCGCAAAAGACCTCGCCCGCCGCTTACGCGCACAGCTTGCGGTGCACAAAAAAGACGGCAAATTCCAAAAAGTATAAAGCAATTCGATTCGCAATTTTCGAATGTTAAAACAATCAAAACGCCTCGACCGTTTACTGCGGTCGAGGCGTTTCTTTTTGCGAAAAAGTTTTCGATATAGCCGTTAATTTTTTAATAACTCCAAACGTAAATCTTAATGTCTCGCATTGCTTGTCGTAGATATATTCCGCTCGGCGCAATAATTCGATACAGAACAATGTTTCGCTCGTTTACCGCGCTGCGGAAAATCGCTTCCGTTTACGGCTCCGCTGTTACAAAACATATTTGCACCCGCAACCGTACACTGCTTGCCGAATGCAAATCACGAGCGGTCTAATATGCTCTCGCAAAATAAATTCTGTGCTTTGCCTTTTTACCGCAGCACACGCACTTATGCTCGTGCGCGTCGCTTTGGTCGGCATGATATACGCGCGACGTCGCCGCGTAAAGCTGTTTGATTTTATCCTCGCAACCGCGGTCGCCGCACCAATACGCATCGCAGAAATTGCCGCCGTCGAGCGCTTTTTCCATGTCGCCGAGCGAAGAAGTTGCGACAACATGCGCGCGCGTAAACGCTTCCGCTTTGCCGTACATGTCCGCCGTGATTTCATCCATCATGCCCGCAATCTTTTGCGCGCAGTCGTCAATCGCTATCTGCGTTTTTTGTCCGTCCGTTCTGCGGCAAACGGTAACCGCGCCCGCTTCTATGTCGCGTGCGCCGAGCTCCACTCTCACGGGCACGCCGCGAAGTTCCCAATGATTGAACTTAAAGCCGGGTGAAAGGTCGCGTTCGTCAAGCTCGACGCGCAGTCCTGCGGTTTCGAGTTTTTGAGCGATTTCGCGCGCTTTTTCGCCCACTTGCGGATTCTTTCCCGCGCCGATTGGCACTACGACGGCCTGCACGGGGGCTACGGGCGGCGGAAGGCACAGTCCGCGCGCGTCGCCGTGCGCCATAATCACCGCGCCGATAAGCCGCGTGGAAATACCCCAGCTCGCTTGATAAGCGTACTTGTGCGCGCCGTCTTTATCGAGAAATTTAATATCGAACGCGCGCGCGAAATTATCGCCGAGATAATGCGTGGTTCCGGCTTGAAGGCTTTTGCCGTCTTTCATCATGGCTTCCATGCCGTATGTCGCGACCGCGCCTGCGAACTTCTCTTTCTCCGACTTCCGTCCCGTCAAAACAGGAAGAGCCAGTACGTTGTTGGCTATATCCTTATATACGCCCATCATTTCGAGCGCGTCGGCATTCGCCTCCTCGGGCGTTGCGAAAACGGTGTGGCCTTCCTGCCACAAAAATTCGCTCGTGCGAAGGAACGGACGCGTCGTCTTTTCCCAGCGCACGACGTTAGCCCACTGATTGAGTTTGAGAGGAAGGTCTCTGTACGACCCTATCCACTTGCTGTACATATTGCCGATTACAGTTTCGGACGTCGGGCGCAATACAAGTTTTTCGGCAAGCTCCGTTTCGCCGACGTGAGTAACTGTCGCTACCTCGGGCGCGAATCCTTCCACATGTTCCGCCTCGCGCATCAAAAACGACTGAGGTATGAGCATGGGAAAATACGCGTTTTTCACGCCGTACGCTTTAAACCGCTTATCCGCTTCCTGCTGTATGCGCTCCCATATCGCATACCCGTACGGACGGAACACCATGGTGCCCTTTACGGGACCGTAATCGCACAGTTCCGATTTTAAACATACGTCGGTATACCACTTGGTGTAGTCTGCGTCGATGTCGGCTATCTGATTTACAAACCTGTCGCTATTCGCCATGGTCATCTCCGAAATTATTGCTTTTCGTAATTTTACCACACCGCGCAAAATCCGTCAACTTTTTTAAGTGTCGTGTGTTTCGCCGTCATTCGTTTTTGTTGCGCACTATAAAAATGTTAATCGTCATAATATAAGCGACGCGGCTACTACAACGCCTGCGCCGGGCAGACCGAGTACGCCGACGACAAGCGCGTTTAGCGGATTGAACGGCAAAACTATCACATTGAACGCAGACAATCCGGCAATCAGCGCGCCGCCGGAAAGCGAATTTACCAAAACCTTGGTAACGCCCGTCGTTTTCAGCCGCGTAGTCCACGCAACAACCGCCGTCAGCGCCGCCGCCGCGACGAAACACAATACCGTTTCCCAAGACCACATGATAATAGATTATATGAGGATGAATATTTGGTAATTCGTAATTCGTAATTATTGTTTGTCCGCGCCGCCGCAGGGGGGCATGAAAACTTCTCCGCGCATTCGGCGCCGTCTCTTTCAGCCCATTACGGCGCACGAAACCGGACGGGCGCTCTTAATTCTATATTAAGGCAAACAGTATTTAGCGAATCAAAATAGCGTAATCTTAAACGTACTGCCCGCGCCGAGTTCCGATTCGACGTCTATTCGTCCGCCCATCATTTCCACTATGGACTTACAAATAGTAAGTCCGAGTCCGCTCGAACCGCTCTCTCTGCCGCGCACTTTGTCGCAACGGCAAACG
>CATLGX010000074.1 GCA_949948785.1 uncultured Christensenella sp. | reverse complement strand
AAGACATAGCGTATGGACAGTCCCTTGGCAGGACGGCCAAATTTCCCAGACATTCCATTGCGTTCAAGTGGGCGGATGAGCTGCGGGAGACAACGCTGAAGGAGATCGAGTGGAGCGCGAGCCGCACCGGTCTGATTAATCCTGTCGCGATATTTGAGCCTGTGAACGAGTTTCGCCGCGCCGCCGTTATATTCGATTGTTACGGGTTTTGTCTGCGTATCGCTCTTGCCTGTCGTTACAAACGAAGCGAACGACGGCGCCATAGCGTATATATCGCTTTCTACCGTAACCGTGAATTTAAGCTCGATTACTCGCGCCGTACCGCTCGCATTGTCGGTAAACGTTACGGTAAACGGCTGTTTATTTATATTTCTTATGTTGTCGAGGTCGACGGTAAACGCCAAATACATGTCGCCCTCTACGGTGCTCGGCTTGAAATTAAGTCCCGCAAGACTTCCGCCCGTTATAGCAAGGTCGCTTATATTATATCGTATGCCCGTCTTTTTCACGGCATCGTACTCGTACTCGGTACCGTCCGCAAACGTAACGACAGAGAACGGAATTTTTACGGTCTTTACGTCGGTCGCGCTGTCAAGCACTATATTTATCGGAAGAGTGTTGCCGTTTGCGCTGCTGTAAGAATTGCCGTCGACGGTGTACGATACGGAAGAAATTCCCGTACCTACCGAGGCATATGCGTGCGACTTATTGTCTTTGGACGCGCACGAAAGCTCTATTACGTCGCCTTCCGTTCCGCCGTCGCTGTATGTCGCTTTTTCGGGAATGAGCTGAACCGTGCATTTTTGAACGAATATTATATCGTCTTTGTCAATAGTATTTTTCGTCGAACCGTCTTCGTCTGTGTACGAGCGACTTTCTTCGCCTATCTCATACTTGGCGGCAGGTTCGAGATAAGAACTTTCCGACGAACTGTCCTCTATTTTAAGACGCAGATACGACGGAAGAACGAGACTTACTTTTTCGAAATACACGTACGTGCCCGGACGCTCGTCTGAGTAAACGACTCTTATATAGAACGTTTTGGTGTACGGCATGGAGTCGCCGTCGGAGTATTTACCGAAATCGAGTTCGGTCAGTTTGTCGGTACCGTTTTGGTCGAGGCACAGTTCGAAACTGTCTATCGGACGCGCGGCGTTGTTTACCGTTATTTTAACGGATATGCCCGACTGGTCGTACACGCGGCAAAGTCTTATACCGTTGTAAATCTGCCAATTTTCGCCCGCGTTGCTTACGGGCGGCGCGTCAAACGAAATTTCGGTATATGCGTTCTGCACGGCGGCGTAAGGTCTGCCCGTGAGCGACGAAAGCCCGATATTCACGGGAACGATAATATACGCCGTCTCGCACGCCGAAAGGTCGGAACGCTTTTGAACGATAATATCGCCGTCGTCGGTATTGATTACCGCAGTCGCGTACAGTGTGCCGTGTTCGAGCTGGTTGAGCGCATACGCATATCCGCCCGAACTGTCTTTTTCGACTTCGTTGACGTAGTTCTCGTCAGAATACAGCCGCACTTCGTCCGCCTCGCGCACGATGTCGTAATTGCGGTAGCAGATTTTTTCCTGCTGAATATAATATTCCGACGCAACTGTTTTATACTCTATTCTCAACTCGTCGAGCGTTACTCCGCATTTAAGCGCGACGAGAAACGGGTCGGCAACCGCGGCAATGCGTTTGCCGTTATAATCGTATTTGAATACTTTGTTGAACTCCCCATTAGAAGTAATGCCGTACAGGATGTTGTTGGGTTCGGCGTCGATTTTCTGCTCGGCGAAGTACTCCCAGCTTCCGTTAAAATAGTACATCGGCTTGAAAGTCGTCTCCGCATACGAAAGGTCGGCAATCGTCGCTGGCGATGTCCGCGTAGCCGTTATCGTATCAATCAACCACGTAAGATTTTTGCCGTAATTCGATTTGGAATAATTGATGGGGGTCGACGGGTCGTCGGTCTTGCATTTAATGCTGTCTATGGCGTTGACAACGAATATATTGACGACAAATACGCCAATCTCCTTGCCGCTCGTTCCGTCGGCTATCGCGGTAACGCGCAACGCCGCCTGACGCGCGGGCGTGCTGTTATTGGCGGGGTCCGCGCCTTTAAACGTCAGCAACCCGTACGACTCTCCGCTGCGTCCGCTGAAAACTTCCGTGGAGTTATACGAAATATCGCCGACTATACGGAATTCGCCCTGGTCTACGCGAATAAGCTCTTTAATATTCAAAATATCGGAAAATACCGTATTTCGGTTATGGTTCTGGATATAAATATCGCACTCGTGCGCGCCGCCGACTTGGTCGGGTTTAACGGTGAACTTTCCCGCCCGCATTCCGTTATTGGTAACGATTTTGTTTGCCTTATCGTCGTCTACAAACGTCGCGCTCGTCGCGACCTCCGTTACCTTAAACCTTATGGAACGCGAAATATCGGGGTCGTCGTCAGTAAGGGCAAGCCCTATTTTATTATAAGTGAGTTTGTAAAATCCGTTCGCGATTTTGCTTCTGTCGCCCACTTTGAGCGAGAACGTCGCGGTGCCCGAGTACCATTGCGTTTGATTTTTTTCAAGCTCGATTTTAAAGTCTTTTCCTTCGTACTTCTGCGTCTTGCCTTGCGCGACGACGGTTTCGTTGAGCTTTACCGTCATGAAATCGGGATTGTCGAAAGAGAAAAAGTACCCGCCGCTGATATAACCGTTGTTTACCATCGTGGTAACGTCTGTTGCCGCAGGCGCTTTGAACCTATACGTTACGATAAGCTCCGCCTCTTCGGACTGGGATATGGCTATGGCTTTTGACGCACTGCTCTCGTCAAGCGACGCTTCAAGCTCTTTATCGGTATACGTTTTGTCGCCGAATTTGAAATTGAGACTAATATCCTCGTTAGGCGCGACGATGTTAAGATTGATGTCGCACGGCTTAACTACCGTACCTGCCGTAGTATCAGATATAGTAATGCGGCACTGCGTACCCGCCGCGAGTTTGCGGCAACCCAAACCGTAATTGTAATATTTGAGCTGCTCGTTCCAGGTTTTCGTTACGTCGCAAAAACTTTTATCCGACGATACGACGTTGAGTTTGTTTTGCCATCCGTCTTTCAACGTGTATTTATCGCCCGCTTTGTCGCTCGTCTTATCACACTGCAACGAGAACGGAACAAGAACAACGTGCTTTAAGATATCGTTATATCCGCCGATTTCGCGGTAAGGAAGGGACAGCATATTAGTGAGTTTTATGTCCGCCGTGCTCTGTAACGGTTTTCCGTTCGCGGCATTATTCCAGTTTGCCTTGTAAAATTCTTCGTTGACAGGCTTATCCGTAAAATAAATGCCGTCTATAATGCCGAGCGCGGACGTGGACTTGGCTTCGATGTGCAAAACTTCGCGTATCTCTTCGCCGACATAGCCGTCGCGGTTTACGTTGGCTATCACTATAATATCGACGGTTCCGGCGGAACGAACTTTAAAAGCGAAACGCGAATTGGCGTAGTTATATCCGCCGTCGAAATCGATAACGTCGCTGTTTGCGGGCTCGGTAATTATGCGAACGTCGTCGGAATGTCCGCTTCCTATATCGTATTTGCTTATTTCGGCATACTCGCCGCTTTTTACGCCCGACTTGCCTTTCTGTTCGAATGTTACGCGGTATTCCTGATTGTTTTTGCTATCAGCATAGCACGGAAGGCTGAGCTTATTGCCCGTTATCGGCTCGGCGCGTCCGCCCGATATGGAATAATTGGTAAAGAAAATATGTTCCGTCGCTTGGTCGACGACCGTAAACGATATCTCGTCGCTCTTCGAAGTCTTTTCCTGCGACACCGCCGTGATTGTTATTTGTTTGCCCGTATAAACCGAATTGAGTTTAAACGTAAAATAATATGTAATATGCTGAACGGAATCCGATGTGGAAGTGCCGTCCGCATTTGCCGACGGCTGCGACTCGGATACGCCCGACGAGAATACGGAAAATACGTCGGTGGGATTGAGCACCTTGCCGTCGCATACAATCTTCCACGTAACGGCGGTATTGACGTTGTACTTGTCGAGGTCGACTTTGCCTTTGAAATTTATAGTGGCGTGAACGGTATATTCGTTGCCGACAGAAGCCGTCGTCAAAGGATTACCTTGCTCGTCGGTGGTCGAAAACAACGTAGTGGATTCGGTTATCGCCACGCCGTCCACACTTACGGGATTATCGACCTTTCCCTCTTTGGTTACGAACAACACCAAAAACGCGACAGCCGCCGCGAGCAAAACGCCCATTACAGCAAAGAGTATAATAAGCGTAGTTTTGGTTTTTTTGACCGGTGCAAGTTCTATAATCTCGTCGGATATAGGCATATACCACCTCTTGCGAAGCCGCGGCGAGTAAGACTTATGAGCGCCGCAGACCCAATATAGCTTTTAATACTCATATATAATACAATATGACGGCACATTTGTCAACATCATATCGCATAAAGCAGTATTTATTTTAACTATGACTAAAATAATACTTGTGGCATATAACCGTGCCTAATACGCATATTTTCGCCATTTAGCGAATAAATTGTGTTAATTTTTCACAAAATATTTATTATTGCACGTTAACGCGAGCAATTGATTTAATCACATTTAAAAGTTATTTTTAGCAGTCGTTAAGCAACACTGCTAACACTTAACAATGCCGAGCGATAACGGATTCGGGCTGTTTTTCCCGCTTAAAAAGCTATTTGAGTTTTCGCGGCGGAGCCCGCAAAAAAAGTATGCTTTTTGAAAAAATAACGTAAATACGTTTGACAATTTCGCATATAATATGATAGAATATCAAAAATTCTTCGAACGAGGCGCTATTATGTTAGCAGAACAAATCATTTCGCTTAACCTGACCACAAGAAAGATGTGCAAGAATTGCGACAACGGCGCGATAATCACTCAAAAAATGCGTTTACTGTATCTTGTGCGCAACGATGTACTGTCCCCTCGCGAGCTTGTCGGCGAGCTTTCGATAGCCAAGCCCAATCTTACCATTCTCGCCCGCAATATGATAGCGGAAGGTCTTATCGAAAAAATGCGCGTAGAACGCGACATGCGTTCCGTTCACTACCGCATTACGGAAAAAGGCACAGAGGAGCTTAACCGCATGATTGCCCGACTCGACGAATCGATTGTAAAGCAGTTACAGCTCAGCGAGAAAGAAGTCCAAAAGGGCGAGAAAAAGCTCGAAGCCGCGCTCAACTTCCTCAACGGCGTCGAATAATTCTCTACGCAATACAAAAACGCCGCTCCTAAACTTTTGTGTGCGGCGTTTTGTTTTACAGATTGTCCGATTTTATAGGACGATAACCGTATTATATGTCAAAGAATCGAAAAAGCGCCTTTACTTCCATACGTTACGATTTGAACGCCGTCATGCGGCACGACCCCGCAGTGCGCAACAAGCTGGAAGCAGTGCTGTGTTACAGCGGTTTTCACGCGCTCGTGATGTATAGATTTTTTCATTTTCTGTATGTGCACCGTTATTTTCTTTTCGCGCGCATACTTTCGGGGCTTACGCGATTTTTCACGGGCATAGAAATTCATCCGGGCGCAAAAATCGGCGCGGGAGTATTTATCGACCACGGCGCGGGAGTCGTTATCGGCGAAACCGCCGAGGTCGGAGACAATGTGGTCATATATCAAGGCGTTACGCTCGGCGGGACAGGAAAAGACAAAGGCAAACGCCACCCTACCGTGCAAGACAACGTAATGATATGCTCAGGTGCGAAAGTGCTTGGTCCGTTCACCGTCGGCACGGGCGCAAAAATCGGCGCGGGGTCCATAGTACTTAACGAAGTGCCGCCGCACGCAACGGTAGTCGGCGTTCCCGGCAGAGTGGTACGCATAGCGGGGCGAAAAGTGGACGACGGCATTGACGCGCCCACTGATTTGCTTAATCAAGCTCTCCCCGACCCCGTCGAGGACGAATTGATAAGACTGTCGGCGCGCATAGAGCAACTCGAAAAACTTGTCGGCGACGGCATTATTACGGAAAAAGACGGCGATACCGCCGAAACGGAGCAATAAATGGAAAAAATACTGCTGTATAACACACTTACGCGCAAAAAAGAAGAGCTGAAACCCATCGCGCCGCCCGAAGTTTCCATGTATTCGTGCGGACCTACTGTATACAACTACGCGCATATAGGCAATCTTCGCACGTACGTTTTCATGGACGAACTGCGCCGCGCGCTTAAAAGCGCGGGCTATACGACAAAATCCGTAATGAACATAACCGACGTCGGACACTTGACGTCGGATGCGGATGACGGTGAAGACAAAATGCAATCCGCGGCGCGGAAACAGCATAAAACGCCCGAACAAATTGCAGCAATGTATTCTTCGGTGTTTTTCAAGGACCTCGAACGGCTTAACGTACTGCTGCCCGAGATAATAGCAAAAGCCACCGACAATATTCCCGAAATGATTGCGTTCGTGCAAAAACTCACAGAACTCGGTTACGGGTACGAAACCGACGACGGAATTTACTTCGACATTTCAAAGTTCGACGGGTACGGAAAGCTGTCCCGTTGCAATCTCGACGACGCGCTTGCCGGCGCGCGCGTTGCGGTAAACACGCAGAAACGCCACCCTGCCGATTTCGCGCTATGGAAGAAAGCCGAAAAAAACCACATCATGCAATGGGATTCGCCGTGGGGCATGGGCTATCCCGGTTGGCATATTGAATGCTCCGCAATGGGCAAAAAGTTTCTCGGCGAGCGTTTTGACATTCACACCGGCGGCGTCGACCATATTCCCATCCACCACGAAAACGAGATAGCGCAATCCGAAGCGCTCGAAGGGCACAAAGTAGTCAATATGTGGTTACACGGCGAGTTCATGCTTGTAGACGGCGGAAAAATGAGTAAATCGCTCGGCAACGTTTACACTGTCGACGAGCTTATTGCTCGCGGATACTCGCCTCTCGCATTCAGATATTTCTGCATGAATACGCATTATCGCAATAAACTGAACTTTACTTTCGCGGGGCTTGACGGCGCGAAAACAGCATACGACCGACTGCGCTCCGCATTATCGGCAAGCGCCGATGCGGCAAGCGATAAATCAATATTGCCTACACTCGAAAAGTACCGCAAAAACATCCTCGCCGCAGTTTACGACGACTTAAATTAC
>CATLGX010000073.1 GCA_949948785.1 uncultured Christensenella sp. | reverse complement strand
AACAGCGGCTGCGAGAAAAACCTCTGCAATTTTCGCGCGCGTGCGACGAGCGCCTTGTCTTCTTCCGACAGCTCGTCTATTCCGAGTATAGATATAATATCCGACAATGCGTTATAACGTTGCAAAGTCGACTGCACGCCGCGAGCGATATTATAGTGTTCCTGCCCGATTATCGATTTTTCGAGTATTCGGCTTGTAGACTGCAACGGGTCGACAGCGGGATAAATCCCCTGTTCGACAATCTTGCGGCTAAGTACAGTCGTCGCGTCGAGGTGCGAGAAAATAGCGACGGGCGCAGGGTCTGTCAGGTCGTCGGCAGGCACGTACACTGCCTGAATAGACGTTATCGAGCCGTTCTTTGTGGTAGCTATGCGTTCTTCGAGCGCGCCCAACTCCGTTGCGAGAGTTGGCTGATAACCGACAGCCGACGGGAGCCGCCCCAACAACGCCGAAACTTCCGAACCCGCCTGTATATAACGGTAGATATTATCGATAAACAGCAATACGTCCTTGTTCATCTCGTCGCGGAAATACTCCGCGACGGTAAGACCGGTAAGCGCGGTACGCATACGCGAGCCGGGCGGTTCGTTCATTTGACCGAAAACGAGCGCAGTCTTATCAATAACGCCGCTTTCCGTCATATCGCTAATCATTTCGTAGCCCTCGCGACTTCTCTCGCCGACACCCGTAAAAATAGAATAGCCGCCGTGTTCCTTTGCCACATTGTGAATAAGTTCCATGATAAGCACGGTTTTACCCACTCCCGCGCCGCCGAACAAGCCTATTTTTCCGCCGCGAAGATACGGCGCGACAAGGTCGATGACTTTTATCCCCGTCTCCATTATTTCCGCACCCGAACGCTGCTCGTAAAACTCGGGCGCGCGGCGGTGGATGGCTCGGTGAGTTTCGGACTTGATATCGCCTTTGCCGTCTATCGGCTCGCCGAGCACGTTCATTACTCTGCCGAGTACGGCTTCTCCTACGGGCACGGATATGGGATGTCCTGTGCCGTACGCTTCCATGCCGCGCGATAACCCCTCCGTCGGTTCGAGTGCAATGCAACGCGCCGTCGACGGCGGAATGTGAAACATAACTTCGAGAGTAACGAACGTATCCTCTTCCGCACGAATAAGCACTTTTTCGTGTATGGCGGGCATTCTCGTTTCGAATTTTACGTCGACGACCGGACCGAGCACGACCGTTACGACGCCTTGATTAAATTGCTTTTTCATACTTTTCCTATTGCCTGTGCCGCTCCGATTATGTCGATTATCTGACCGGTAACCGAACTTTGCCGCGCACTGTTGTATTCCGCGGACAATGCCGCTATCATTTCATCGGCGTTTTTCGACGAAGCGGACATCGCCGCACGTCGCGCGCCGTGCTCCGCCGCCGCGCTGTGAACCAACGCGCCGTACACCGTTCCGCCGACGTAAAGCGGCAAAAGGCTTTTCGACACCTCGCAAAGCGACGGTTCGAATTCGACACCCGAAAACTGCGCGTCATTTACACCGCAGTCGTCCGCAGTCAGAGGAAGAATATCGCGAACAGTAGGCGCCCACACAGCATGATTCACCATACGCGTATATACGAGTTTTACAGCGCCGACCGTCTTGCCATACTCGGCGAGAAACGCGTCCGCTATTATCTTTGCACGCGCGTAATCGGGTACGGACGCGTCGTTTACGAATCTGTCGTCGATTTGATAACCCGTCCCCGAAAAATGCTCGTAGGCAATCCGACCTATCGGAACGATAACCGCGTCGCCGTCCGCAATAGCATCCGCCGTCTTGATTATGTCATGATTAAACGAGCCGCACAGTCCTTTGTCGGATGATATTACCGCTATGAGCTTCTTTTGAATATCGGGCGGCGCAACGAGTTCTTGCACCTCCGAGTCGCCGCTTCGCACCGCAAAATTCATGACGGCGGACAGAGCGTCGTAATATGCGTTGTTTCTGTCGAACCGCTCGGACGCTTTGCGCATTTTCGCTATCGAAACGGTTTCCATAGCGCCCGTTATTTGTCGGGTCTGCTTTACGGAAGCAAGCCGACGTTTTATGTCGGAAAGACTTTTCATGTTCCGACCTTTGCGAAATACGCGGAAAACGCATTTACAGCCTGTTCGATTTTAAGCCCGACATCCATTGTTATCTCGCCGCTGTCTCTGATTTGTTTGACGACCGACGCATAATTTATATCGAAGTATTTAATGAATCTGTCTTTAAATTCGGTTACTCGTTCCACGGGTACGCTTTTAAGCAATTCCTTTGTGGCCAAATACAATAAAACGACTTGATGTTCCACGTCCATAGGTTTATGAACGTCTTGTTTCAATACCTCGCTTATGCGCTTGCCGTGTTCGAGAAGTCTCGCGGTCGACTCGTCGAGGTCTGCGCCGAATTGCGCGAAAACGGAAAGCTCTCGATATTGAGACAAATCGAGACGAAGCCTTCCCGCTACCTTTTTCATAGCGCGGCTCTGCGCGCTCGAACCGACTCGCGATACAGAAAGCCCTACATTTATCGCCGGACGCGTACCCGCGTTGAACAAGTCGCTTTCGAGATATATCTGTCCGTCGGTTATGGAAATTATATTGGTCGGTATATATGCGGAAATATCGCCAGCCAGTGTTTCCACTATCGGCAAAGCGGTCATTGACCCGCCGCCGAGGTCCTTTTTTAGTTTTGCCGCGCGCTCCAACAATCGCGAATGAAGATAGAATATATCGCCGGGGTATGCTTCCCTGCCGGGCGGACGTTTTAACAGCAAACTCATTGTGCGGTACGCAACCGCATGCTTGCTTAAATCGTCGTAAATAATCAAAACGTCCTTGCCGGAATACATAAATTCTTCCGCCATGGCACAGCCCGCATACGGCGCGATATATTGAAGCGGCGCGCTGTCCTTTGCCGTCGCGCAAACGACGACGGTATAGTCCATGGCTCCGTGTTCCGTGAGAGTATCAACAACCGACGATACAGTGGACGATTTTTGTCCGATAGCAACATATACGCAAATCACGCCCTTACCCTTTTGATTGAGTACGGCGTCGACCGCGATTGAAGTTTTGCCCGTCTGCCTGTCGCCTATTATAAGCTCGCGCTGCCCCCTGCCGATAGGCACCATCGCGTCTACCGCAAGTATTCCTGTGTGAAGCGGCGTATTTACTTTATCTCTGTCGTTAATCGGCGGCGCGGGCGCTTCAATCGGTCTGTACTTATCGGGTTCTATTTCGCCGCGCCCGTCTATCGGTTTTCCGAGCGGATTGACCACGCGGCCGAGCAAATTTTCTCCGACGGGAACGGATACGATTCTGCCCGTCGTTTTTACGAGCATATGCGCGGACACATTGTCCACGTCGTCAAGCGCGATAGCGCCTACTCCGTCCTCTTCGAGACTGAGGACGATTGCTTGCGCGCCGTTTTCTATTTTCAGCATTTCGCCGTACTCGGCTTCCGACAAGCCGTTGGCTTTGATTACTCCGTCGCCGCAAAACACTATACTGCCCGCATGTCTGACGTCGAAAGATTTTCTGAAATCGGAAACGCATTTTCCGAGCTCGTCTCCGACGCGCTTTCTTATATCGGCGGCAGTCGCGTTCTCACCGACGGAAGAACGCGGAATCGGCACGGCGTTTTTTGCGCCGCTCTTTGTCTTTTTCGCCCTTTGAGTTTTTGATTCCGACGCTTCGTCCGAAAGTTTACGGCTTTTTACAAATCCGTTGTCTATCTTATCTATTTGCGACCTGAGCGTGCCGTCGTAAAATTTATCGCCGTCTACAACGAGTATTCCGCCGAGAATGGCTTTGTCAATCTTATATACAAAATCGGGTTTTTGTCCGCGGTGCTTGGCAACAAAAACCTTTTCGATTTTCTTTTTTTCCGCTTCGCCGAGAACGCTTGCGGAAGTTATTTCGATAACAGGCGTTCCGTCCATCAGTCGGAATCCTCCCACTCTGACAGCGCCTGTTCGATAAGTTCCGAATTATCGGATATTGTCAATTCGCGCTCCAAAAGTTTTTGCGCGATATTGACGGCAAGCTCGTTTACGTCGTCGCGGTATTCCGTTTTAAGCTGTTCCTTTTGGAAAAGCGCTTCTTTTTTTGCCGCATCGACTATAGCTTTCGCTTGCGCGTGCGCTTCTTCGACTATTTCGTCGGCGCGCGACTGTGCATTTTCCGCGACTTCGGCGGAAATGCGCGCGCTTTCTGTTTGAAGTTCCTCGGCTTTCTTTTCGTACTCTTCGTGAAGTTTTTCGCTTTCCTCTTTAAGTTTTTCGTTTTCATCGTATACGCTGTTAAGGCTTTCTCGCTTGTTTTTGAGCATTTTCTTAATGGGTTTGTACAAAACAAGCGCAAGAATAACGATGAGGATAACGAGATTTCCCAAATAGAAAAGTATGGACTTCCAATCAAGCCCGAGCGCGTCGAATATATTTGCCGACATCAAATGTATCATATCCGTGCCTCGCAAATGCGTGCTCTTTACATTACAATGAGCATTATCGCAATGAAAACGCCGTAAATAGCCGTTGTTTCGCAAAACGCAAGACCTATAAACAGAGTCGAACGTATTTGCTTATGCGCTTCGGGCTGACGTGCGATGCCCTCCACGGCTTTGCCTGTGGAAATGCCCATGCCGAGTCCTGCGCCTATGCACGCCAGTGCGGCCAATCCCGCGCCGATAGCGGCAAACGTATCCGCGCCGAGAAAAGTTACGAGCGACATGATTGAATTGACGAATACTTGCATTTTTCAACCTCCGAGACAGCGAGCAATCTCACTCTATTGCTTCGTTGATAAAATTCATTGACAGGAACATGAACACGTACGACTGTATTAGCGCATGGAACAGCGTAAACAGCGGCTCCATAACTGCGGGCAATACCGCAGGACATACGCCGTACACTATTTCCATTATCAAATATCCCGAAAACACGCTGCCGAATAGTCGAAGCGCCATGGAAAACGGCACTACGCAATCGGTTACTATCGGTATAACGGGCGCGAAATGCTTTAATCGTTTCGCCCGGTGTTTGATTATTCCGAGAACCTGAATCGCAATAAACGTCGTCGCGCCGAGTACTAAATCGCAATTCAAATCGCTCATTGGCGAACGCAATCCGAAAAGCTCCGCAAGCACGCCGAACATGATAAACGCCGCACCGCCGAAGTACAGCGGGCCGACAGCCCTCGAATACTTGCCCGTAAGCTCCTCGCTGTCCGTAGAGAACATGCCGACCGCCCATTCCATAAAGGCACGCAATACCGACGTGTGTCTGAAATCTTTATTCCAGCGAGGAATACACACGACGCGCACTACAACGGCGAAAATAACGAGCGCAACCGTTACGATAAGCGAAGAAAACATCGTAACCGTTATATCGAAATCACCGATACTGTAAAGCACCTTGGGCGCGATTGACGGCAAATCATCCATTAACGAATAATATAGCACCGCAAAAACAAAAAATCAAGCGTTTGCAAATACACGCTCGATTATTTTATGCGATTTTTTTGCTTATTTGTTAACGTTTCGACGAAATTTATAGCGCATTACCTGCAATTGAGATACGTGTCAAACGCATTGACTATGTGATTGACTTTTTTATCTTCGAGATACACTTCCACTACATCGAATCTTACTTTTACGCCGAACAATCTGAATTGCTTTATGTATTGCGACGTAACTTGGCAAATTTTCTTTACCTTGGCGTAACCGACCGCTTCCACGGGCGTGCCGAATTCGAGAGAAAGCCGAGACTTGACTTCCACAGCGACAAGCGTGCGGTTATCGGTGGCGAATATATCGACCTCGCCTATATCGGTCGTATAATTGCGCTCGAGAATTCTGTAACCGTGCGTTTCGAGATATTTTACGGCAATATCCTCGCCGAGCTTGCCGTGCGCATTGACGCGCTTTTTGCGTAGCGACATATCTACCGTTCTCCCTGCGCTTTCGCGCCGACGAAATGACCTATAAAACTTTTTCTGTGCACAGGACACGCGCCCGAATTTTTCAGCGCGGCAATATGCTCGGCAGTACCGTATCCTTTGTTTTTCGCAAAACCGTACTCCGGATACTTAACGTCAAGTTCGCGCATAAGCCTGTCTCTCGTAACTTTGGCAATAATCGATGCCGCCGCCGTAGCGTAACTTTTCGCGTCGCATTTGACTACGGCTTCGCACCGCACGGCGACGTCCAAACCTTTTACGGCATCTATAAGCGCCACGTCGGGCGTATGTTTCAATCCCTCGATTGCCCGTTTCATGCCGAGCTTTGTCGCTTGAAGTATATTTATTTCGTCCACGGTTCTCTCGTCTATCAAAACAACGCAATAATCGGCGACATCCGTAATTTTTTCAAACAGCTCTTCACGCTTTTTTTCAGACAGTTTTTTGCTGTCGTCGATGCCGAGTATGGGAATTTCCGTCGGCATAATGCACGCGCAAACGGCGACGGGTCCCGCAAGCGGACCGCGTCCGGCTTCGTCCACGCCACAAACCGTACCGCCGTAACGACGGTCGAACGCAATAAGTCGTTCGGCTTTTTCGATTGCGCTTTCTCTATTCACAGTCCGCACGCTCCAATGCGATTTTTCCCAGCCGTCCTTTTCTGAAATCGTCTATTACCGTTGCCGCGGCGCGCTCGTAATCGTAATTTCCGCCGCGAATTTTATAACCGCGCACACGCGCTATCTGTTCGAGGCGGTCGGTTTCTCCGTCGTTTACGCCGTACCGCGACGACAGTATACCGACGTCGATTCCGTCCAAGCGCGAAACGAGCGCCGCCGCAATTTCGGTTACATCGAGTACCTCGTCTTTGATACTGCCTATTATTGCGAGGTTTTCCCCGACGGTTCTGTCCGTAATTTTGGGATACAGCGTCCCCGGAGTATCGAGGACGTCAAGCGTTTCGTCCACTCGCGCCCACGTTGCGGTACGCGTAACGCCGGCTTTGTTGCCTGTTACAAACCGCGCTTTGCCGCACAAACTGTTTATAAGCGTCGTCTTACCCGTATTGGGCACCCCCACAACGGCGGCTCGTATATGCGCGTTAAGCCCGCGCGTCTTCTGTCTGTCGAGCGTTGCCGCACAAACCTTTTTTATTGCCGCCGCGAGAACAGTGCGTGTCGAACTGTCTACACCGTTTACCGATATGGCGATATTTCCGTGAACGGAAAGCCGACGCACCCAATCGCCAGCCGCCGCCGCGGGAATGCAATCCGCTTTGTTTATCACATACACGACGGGCGTTTTTATAATTTCGTCGAATTTAGGATTAAAGCAAGACCGCACGGCGCGTCCGTCGAGAACGTACACCACGCAGTCGGCGACTTTG
>CATLGX010000072.1 GCA_949948785.1 uncultured Christensenella sp. | reverse complement strand
GCGAGGGCGAGTTCGGTTGCTACTCTCCCGAGCAGTTCCCCGAAATAAACCGCGTCGAGGACACTCAGCACTTCGAAATGAAAAACTCGGAGTTCCGCGACCTCGTCAATAAAGTCGCATTCTCGGTATGCACCGACGATTCGCACCCCACGCTCAAAGGCGTGCTGTTCGAAATAAACGAAACCGACATCGTGGCGGTCGCGCTCGACGGTTACAGACTCGCCAAGTGCGTCAAGCCCCTTATCGCAACCACCGCGCAAACGAGCATTGTCGTGCCCGTCCGCGCGATTATGGAAATTTCCAAACTCGTGCCGGACAACGACGAAACGGTAATGTTCTTCATGCACAAGAACTATCTCATGGTCCGCATCGACGCCACCACCATAACGACTCGGCTCATAGACGGCGATTTCGTCAATTACCGCCAAATCGTTCCTCAGCACTTCGACACGCACGTATATATTCCGAAAGCGCTGTTCGAGGACGCAATCGACCGCGCGGTACTCATGGCGCGCACCGAAAAGAACAACTACCTCGTCCGCTTCGACATTACCGAAACAAATATGACAGTCAAATCGCGAAGCGACGTCGGCAACGTCGAAGAAAACCTGCCCGTCAAAACAGAGGGCACCGATATTTCCATATCGTTCAACGCGCGTTACTTCACCGAGTTTCTGCACTGCATGAGCTGCGACACGATAGTCCTTCAACTGACAAACGCGACGTCGGCATGCGTCGTTTCACCCGCCGGCGGCGTGGACGAATATATCTATCTCGTCCTCCCCGTAAGAAGCATGTAGCGCAAAATACGCAAAAACACAATTTTCGACAGATATTAAAAAAGAGCCGTAACGGCTCTTTTTTAGTTATTTAAAAGTTCGTCGCAAGTAACGCCGAATATCGAGCAAAGTGCGAGTATTTCTATATCAGTTACAAATCGCTGTCCACTCTCAATGCGCTGAACCGCGTTTTTATCGACGTCGATACCGTGCAGCTGCAACTGTTCGGCAAGCATGCGTTGCGACATTTTAGGGCTGCGACTTTTCCGAAGCTCGAAAACTTTTCTCCCGCATATATTATTTTTTCCGTTTACCGCTTTATTTTTAAACATGACTATATATTTTTGACATTTAGTGCTTGACAAAATCATTATAGCGCACTATAATACAAGAAATGACACGCAGTAAATGTCAAATCTTTTTAGGAGGAACCATGTATTTTACAGAAGCTTCGGGACAAGATTTATTCGCCATGGTCAAACACCCCGAAAACACTGAATCACTAAAACTAAATGACAACGGACGAATTATCGAACTGATGTTGTTAGCTGTTTTCAACTACAATAAAAATGTAGAAAAAGCAACTTATGTGGTCGTAAAAGTACCGAACGAAGACAGCGTTGATATTGCGCAAATAATAAGATTGCGCGACGGTCGTTCGGCGCTTTATATTGATGTGGACTATGATACAAAGCTGCGTGTATTCGACGACTACCAAAAACTAATCGAAGAAAACTCCCATGAAAAAGAGAATGGCGCCAATGACGACAAGGATATCTATAATACAAAACAACAGACCCGGAAGCGTTCAATTTCCAAAATAACGCGGGTACCTAAACTATCATGGTATGCTCAAAACGGTTATCATATAGAGCAAATACCTGTTCATAAAAAAATACTGAAAAATGAGTTATCGGAGGAAGAGAAAACTCTGGTAGCAGTTACTACCTATCCAATTGTTGTGCGGAACTCATTTATTGCGTTAGCTCTCGTTGTTGTTCTCGCCGTAGCTGCGGCAATCTGTTTTGCGGGCATGATGAGCGGAATAGAGGGGGCAATTGCATTCATGGCAATATTTATTGTCGGGTCATTTGTAATAAATAGGTTTGGCGGAATATTCGACGGTTTTGACATTATCGGGGGAACACGGCGAATCAAAATGCCGATAGGTTATCACATCTTATATCGACTGACAGCTCCAATTGCAATGTTGTGGGGTGCTTTATCCGGATTCATTCTTTCTATGTTCGGTAAAAACGAAAAGTTCAAAATGCTTTTGTTGCCCCGCATCGCCATGCCAAAGGGGTGCGGTCTTGACGATATTATTTATGTTTACAAAAAATACGAAGCCTATGTCGATAAAATGGACGCAATAAATATGCAACTTGAAAAAGAAGCAAAACAAAAAGAATTACTCGAACAACAAAGCAAAACGGCTATCGAAAAAGCGACGGCTCATAAGTCCGATTTGGAAAAACAAAACAAAAACGATTATTCTTATCACACAGCAAACAAAATTAGACAAATCGACGATGAGATAAACAAACTCAAAAAAGCACAAAAACAATACAACGTCCAACAAAAAGAAAGCGACGAAAAATTGCATAACGCATTTAATGAATTAAAAGAAGGACGTTCCAACGACGTAAACAGCTTAAATGGCAGATAAACGATAAACTCACGCCACTACATTCTTTCTGTTTTAAGATTTTTTTTCGATTTCGGCGTTTTTAGACAGTTCGACAATGCAATCGAGATAGGCGCGCTCGACATCGCTCAACGTCCGCGCCCGATACTTTTTATATTCGTCTTTTGCTTTAACGATTGCTTGTTCGCGGCTAACCGTGCCCGCGCCTTGCAGTAACTTTTCGCCGCTTACTGTCAGAATTTTATCGAGGTGCGCAGACCAATCTGCCATAGTCATAGTCTGTTCGCGTTCGGCTTGCCGCTCCGCAAAGTCGAGATATCCTGAAACGATTTGTCCGAGTGCGCGAAGTTCTTTTTCGTTCAAATAGTTTTTTGCGACAACAGCGTCTTGCAAATGCGGCGTGTCGCCCTTAAAAGAAGTCAGTCCCATAAATTCTTTTTCCGCGTCGGCGCGGGAATATATGACTTCCGCCGCAGTCTGTCCGTGTACGGCATAATGAATTTTATTCTGCACTTTCTT
Organism: uncultured Christensenella sp.; assembly: GCA_949948785.1. Classification (GTDB taxonomy): domain Bacteria; phylum Bacillota; class Clostridia; order Christensenellales; family Pumilibacteraceae; genus Anaerocaecibacter. The sequence continues at coordinate 4,527 of CATLGX010000072.1, read as the reverse complement.
AAAAAACTCAACGGATATTTCGGACCGCGGGTCATAGTCGATACTCGTTGCATAAATATCGAGTATCTGCCGATAAAAAACTTTTTCGGACGCGCGAATATCGCGGATACGCTCCAACAACTCCTTAAAGTAACCGCCACCGCCGAGATTTTTGAGCCGTTCGTCATCAATCGCAAATCCTTTGCGAATATATTCGTTTAATCTTTTTGTCGCCCATTGTCGGAACTGCGTTCCGCGTAAAGACTTCACTCTGTAACCTACGGATATAATAACGTCCAAATTAAAATAGCTTACTTGATAAACTTTCCCGTCGGCAGCAGTTGTTGCAAAATTTGCAACAACCGAATCTTTATACAACTCGCCTTCGTCGAAAACATTTTTAATATGCCGAGAAACGGTAGACTTATCTCTGTCGAATAAAGCGGACATTTGGTCGAGAGTAAGCCATACGGTTTCGTCTTGAAAACGTACGTCTACCTCTACTTTATTATCCTCTGTCTTGAAAATAATAAAGTGTTGATACGTTGTCGGCAAATTGTTTTTCATATCTGTTCATTTGCGCACCGCAAGCCAGCGATTTTACTTTATTTAGTTGTTTTGCGCTTGCGGGGAGTTTTCGGTTTTTCAGCCGTTTTTTTGACGGGCTGCTCCGCTTGCTCTTGCTCTGTCGATTTCTCTTCGGTCGAAACGGAAACCGACATTTCCTCTGCCGCGGCTTCCTCGATTGGCGCGGTTTTTTCTTCTTTTTCGGTTTCTTTCTCGGCAGGCTCTTCCGCAGACTTCGCGCTTACCCCGTCCGCATCGCTTTCCGTATGTTCTTCGGCGGGCGGCGCGCTTTGCTCGACGTCGGGACTTTCGCTATTTTCTTCATCGGGTTTTCCGCCGTCTTTATTTTCTTCGCCCTCTGCGCTCTCTTCCTCATCATCTTCGCTCTCTTCGCTTTCGACAGGCGGAACATAAGGCGGTATACGTTTGTTTTTACCGACTTTGAAGTAATAAATCAAAAACGCAATATCGCCGACAAAGAACACGAGCAAAACAAACAGATTCCAAAGCACGTACTCGCGTTTGCTTATATCGAGATAAGCGAGCTTTAACAGACAAAACAGCGCGAGCGCATACTGCACTGCCACCACTACTATTATTATTACTACCGCATACGGCATGATTTCACTTAAAAACAACATAGCTGTATTATACTTCTTTTTCTATTTTCTGTCAAGCTGTTACACGTACAGCAGCAAATCGCCGTACGACGGGAACGGCCAAAGCTCTTTGGGGACGAGCGTTTCCAGTCTGTCGCAATATGTGCGAAGTTCCTGCATCGCGGCGAAAACAGTGTCGTGGCAGAAGTCCGCCGCGCTCTGCAAATCGGACTCGTTCTTTATGGCGAGCTGTGCCTCCGACAGTTTTTGCTCGGCTTCGTAAGCGTCGCCTATGAGCGCGGCCACGGTGTCGAGCACTTCGCGTTGCGCGCGCGCGTCGATTTTGAGCGCTGTCAGTTTTTGGATGTTGTCGGCAAGCCGAGTGGAAAACTCCACGCCCGCGGGAAGAATCTGTTTGACCGTAAGCTCGCACATTGTAAGCGCTTCGATATTTATTATCTTGCAATAGTTTTCGAGCAGAATATCCTTGCGAGCTTTAACTTCCTGCGCGGTATAGATTTTCAGTCTGTCGAACAGCTCGACGTTCTGTTTTCTGTCGTAGTAAGAGAGCGCCTCGGGCGTGCTTTTAAGATTGAGCAAACCGCGGCGCGACGCCTCCGCCTTCCACGCATCGGCATAATTATCGCCGTTGAATACTATGCGCTTGTGCGCGACGTATTCCGTCTTGATAAGTTCGACGACCGCCTTTTTGAAATCCTTGGCTTTTTCGAGTTTATCCGCATATTCGTTGAGCGCGTCCGCTACCGCGGCGTTAATCATGATATTGGGACAAGCAATATTCAACGACGAACCGAGTGAACGGAATTCGAATTTATTGCCGGTAAAAGCGAACGGCGACGTGCGATTTCTGTCCGTTGTGTCCTCGTAAATGACGGGGACGGATTCTACGCCCGTGGAGAGCTTGGCTCCGACGCGGTTGCTGTATTCTTTGCCCGACGTTACCGTTTCGTAAAAATCGGTAATTTCGTCGCCGAGGAATATCGAAATAATTGCGGGCGGAGCCTCGTTAGCGCCGAGACGGTGGTCGTTACCCGCAGTCGCTACGGAGAGCCGCAAAAGGTCCTGATGCTCGTCAACCGCTTTTACGACAGCCGTAAGGAACAGCATAAACTGCATATTATTCTTTAAATCCTTACCCGGCTCCAAAAGATTTTCGCCGTCGGAAGTGCTGAGCGACCAGTTATTATGCTTGCCCGAGCCGTTTACGCCCGCAAACGGTTTTTCGTGCAGCAAGCACACAAACCCGTGCTTTGCGGCAAGCTCCTTCATGACCGCCATTGCGAGCTGATTGTGGTCTGTCGCAATGTTGACCGTGGAGAATATGGGCGCAAGCTCGTGCTGTGCGGGCGCGACCTCGTTGTGGCGCGTTTTTGCGTAAATGCCGAGTTTCCACAGCTCCGCGTCGAGGTCCTCCATGTATGCGAGCACTTTGCTTTTTATCTTGCCGAAATAATGGTCGTCGAGTTCCTGACCCTTGGGCGGTTTTGCGCCGAACAGCGTTCTGCCCGTTATTATCAGGTCGGGGCGTTTCTTGTACAGCTCAATCGGAATAAGGAAGTATTCCTGTTCGGGTCCGACCGCGGGAAGCACGCTCGCAGGCGTTTTCCCAAACAGTTTGAGCACGCGCAATGCGGCTTTGCTTATGCTGTCCATCGAGCGCAACAGCGGCGTCTTTTTGTCGAGGACCTGTCCCGAATACGATATGAACGCAGTCGGTATGTATAAAACCGTGCCCTTAACAAACGCATAGCTCGTCGGGTCCCACGCAGTATAGCCGCGAGCTTCGAACGTCGAACGCAACCCGCCCGACGGAAAGCTCGACGCGTCCGGCTCGCCTTTTATAAGTTCCTTGCCGGAAAACTTCATTATCACGCCGCCGTCGGCGGGAGTAATAAAGCTGTCGTGTTTTTCGGCGGTTATGCCGGTCATGGGGTGAAACCAGTGCGTGTAATGCGTCGCGCCCTTTTCTATAGCCCAATCCTTCATTGCGCTTGCCACCACGTCGGCTATCTCCGAAGAAATGGGCTTGCCCGTCTTAATCGTGCATTGAAGCGCGGTGAAAACGTCCTTGGGCAGGCGCTCGCGCATGACCTGCTCATTGAATACCATTGAGCCGAAAAGCTCGGTAACCTTGACCATACCGTATTTCTCCTTAAACAAATAAGCGCCGTAATTAGGATTTACAGCGCCTTTGCATATATCGGTATTATTATAGTTCCCACCGAAAATTTTGTCAAATGTTTTGGTGCACTTCGCAGACACAATTTAACGCGTCCGCGCATTTCCGTAACGGAAGGGGTTAAGTTGGGCTATCTCCGCATGGGTTTCGTCGAGCACGCTTGTCTCGAAATTGCCCCACGCGTCGTAGAAATATTGTACCACTTCTCTGCCCGTTGTGTCAAGTACGAATAAAAAAGCAGTCGTAATCTGCACAACTACGACTGCAAGATAAATGTTAAGCCACTATAATCTACAAACTTTAATCTTCATATCCCTCTAAAACACAATCAAATCTGTCAACGCAGAACTCAACACAGTCGTTTTCTGAATACTCATTAGGTAGGCCATTAGGAAAAAAATATTCTAAACTTATTATGAAATTACCCAATGCAACTATCGCATTTTTTATATCGAGAATATGACCTCTAACTGAATATTGCAATGTTTTTAATTGTTGAGTAAAATCACACGTGTTTTGAATTCTTTTTAATTGTAATTCACCGTTGAATGTAAAAGCATACAACTTTTTGACTTCCATACTCGGTACGGGAGTTTTCCCATCGGCAAGCGGAACCGATAGGCACATACAACGCAAATCGTATGTGCCATCGGTGACAATGTACTCCGCATAATTATAATCATATTCAATGACTTCTTTGATAATCACAATGTGCCCTCTATTAAAACAATAGTCCCAATAACCTTGCTTTTGTTGCAGTAAATGTTCTTATGCTGTATGTAGTTAAATAAAGCCCATCATGTGTAACTCCGACAAACTTATAGGCATTTTTAGTCACATTGTGCACTACGGCATAGGCATTTTTACTTGCAATATACTGTCCATTTTTAACAATTTTTAAGGCATCTTTCGTGTATTGTATCTGTGTCTTGTAGCCCATTCCTCTGCCATGATTTTCAAAATGTATTTTCATTGATTTTGCTCCGCCATGCCATGCTTTCGCTGCACGAGCATAATCGATTCCTCCACCAATAGCACCAAAAACGGCACCCGCTGCCGCGCCGATAGCAGTCTGAATACCTACTTCATACCAATCTATGTTGTCGAAGCCTTTTTCTATTCCCTGCATACCTACGCTTATGCCGAAGCTCGCTATCGCGCCGCCTATTGCACCTGCGACGG
>CATLGX010000071.1 GCA_949948785.1 uncultured Christensenella sp. | reverse complement strand
AATCCGGCATGTCCGCCTGCGGAACCTGCCGATTGCGCGGTATCGTATTCCGCACGCTTTTGCGTATCGGAAAGCGTTTCGTAAGCCTCGTTGATTTCCTTAAACTTATTAGCGGCGGTCTCGTCGCCCGGGTGCAGGTCGGGATGATATTGGCGCGCAAGTTTGCGAAACGCCGATTTAATCTCGTCCTCCGACGCGGTTTTGGAGACCCCGAGAGTTTCATAATAACTTTTTGCCATACTTGCTCCGAGAGTGTTTACACGTCAATACCGCCGACACATCGATTAACACCGTAAAACGGAAACATATCGGCAGGATTGAGGTAATTCGTATTTGCGAAAACTCGAATAACGCGACCGTACTGCGCCGCGTTCGCGGCGCAGTAGTCGCAAAAATTAAATATTGTTTAGTTATTGCCGTCGTCAACAACTTCCGCGTCGTCAACTACAATGTCGTCTTGCGGCGGAGGCGTGCTGCCGTTCTCGTACAACTTGGAGAATATGCTGTTGGAGAGCTTTTGCAAACTTTCCACCGCGTCGCGGATGGCTTCGATGTCTTCGGTTTTGAGAACCTCTTTGACATTGACCATCTCTTTGTTGAGCGCGTCCTTATCCTCTTCGGTTATGGTATCGCTATTCTCGCGAAGGAACTTTTCAATGGAGAATACAAGCATATCCGCTTGATTTTTGGCGTCGACGACTTCTTTGCGCTTATTGTCCTCGTCTGCGAACTTCTCCGCATCTTTAATCGCCTGCTGAATCTGCGCTTCTGTAAGATTGGTGGACGCGGTAACGGTTACGCGCTGTTCTTTGCCCGTGCCCTTATCTTTTGCCGAAACGTGCACTATGCCGTTCGCGTCGATATCGAACGTAACCTCGATTTGAGGGACGCCGCGAGGTGCGGGCGGAATTCCGCCGAGCTCGAAGCGTGCAAGCGTCTTGTTGTGCGCGGCAATCTCGCGTTCGCCCTGCAAAACGTGAATGTCGACGGAAGGCTGATTATCGGTTGCTGTGGAGAACACCTGCGACTTCTTTGTGGGAACGGTGGTGTTTCTGGGAATAAGTTTGGTGAAGATACCGCCGACGGTCTCAATACCGAGCGACAACGGAGTAACGTCAAGCAGAAGAACGTCCTTGACTTCGCCTGCGAGAACGCCACCCTGTATAGCGGCACCGACAGCGACGCATTCGTCGGGGTTAATCCCCTTGAACGGGTCTCTGCCCGAGAGCTTGCGAACTGCTTCGACAACCGCAGGGATACGCGTCGAACCACCGACAAGAATAACTTTGTCTATATCGTTGGTGGAGAATCCCGCATCAGACATAGCCTTTTTCGTAAGGTCAATAGTGCGGTCTACGAGTTTCGCAGTAAGCGCGTCAAACTTAGCACGCGTGATTTCGTATTCGAGGTGCAAAGGACCCGCCGCGCTCGACGAAATGAACGGAAGGCTGACCGTCGTCTTTTGAACGCCGGAAAGGTCGATTTTCGCTTTTTCCGCCGCTTCTTTGAGACGTTGCATAGCCATGCGGTCTTTGCTGAGGTCGATGCCGTTATCGTTCTTGAACTGCTGAACGAGATAATCTATAATGGCTTGGTCGAAGTCATCGCCGCCGAGGTGCGTGTCGCCCGCCGGAGCTATAACTTCGAATACGCCGTCGCCTATTTCGAGTATGGAAATATCGAACGTGCCGCCGCCGAGGTCGAAAATGAATATTTTGTGGCTGTTGTTCTGTCCCTTATCGAGACCGTAAGCGAGCGCCGCCGAAGTCGGCTCGTTGATAATACGCAAAACTTCCAGACCGGCTATTCTGCCCGCGTCCTTTGTCGCCTGACGCTGTGCGTCGTTATAGTATGCGGGAACGGTGATAACGGCCTGCGAAACGGTCTCGCCGAGGTACGCTTCCGCGTCCTTTTTGAGCTTCGTAAGAATCATTGCCGAAATTTCCTGCGGCGAGTAATCCTTTTTGTCGATGTGGACTTTTTCGGCAGAACCCATTTTTCGCTTGATGGAAATGATTGTTCTGTCGGGATTGGCAACCGCCTGACGTTTGGCAACCTGACCTACGAGTCTTTCGCCGTCTTTTGCAAAACCGACGACAGAGGGAGTCGTGCGCGAGCCTTCCGCATTGGGAATGACTACGGGCTCGCCGCCTTCGAGAACGGCAACACACGAGTTGGTGGTACCCAAGTCGATACCGATGATTTTACCCATAAATATATCCTCCGAAAATAATTTTAAAATTATATGTTAATTGGCGACTTTTACGACGCTGTGCCGCAATATGCGTTCGCCCAATTTATAGCCCTTGTTGTAAACTTCGACAATCATGCCGACCTTTGTCGGGTCGCTCGTCTTGACTTGCATAACCGCATTGTGAAGATTGGGGTCGAACTGCTCGCCGAGCGCGGCGATTTCTTCCACCCCGAATACCGTAAGTATATCGAGAACTTGACGGTATATCATCTTTACGCCTTCGGCAACCTTTTCGTCGGGAATCGTCTGAATAGCCTGTTTAAGAACGTCGAGTTCGGGTATAAGCCGTTCGAGAACGGCGCAAATTCCGTCCTCTTTGAGCCTTTTGTTGCCCTCGTTGACGCGCTTGCGGTAGTTATCGAAATCCGCCTGCATACGATTGACTAAATTCGAGAGTTCTTCCGAACGCGACTTTTCTTTAACCGCGATAGCCTGAGCTATGCTGAGCTGTTGCGTAATGGTGGCAAGCTGCGCTTGAAGCGCCTTATACTCTTCCTGCTGCATTTCCACCATAGGCAATTCACGTGTTCGTTCTCTCGTTTTTTCGTCGTTCATTATATCCTCCGATACCTTAATAATATTACTCGTCCTATTTGACGTTATCGACGTTTTCTTGGTCGTCCGAATTAGAAGCGGTCTCGCCCGCCGGAAGCATTTGCACTGTTTTGGACAGATAATCGAGTACTGATACGACCTTGGAGTAATCCATTCTTATAGGTCCGATGACGCCGGCATTGCCGACGGTAACGCCGTTGATATTATAGCTCGCGGTAACGATTGCGCACTCGGGCATGCCGTCGCGTATCTCGTTGTCCTTGCCGATTTTTATCGAAATGTTCATGTTATCGGAATTTTGCAAGACGGGCACCAGCTCGTCTTTCGCGTCGAGAAACTCCAACATAGCTTTGGCTTTTTGAAGATTCGCATATTCGGGTTGTTCGAGTATCTTCGCACTGCCTTCCAAAACTATGTCGGACAGCGATTCTTCGTTACCGTAATTTTTAAATATTCGTACAACCGTTTTGAAAAGCTGTTCGTATTCTTTGCGAACTTCTTTTACCAACGCTTTCGGCTTGTTAATCTCGCTGATTTTGTGTCCGCCGAATACTTCCGTAACAAACTTGGACGCATGCTCGCAGTATTCGTCTGTTACGCCGCTGCCGATATTGACCGTGGAATCTTTTAAAACGCCCAAGTCCGTTACTATGATTATGAGCGCTGTGGAATCGGAAATGCGAACTATCCGAATATTCGTAACGGTCGCGTCGTCTGCGCTTTGCACGTACGCGACAGACGTGAGGTTGGTTATTTCCGAAATTACCTTGGCCGTACTTTTGAGCATATCGTCTATTTCCGTTATTTTCTTATTAAAGTAACGTTTGACGATTTTAAGCTCGGAACGCGACAGCTTTTTACGCGGCATCAGCTTTTCGACATAAAGTCTATATGCTTCTGCCGTGGGCACTCTTCCCGCCGAAGTGTGCGGTTGCATGAGATAACCCATTTCTTCGAGGGCTGCCATTTCGTTGCGAATCGTGGCGGTAGAAAGCGCCGGCAAATGCCTGTCTCTTATTTCGGCACTCGACACCGGCTGACAGTTTTCTATGTACCCGTCCACAATGGCCTGCAATATTTTTTCTTTTCTGTTTGTAAGCCCCATTCGATAACGACTGTCCGATGTCCGCAAATTAGCAATCATATACTTAGACTGCTAAAACAAGTTTAGCATACGCCTTTATCTTTGTCAATTGTTTTTTTAATATTTTCGCAACAAATTATATACCTTTTTCCAAAAATAGGATGTGCGGAAATATTCGACTACAATATATAGATATAGTTATTAAACGCTAATGAACAAATTATCGCTGTTTTATCGGTACAAACGCGCCCACTTCCGTGCCTTTGTCGATAATAATACTTTCTTTGGGCGCGCGCAGCATAACGCGCATCATATACATATCGCCCATCGAGCCGAACACGTTGTAACACAGCGGAAGAAACGACATCGGAAAATACAGCGGGGGCAAAAACACGCATAGCGGTATGAGCAACGCGCAATAATACGCAAACGGAAACGACGCTACGAAAACATACTGAACTTTCGAAAAAGCAACCGACGGGCATCCGCATGACGCGACGAGTTTTCCGAATTTGATATTCGGCTTTCTTCGCTTTATTACGACTACCGCGAAAGCGTGTGCAAGTTCGTGCAAATAAATATATGCAACGCACAGTGCCGCGCCTACAAGCGAATATACCAAATACATACCTACGAAACCGTGCCGCATGCGAAAAACGCAATTCAATATCAAACCGACCGCGCCGAGCGCGATAATTATTATCAACGCCGCGGAATTCAGTTTATTAACGAGCTTGTGTTTATTGCCGAGCATATCAAGTTTTATGACCGGCCTATATACGAAATATTCGCGCATAACCGTATTATAACACTTTTTCAGCGCCGTTGCAATACTTACAACATCAACCGCTCGATAATTCCGTTCATGACGAACATTTTATCGGGCGTAAGCCTCATCGTTTTGCCGTCGTTTATAAGCAAGCCTTCGCTTTCGAGTTTTTCCGCCTCACCGACCGACATATCGTTCAGACCGCAACCGAAACGCGAGATAAAGTCGCATACGCTTATACCGCGCTCCGTGCGAAGCGCGAGCATTATATATTCGTTGTAAACGTCTTTGTCGGACAGCTCTACCGTATTCGGTCTTTCTCCGCCTATATATTTAATAATGTCGTCGCTGTTGCCGTAACGCACGCGCTGTCCGTCAAACCCGTGCGCCGCCGCTCCGAAACCGATATACGGCATATACTGCCAATATTTAAGGTTATGTCGGCTATAACTGCCGCATCGAGCAAAATTACTCACTTCGTAACGGGAAAATCCTCGTTTAGCGAGTTCCCGTACCGCAAACTCGTACAAATCTGCGACCGAATCGTCGTCGGGGCTATACCCGCTATCGAATAGCGGAGTATTACATTCCACATTCAACGCATATACGGACGCATGCGAACACAACGCGTCAAAAGTTTCTATGCACTTTTTAACGTCGGTTTGGGTTTGTCTCGGAAGTCCGAGAATAATATCGGACGAAATATTATTTATACCACATGATGCCAGCCGTTCTGCCGCTGATACGAAATCGGCATAGCAGTGAATTCTCCCCACTGTTTTCAAAATTTCGTCGTCGGACGACTGCAAGCCCATACTTACCCTATTAACACAGCTATCCTTACAAGCGGAAACGAACCCGTCGCCGCAACTTTCGGGATTTGCTTCAACCGTTATTTCGGCGTTTGGCGTTACTCTGAATGCTTTGCGCACGGCACATAAAATCGAATAAAGTTCGCCGCCGTCGAGACAGGACGGAGTCCCTCCGCCTATATATACGGTGTCGACAATCCCGCCTTTCGCGGAGCACTCGGCTATTTCGCGCAACAACGCCTTTATATAACGCTGTTTAAGCGATATGTCGGGCGTAGAAACAAAAGCACAGTAAGAGCACTTTGCTTTGCAAAACGGAATATGGATATAAACGCCGTACGTCTTGTCCGATGTGAACGCCGAAGAAATATCGCACATCGTTACTTTTTCTCGGTATCGAGTTTTAACACCGACATAAAAGCTTCCGACGGGATTTCAACCGTGCCGAACTGCCGCATGCGTTTTTTGCCTTCTTTTTGTTTTTCGAGCAACTTCTTTTTGCGCGTTACGTCTCCGCCGTAACACTTGGCAAGCACGTCCTTACGCAGTGCCTTTATTGTTTCTCTGGCAATTACTTTTCCGCCAATCGCCGCCTGAATAGGTATTTCAAACAGCTTACGGGGAATGACGTCTTTCAGCTTTTCCGCCATTGCCCTTCCACGCGAATACGCTTTTTCGCGGTGCACTATTATACTCAGAGCGTCGCAAACTTCCCCGTTAAGCACAATATCGAGTTTAACGAGGTCGCTGGTTCTGTACCCCGCTTGTTCGTAATCGAATGACGCGTATCCGCGCGAACGGCTTTTAAGCCCGTCGAAAAAGTCGTAAACTATCTCGTTGAGCGGCATTGTGTACGTTAAAAGCACACGGGTCTTCTCGATATACGTCATATTGACGTACTCTCCGCGTTTGTCTTGGCATAAATCCATAATCGGTCCGATATATTCGGGGGGCGTGTAAATCGACGCCGTAACGACAGGTTCTTCCATATGCTCGATTTCGCCGGCAGGCGGAAGATTGGACGGATTGGTAACTTCCGTCATGCCCGCCGCTGTAAAAACTTTATAAACGACGCCGGGCGCGGTGGTAATTATATCGAGGTCGAACTCACGTTCGAGCCGTTCCTCGATTATTTCCATGTGTAACAGTCCCAAAAATCCGCATCTAAATCCGAATCCGAGCGCCGACGACGTTTCGGGTTCGTAAAACAGCGACGCGTCGTTCAGTTTTAAACGTTCGAGCGCGTCTTTCAAGTCGTCGTAACGCGAACCGTCGGCGGGATAAATTCCGCAATATACAACCGGTTTGACCTTTTTATATCCGGGGCAAGGATTCGGCGTAGGATTGAACGCGTTTGTAACGGTGTCGCCCGGAGCAGTATCCGCTATCGACTTTATCGAGGCGCATATATATCCGACGTCTCCGGCGGTAAGCTCGGGCACAGCCAACGATTTGGGCTGATACACGCCTACTTCCGTTACATCGTAACTCTTGCCCGTCGCCATCATAGTGATTTTATCGCCCGCTTTGACACAGCCGTCCACTATGCGCACCATGCAAACCGCGCCTTTGTAATTATCGTAATACGAATCGAAAATCAACGCTTTGAGCGGGTTGTCTCTGCAACCGTTCGGCGGCGGAACGTTTTTAACGACCGCGCGCAAAACATCGTCTATATTTATTCCCTCTTTTGCCGAAATACACGGAGCGTCGTCCGCGGGAAGTCCTATAACGTCCTCGATTTCGTTTTTAACTTCGTCGGGACGCGCAGCGGGAAGGTCTATTTTATTTATTACGGGTACGATTTCGAGATTATTGTCGAGCGCGAGATACACATTTGCAAGCGTTTGAGCTTCGACGCCCTGCGCCGCGTCCACCACAAGCACCGCGCCCTCGCATGCGGCGAGCGAGCGCGAAACCTCGTACGTAAAGTCGACGTGCCCCGGCGTATCAATAAGATTGAGCGTGTACCGCTCTCCGTCGTATTCGTAAAACATACGCACGGGAGTCAATTTTATGGTTATACCGCGTTCTCGCTCGATATCCATACTGTCGAGCATTTGGTCGGTAAGCTCGCGTTTCGTCAGCGTTGCCGTCGCTTCCATCAGCCTGTCGGCAAGCGTCGATTTTCCGTGGTCTATGTGCGCAATTATACAAAAGTTGCGGATATACTTCTGTCTGTCCATGCCGAAATTATAGCACA
>CATLGX010000070.1 GCA_949948785.1 uncultured Christensenella sp. | reverse complement strand
TAATCGAGAGCGGCGGCAAAATCGAGCAGGAGACACGGCGGTTCGACGACGGGCGCGGCGTCGGATACTGCATGCGCAGTAAAGAGGACGCGCACGATTACAGATACTTCCCCGAACCCGACTTGCTCCCCGTAGTGTTTACCGACGAGCGCATAGAAGAAATCAAAGCGGAAATACCCGCGCTTCCCAAAGCACGGGCGGAACGCTATAAAAGCGAATACGGTTTGCCGGAATACGATGCGCGCGTGCTGACTGCGGATAAGGACGTGTCCGATTTATTCGAGAATGCGGTTGCGTGCGGCGCAGACGCGAAAAAGACGTCCAATTTTATCATGAGCGAGGTTTTGCGGCTTGCAAAAACGGAGGGCGCCGAGGACGTCGAAATTAAGATTTCGGCGCAGTCGCTTGCCGAAATAGTCAAAATGCAGTCGGCGGACGAACTCAATAATCTTGCGGCGAAGAGTTTGCTTGCCGCGGTATGGGATACGGACGGCGACCCGCGTGCCGTAGCGAGCGAAAAAGGGCTGTTGCAAAGTAACGACGAGAGCGCGATTAAAGAGATATTCGACGGTGTTATAGCGGCGAACGAAAAACAGACTTCCGACTTTTTGAACGGCAACGACAAATTGCGAGGTTATTTCGTCGGACAGGTAATGCGCGCGGCGGGCGGCAAAGCCAATCCCAAAATTTTAAACGCGCTTCTCGACAAGTTAAAGGAGTGCGGAAAGTGAAAATCAAGTATTCTTCGCCCATAGTCGAAATGCAGGGCGATGAGATGACGCGCGTGCTGTGGGACATGATAAAAGAGAAGTTGCTGTCGCCGCACGTAGAGCTTAATACGGAGTATTACGACCTCGGACTCGTTAACCGCGAAAAGACTGACGACGAGGTAACGCTTGCCGCCGCTCGGGCTGTTAAAAAGTACGGCGTGGGCGTAAAGTGCGCAACAATCACGCCAAACGCTCAGCGCGTCGAAGAATACAAACTGAGCAAGATGTGGCTTTCGCCCAACGGCACGATTCGCGCCGCGCTCGACGGCACGGTATTTCGTGCGCCGATTATGGTAAAGGGAATTACGCCGTATATACCAAACTGGACGAAGCCCATAACGATAGCGCGCCATGCGTACGGCGACGTTTATAAAAACAGCGAACTTTCGGTCGACGGCGGCGCGGAATGTTCGCTTTGCGTGGACTATGCCGACGGGCGAAGCATTCGCAAGCCCATTGCGAGCTTTGCCGACGGCGAGGGCGGCGTAATACAGGGCGTGCACAACCGCGATTCGTCTATACGCGCTTTTGCTCGCTCTTGTTTTACTTTCGCGCTCGATAAGCGTCAGGACGTGTGGTTCGGCGCAAAGGACACCATCAGCAAGACGTACGACCATCGGTTCAAGGATATATTTGCCGAAGTATACGAAAATGAATTTAAAGATAAAATGACCGCGGCGGGGATAAAATACGAGTATTCGCTCATCGACGATTCGGTGGCGCGCGTTATACGCAGCGGCGGCGGATTTATTTGGGCGCTGAAAAACTACGACGGCGACGTCATGAGCGATATGGTTGCAACGGCATACGGCAGTCTCGCCATGATGACGAGCGTTCTCGTAAGTCCCGATGGAAAGTACGAGTACGAGGCGGCGCACGGTACGGTTACTCGGCACTATTACAGGCATTTAAAGGGCGAAGAGACTTCGACCAACCCGATAGCAACTGTGTTTGCCTGGACGGGCGCTTTCGCTCGCCGCGCCGAAACGGAAAATAACGCCGCGCTCGGTAAGTTTGCGGCGAGTTTGGAGCGCGCTTGTATAGACACGGTGGAAAGCGGCGTAATGACTGGCGACCTTGCGGCGATTTTCAAACGCGACGGCGTTGATGTAAAAGCGGTGTCATCCTCCGTATATCTCGACGAAGTGGCAAAGCGGCTGTAACGGCATTATAAATATAATCGAATATATATCGTATCTGCCGCGCATAAGCGCGGCTTTTTTTCACACAATAAAGGCATGGAACAGATTGAGCGCATTAAGGGAAAATTCGAAACGCCGTCAAACGTCGTATCGCGCGAACTCAAAGCGGGCGAGGCACGCGGCGCGGTGTTGTATAATCCCGACCTTGTGGACGACGCGGCGTTGCGCGCCGTGGTTTTCGCGCTCGAAAAGGGCGAGGGAAAAACGCTCGAAGACTTTGTGCGCTATGTTCTGTACGAAAACGAAACGGAAATTTCCGAGAGCGTCAACGACAGCATAAATAGTCTGCTTTCGGGCGATTTACTGCTTTGCGTGGAAAACGACGCGCGCTATCTCGTGATAAACACGCGCTCGTATACGACGCGTTCCGTAACGGAACCGCCCACGGAAACGGTCATGCGCGGTCCTCGCGAAGGGTTTATAGAGGATTTAAAAACCAATCTTTCGTTGTTGGAACGACGGTTGAAAACGCCGTCGTTCGCAATAGAAAAGCTCACCGTCGGGCGCAAGACAAAAACCAACGTTGCGGTGTGCTATCTTGCGGACGTAGCCGACCCGCGGGTTGTTAAAAAGGTTAAAAAGCGCCTTGAAAAAATCGATATCGACGGTATTACGGACAGCCATTACGTAACGCCTTTTCTCGAAGAAAATCCGCTGTCGCTTTTTCCTCAGGTGGGTATTGCGGAAAAGCCCGACGTTGTTGCGGCGAAAATTTTGGAAGGCAGGGTGGCTGTGGCGGTCGACGGTTCACCGATAGTCGTAACGGTGCCTTTCGTACTCGTCGAGGATTTTCAGTCGGGTGAGGATTATTACCAGCGTTCGGGATTTGCGACGTTCGTAAGAATTTTGCGGTATGCGGGATTGTCGTTTGCTCTTCTCCTTCCCGCGCTGTATGTCGCACTGCAAAACTTCCATTACACGCTTATTCCCGTGCGGTTTATGATAACGCTTATGGCGGCTATAAAAGGCTTGCCGCTGTCGCCGCTCGCGGAGACGCTGTTTGTGTTGCTGCTTTTCGAGGTCATACGCGAAGCGAGCGTCAGAATGCCGCGCGCAGTGGGTATGGCGATGAGCATTGTCGGCGCGCTCGTTTTGGGCGAGACGGCGGTTAACGCAGGCGTGATAAGTTCGCCGGCGGTAATGGTTACGGCGTTAAGTTCGATAGCGCTGTTTACCGTTCCCAACTTAATCGGCACGTCGAGCGTTTTGCGTCTCGCATTCACCGTAATAGGCGGACTTTGCGGGTTGTTCGGCTTGATACTCGCCGTGCTTTTCACTTTGCATTATATTTGCTCCATGAACGGGTACGGAGCGCCGTACCTCGCTCCGTTTGCGCCGCTGGTATACTCGGATTTTAAAGACACAATAGAGCGTGCGCCGATTAAGGAGCTTAAAACGCGCCCGCGTTCGATTCCCAACATAAACGACACTCGGCAGGCATGACATGACGAATACGAAAGCACAAAGCACGCATAATGTTTCCGAAGAAACGGACGGACAAATAACAAAGAGCAAACAGTCTACCGGCGCGCAACTTGTCGTTGTGGTGTTTATTCTGTCGCTTGCGACCAAAATGTTCCTTTTGCCGATTTATCTCATACAGACGGCGGGGCGCGACGGTTATATCATACTTTCGATAGAAGCGGTTTTCGACCTCGTAACGCTCGGCATATTGCTCGCGGCGATTGCACTGTCCAAGGACCGAACTTTTTTCGAGCTCTTGGAAAACGTAATAGGAAAAATCGGCGCAAAAATAACGGTTGCGGTAATCGCATTGTTCTTGTTTTTCAAACTCAACATTGCCGCCGCAGAGACGCTCACTTTCTATTCCGACAATGTTTTTGCCGATTTCGATTCATCGGTCATGATTATCGTACTGCTAGTATTTCTCGGAGCAGTAGCAAATCACACATTGCGCGCGTTGTGCCGACTGAATGAATTTATTGCGCCGGTAGTAGCCATAGGCATAGTGATACTGATTACGATAGTTCTTGCAACGGGATTTGATTTTGCGAACATTTTTCCCGCAATGCGCGACGGCGCGGCGTTTAAACGTTCGCTGTTGCACAACGTCGCCTGGCTCGGCGATTTTACGCCGCTGTTGCTGTTTATAGGCAGAACCAAAACGAAAAAACGTACGGCGGGCATAGCGGCGGCGGCAGGCGTAATAGGAAGCGCGGTTACGGTGTTTTTCTCTATCGTCATGTGTTCTGCGTTCGGAAACATACCGCATCTTGCCGACAGCCGCACTAATATTTCGAGCATACTTCAATTTTCGATAGGCAACGTTTACGGCAGAATAGATTTGC
The DNA here is from genome assembly GCA_949948785.1 of uncultured Christensenella sp. GTDB lineage: Bacteria > Bacillota > Clostridia > Christensenellales > Pumilibacteraceae > Anaerocaecibacter. The sequence continues at coordinate 3,531 of CATLGX010000070.1, read as the reverse complement.
TTTCGTCCATATTTTGGAGTATTGCCGCATTTGTGGAGACTGCGCTCTTCTTCTATGCGACCGCAAGATGCGTGGAATACGTAATAGGCAAAAGCGCGCATTTCAAGATAGGCTTGGCGTTGTGCGTCATATTGTATTTCGTACAGATTTTCGCAATGACGGACCCGACGGTTTTTGCGCTCGTGGTGTCGTCGCTTGCGACGTCTGTTATAGTGTCGTCGCTTTCGTTAGCCGCGCCCGTGCTTGCGCTTATGTGCGCGCTAATAATGAAAAAACGGGATAAAAAACAGGGAAATGCGCCGAGCGATTATTCGGAGAGTACGAAAAATGAAAATTACAGAGCGTAAAAAGTTAATCATATACAAAGCGCTTTTATTCGCGTTTGCTTTTGTCTTGGCATTTTTGCCGTCCACGGTTTCACGCAATCTCGAAGTAAACAGTCGGGTTGTTGTCGAAATGCTCGGGCTTGACGGAAGCGACGAGATAGAACTTACGGCGCAGTACGTCATGCCGACCGAAACGGACGGCGCGACGACAAAGGATAAAGTAACGGTCAAAGCGAAGTCGGTAACGGAAGCCGTCGAAGCGCTTAATACGGCTCTCGGCAGACGCGCGGAGCTGGGGCAGTGTTCCGTGGTGGTGGCAGGCAAAGACCTGAAACCGCATACTCTCGGCACGCTGATGACGGCGACCGACGTTACCGCCGACGTGTATCTGACCGCCGCGCCAGACAAAGCGTCCGACGCAGTGGGCGACATTACGAAATTCATGAAAAAAAGCGGGGCGACGGACGCCGACTTTATCGCGTTCAGCGCGCGAAAAGCGCATATCGCAACAGTTACTCTGCTTAATTTTCTGTCCGACCTCGGTTCTGCGTCGGATACTGCGTTCATGCCCATTATAGAATCGCTCGAAGAAGAAAGCGAAGGCGGTTCGGGAGGAAACGGCGGGTCGGACGGCAGCGAAAGTTCCGGCGGCGGGTCGGGAGGCGGCGGACAAGACGGCCAATCTTCGGGCGGCGGGCAAAAAAAAGAACCCGTCGGCATGAAAGTGGAAAAACTTGCGCTCTATGATAAAGACGGGCGAGTCGGAGAGCTGGAAAAGTCGGCATCGCGCGGTGTCGCTTGGGTAAGCTCGCCTGTGGAAAAGAGCGTGGTTACCGCCGAAGTCGAACACGGCTGCGAAAATTATCTTGTTTCGGCGAGGCTTCTCAAAAAGAGCGTCGGAATGAAAATCCATCCGAATAAAAACCGCGCGGTAATTAAAGTTACGGCGACGGTCGAGCCGAACTGCGACAGCTATAACATCCTTGCATCCAAAAGGGACGGCGAGACTGCGGCGGCGATCAAACGCGGATTCGCCGCGTCGATAAAAAAGGAAATGCAGGCGGCATACGACGACTCGCTGGCAATGGGGCGCGACCCGTTGTTTGTCGGGCGGGAGTTTTACCGCTTTGCTCCGAACTTTTACGACAAAGGTTATTCGCTCGGCGAAACTATCGTGGATTTTTCTGTAAACGTGATTATTAAATAGAGTTTCGGATAAAACGCTTAATAAAACGCTTGACAGTGCGCGGCGTATCGTATATAATATCGGTGAAATACGAGTTCACGGAACAAAGGCGGTGAAATCAGTGTCGGTAGTACATGTCGGCGAAAACGAATCTCTCGACAGCGCGCTTAAACGTTTTAAACGCAAGTGCCAAAAGGACAACATCCTCGGCGATATGCGCAAGAAAGAGTATTACGAAAAGCCTTCGGTAAAGCGCAAGAAAAAAGAAGAAGCGGCGCGCAAGCGTTTCCGCTGATTCTTATACCTCAAAGCGCGGCGTAACGCGCTTATACTACAAAGGGATTTTGGCGGGAATACGTTCCCGCCGCCAACATTATATAACGGCGTCGACAGATTTTCGTCGCCGTTTTCTTTTTGCGAAATTTCCCGGCGGTGTCGTCGGATACATTATATTGTATGAATATATACTGTATTTTCGTCAATATATAGCGGTTACAAAATATCGGAAAATTCTACAAAAAACCCCAAACGAAGGTGTTGACAAAATCCGAATTTTGCGGTTCAATGTGAGCGTTCTTCCGCGGACGCCGTGCGAGGAAACTACGATACAAGGAGGTGAATACAATGGAACGTCGTGATTACATAATCAACGTTTTGGTCAGAACGGGCTTCCGTGCGTCGCTTAAAGGTTTTGCCCAATTTTGTAAATGTCTCGAAATGTATGCCGACGACAAGTCTTGTACAATGACGGATATTTACGACCGCGTATCGCGCGAATTCGGGTGCAGTAAAAGTTCGGTTGAGAAAAACCTCAGACGGCTGTTTATCGGCGCCGACGCGAGCAGGGTAATCGGCAGACTGTTCGGAGCTGAGTTTTCCGACGCGAGCGTCAAGGAAATCGTTGCGCTGTTCGGCAACTATTTGGAACTTAACCGCCAATATTACGATAACGAAAACGACGCCGAAAGGGCGTCGTAAACGGTTGAGTATCGGTATTCGTAAAGGTCATTTACAGTGCGGCGAGCTTTGCCGTCAAAACTTGTATTTGGCGCTTAACCTCTTGCGGCGCGCATCCGCCTTTGACTGTTCTTCTCGCCGTTGCGCTTTCCGCCGTAACGGCGTCGTAAAGGCCGTCGCTGTCGAGAAGCGGCGAAAAATCGCGGTATTTCCCGCGAGGAAGATTTTGAAGCGTGTAGCCGTTTTCTATGCAGTATCTGACGATTTTGCCCGTTGTCTCGTGCGCCGTGCGGAACGGCACGCCTTTTGCGGCGAGAAAGTCTGCGATTTCGGTCGCGCATGAAAATCCGCCTATTGCGGCGGCGTGCATGGCGTCGCGGTCGAAGTCCAGTTTTTCGAGCATCGCCGTAAAAACCTTTAACGAAATTTCGACCGTCGCATCGGCGTCGAACAGCGGTTCTTTGTCTTCTTGCATATCTTTATTGTAGGCGAGCGGCAAGCCCTTCATTACGGTCAGCATAGTTACGAGGTCGCCGAAAACCCGTCCCGACTTTCCGCGCAACAGTTCGGATACGTCGGGATTTTTCTTTTGCGGCATGATTGACGAGCCTGTCGAGAATTCGTCGGGAAGTTTGATAAATCCGAACTCTTCGCCCGACCAATATACGAATTCTTCGTTTATCCGCGACAAATGCGTCATTATAAGCGCCGCGGCGGCGAGGTATTCCACCGCGAAATCGCGGTCGGATACTCCGTCGAGCGAGTTATCGGATACGCCCTCGAATCCGAGAAGGGCGGCTGTATAGTCTCTGTCGATGGGAAAAGTAGTAGACGCGCACGCTCCGCTTCCGAGCGGAAGTATATTGACGCGTTTGCGGCAGTCTTTAAGTCGTTCGGCGTCGCGTAAAAACATGTTAGCATACGCCGAAAAATAGTGCGCGAGCGTGGTGGGTTGCGCTTTTTGCATGTGCGTGTACGCGGGCATGTAGGTGTCGAGTTCTTCGACGGCGCGTGCGGCAAGAAGATTTATCAGCGATTTTAACAGATTGAGAGTTCTGTCTC
>CATLGX010000069.1 GCA_949948785.1 uncultured Christensenella sp. | reverse complement strand
CGACAAGGCGTTGAAGTATTCCGTCGAAAAACACGACGGGCAATTTCGCATGTCGGGCGAACCTTACATAATTCATCCGATTGCCGTTGCTAATCTTTTGCTCGATATCGGGCTTGATTGCGCCACGATAGCCGCCGCGCTCATGCACGATTGTATAGAAGATACTTCTTCGACTGCCGAAGAGATAGAGGCGTTATTCGGCGAAGAAATACGCATGCTCGTAACTTCGGTTACAAAACTTGATAAAATGATTTTCAAATCGAAAGAAGAGGAGCAGGCCGAAAATTTCAGGCGCATGTTTTTTGCCATGGCAAAGGACATACGCGTTATCCTGATTAAACTTGCCGACAGACTGCACAATATGCGTACAATCGGGGCGCTCTCAAACGAAAGACAGGTAGCAATGGCTACCGAAACGCTCGATATTTATGCGCCGCTCGCGTCGAGACTCGGACTTTCGTTTTATAAATGCGAGCTTGACGACCTTTGTCTGAAAACGCTCCATCCCGAGGCATACGACGAGCTTGTAAAAGAGATTTCGCTTAAACGCGCCGAACGACAGGATTTAGTCGCGCATATTTGCAACACGCTTAAAGATACGCTCAAAGAACTGCAAATCAACGGTCAGGTTAGCGGCAGACCAAAGCATTTTTACAGCATTTACAAAAAAATGGTAAATCAGCATAAAACGTTCGAGCAGATTTACGACCTCACCGCCGTGCGCGTCATAGTCGAGTCGGTACGGGACTGCTATGAGGTTTTGGGCGTTATTCATACCAAATGGAAGCCGATACCCGGTAGGTTCAAAGACTATATAGCGGTGCCGAAACCCAACAATTATCAGTCTCTGCACACAACGGTTATGACTACGTACGGCATGCCGTTCGAGATACAGATACGCACTTTCGAAATGCATAAGATTGCCGAATACGGTATAGCCGCGCATTGGAAGTACAAAGAAAATCGCAATATCGATTCCGACCTTGACGAAAAGCTGCAATGGTTGCGCGGCGTCATGGAGACGGAGAAAGAACAAACCGCCGACCCGCAAGAGTTTTACGAGGCGTTAAAGCTCGATTTATACAGCGGACAGGTTTTCGTATTTACGCCGCGAGGCGACGTCATAGCGCTTCCCGAAGGCGCTACGCCGATTGATTTTGCATATTGCGTGCACTCGGAAGTAGGCAACAAGTGCGTCGGCGCAAAGGTGAATAACAAGATTGTGCCGTTGGAAGCAAAATTGAGAACGGGCGATTACGTTGATATTATCACGTCTCCCGCGTCAAAAGGTCCGAGCCGCGATTGGCTGAGGTTTGTTAAAACATCATCGGCAAAGACCAAAATTCGCGCTTTCTTCAAGCACGAAATGAAGGACGAGAATATTAAGCGCGGTAAGGAGTTGCTCGAACGCGAGGCAAAAAACCGCGGGTTCGCATTGCCTACTTTGATGGTGCAGAAGTGGCTTGACGTAGTAATGCAACGGTATTCTTTCTCGTCGATAAACGATATGTTCGCTTCCGTCGGATACGGCGCATATACGCCCAATCAGATATTGTTAAAACTTATCGATTTTTATAAACGCGAAAATCCCGAACAGCCCGAGCCGATGTCTTTCTCTCAATCGACAAAGAGCGAAAGTCAAGGCATTATCGTCAAAGGCCACAGCGATTTGCTTGTGAGAATAGCAAAGTGTTGTTGTCCCGTTCCGGGCGACGCGGTTATCGGTTTTATTTCCCGCGGCAGAGGAGTAACAATACATCGCGATAATTGTCCGAATATAAAGAACGCCGAAAGTTACAGACTTATCGAAGCTCATTGGGACCGTAAGAGCGCCGCGCCGTTCGCAGTCGCGCTTACGATTGAGTGTAAAGATACGGGCGGTGTGCTCGCACGAATTACAAAGACCGTTTCCGATATGAAACTGTCTATCGAATCGCTTACCGCACGCGTTGTAGATAAAGAGCATAAAGGCGTTATAGCATTGTCGGTGCGCGTCAACGCGCCCGACCAGCTTGAAACGGTAATAAACAAGATACAGTCTATACGCAACGTCGAAAGAGTGTATCGTACGATGAATTAACGGGTGAAGCATGAAATTGTCCTGCGTTGTTACGGGTTCTTGTCAAACTAACACATACATAATAGAAGAAAACGGAGGGGCAGTCGTAATCGACCCCGGTTGCGACGTGCAAAGAATTCGCGACGAGTTGCGCAGATTGAAACTTGTGCCGAAATACGCCGTTATAACGCATTGCCATTTCGACCATATCGGCGGTGCGAATGCTATGCAAGCAGACGGCGCGAAGATTTACGTGCCTAAAACAGATTACGATATTTTAAAAAAATCCGATTTTTATATACGGCTGGGCTTCGGCGACGAGGCTGTGGAGCCGTTCGAAGCGGACGTGGAAATTGAAGACCGAGATGTTTTCAATTTGCTCGGACATGAATTTAAGGCAATTGCAACACCCGGACACACGCCCGGCGGAATGTGTTATGTTGTCGACGGGAAATTCATATTCAGCGGAGATACGCTTTTCAGACTTTGCATAGGGCGGACGGACTTGCCGCTGTGCGACGACGAAAAAATGACGCAGTCGTTAAAACGGCTTTTTTTGCTTAAAGGCGATTATGAGGTTTACCCCGGGCACGACAGACCGACAACGCTCGATTTCGAACGTAAGTACAACGCCTATGCAAAGATTTGACATAAGGCAAAATGCCGAGTTGTGCGACGTGGCTCGACTCTTTTTCGACGAAGATATTCCGACTGCCGCTATTGTCTGCGACGGGTTTTCGTACGTTGTAGAAATATTCGATAGAACTTTTTCATTCGATTACTCGGATATTGCGGATAGTATTCCGCAGTCGCGTCAAGCGGCGAGACTGTCGAAAATCGCGCTTTACGACGCGCTCGCGTCGCTCACGGGCGAAGTTAAGCCGTGGGGCGCGCTTACGGGCGTGCGCCCGACTAAACTTGTTTACGAAGCGCTTGCGGCAGGGCGCAACGAGAACGAAGCGCTTGCCGTCATGTCGGAAATTTATCGTGTGAGTAAAAAACGCGCCGACATACTCGGCGAAATAATACGCGCGCAACGCGGCAAGATTTTATTCCTGAACGAGTATGTCAATCTTTATGTCCATATCCCGTTTTGTCCTTCGAGATGTAACTATTGTTCGTTTGTCTCAGTGCCGATGGATAAAAAACATGCGGCAGAGGCTCGGTTGTACGTCGAATTGCTTTGCAAAGAAATTCGCGAAACTCTTTTGTTTTTGAACTCGCGCGGCTTGAAAATTCTGTCCGCATATATAGGCGGGGGAACGCCTACCGCGCTCGACGGACAGAGTTTGGATTCGGTGCTTGGCGCAATTGGCGATGTCGGTTGCGAATATACGTGCGAAGCGGGACGACCCGATTCGGTTACGGAAGAGAAAATGTCGATTATGCGCAGGCACGGCGTTACGCGAATATGTATCAATCCGCAGACGCTTAACGACGCGACTTTGGAAAAAATAGGTCGCCGACACACCGCCGAGCAGTTTTTCAAAGCGTATGACATCGCGGCAAAGTGCGGCGTCGATATAAATTGCGACCTCATTGCGGGATTGAACGACGAGACTCAGGAAGATTTTTCGCGCAGTTTCGACGGAGTAAAGGCGCTTTGTCCGCAAAATATCACGGTGCACTCACTCGCTAAAAAGAACGGCAGCGGAATACGTTATGACGGCGGTGAAAATCTGCGTACCGCCGCTATGACCGAGTACGCGTTTTCGCATTCGAACGGGTATTCGCCTTATTATCTTTACCGTCAAAAACGCCAGGCATGTAATCTCGAAAACGTCGGCTTTGCGGTCTTGGGCAAGGAATGCATTAACAACATTACCACTATGGAAGAGACGGTGAGCGTTGTCGCCTGCGGTGCGGGTGCGATTTCTAAGTATGTCGGAGGCGGCAAGATAGCTCGATTTGCTAACATGCGGGACTTAAAATTGTATGCGGAAAGGTTTGACGAAAAGTTGGCGGGTAAGCTCGAATTTTTCGATTCGCTTTATGATAGCGCGCGATAAACTAATGCCCGCTATCGGCATTGTTGCATGCTGATTTTTTTAAAGCGTGAATTTGCTGTACAAACAGACTGAAAAAGTGTATAATTGTTTATATGAAAGGCTGTTATCACATACATACATACGGATGTCAGATGAATGTTCACGAATCGGAAAAGCTGGCGGGAATACTCGAAGCAAAAGGGTTTTCTGTTTGCGACGAACCGTCATCCGCCGATATTATTGTAATGAACACTTGTTGTGTGCGCGAAACGGCGGAATCAAAAGTATTGGGGCACCTCGGCAGACTTAAAAGCGTCAAAAAAGCGGGCGCCGTTCTCATAGTCTGCGGGTGCATGACACAGCAAGACGGCGCGGCGGAAAAGCTCGCCGTTCGTTGCGGATTTGTAGATATTATTATAGGAACATATAATCAATACTTGCTCGGCGAGTATATAGACGCATTCCTTGTTTCGGGCAAGCGAATAATCGATGTTTGGGCAAGCGAACGTCCCGTTCGGGAAGCGTCCGCCTCAAGAGCCGAAAACGTTAATGCGTGGCTGAATATCATGTACGGATGCAATAATTTTTGTACCTATTGTATAGTGCCGTACGTGCGCGGCAGAGAACGTTGCCGTTCTGTCGACGATATTTTATCAGATGCGGAAGACCTGCTGTCCGCGGGATATAAGCAAATAACTTTGCTCGGTCAAAACGTCAATTCGTACAGATATAAAGACGTAGATTTTGTCGGACTGTTGAAGCGATTGGAGTTCGATAAGAAATACCGCCTTAAATTCATGACTTCGCATCCCAAAGACTTTTCTTTCGCGCTTGCAGACAGAATAGCCGAATCGAAAGTTTTAAGCAGAAATCTGCATTTGCCGGTTCAAGCGGGAAGCGACAGGGTTCTTGCCGCGATGAACAGACATTATACGCGCGACGAGTATTTGAAAAAGATAAATTATGTGCGGAGTGTCGTTCCCGACATAGGTCTGAGTTCCGACGTTATGGTAGGCTTTCCGACGGAAACGGAAGACGAGTTTTGCGAGACTCTCGACCTCGTTCGAAAAGTAAAGTACAACAATCTTTTTATGTTTATTTATTCGAAGCGCAGCGGTACGCCTGCCGCCGAAATGCCGCAACTCGATTATAAAACCAAGCAGGCGCGAATAGACAGGTTGATAAAAGCTCAGTTCGAAATTTCCAAGGAGATAGCCGACGGCTTTGCGGGGCAGATTTTCGAAGTATTGGTAGCCGAAAAAAAAGGCGATATATGTTTCGGAAAAGCACAAAACGATGCGGCGATTTCGTTTGAGAGTAAAGACGCGAGCGTCGGCGATTTTGTAAATATCAAAGTCGTTTCTGCAAAAAATGCCAATCTAATAGGCGAGGTGGTACGGTAATGGCGCTTTCACCGATGATGGTTCAGTACAAAAGAATAAAACAGCAATACCCGAATACCATTTTAATGTTCCGTTTGGGCGATTTTTACGAGATGTTTTTCGAAGACGCAGTTACCGCGTCCAATGAACTCGACCTTACGCTTACGGGTAGAAACTGCGGACTGGAAGAGCGCGCGCCTATGTGCGGCGTTCCGCACCATGCCGTGCAGGGCTATATCACAAAATTGATAAAAAAGGGATATAAAGTAGCGGTTTGCGACCAACTTCAAGACCCAAAAGAGACAAAGGGCATGGTCAATCGCGGCGTAACGAGAATTATAAGCGGGGGTACGGTAACAGACGGCGAAAGTCTTGTCGACGATAAAAACAATTATATTATGTCGCTGTATCTCGATAACGACGGCGTCGGCGCGGTATGGGCGGACATAACGACATCCGAAACATATAACAGGTATATTCCGTATCCCATTAAAGTCAAACTAAACGATTTACTGTTGCGTGTCAAACCCGCCGAGATTATATGCAATTCCAAAATGCTGGCCGAAAGCGTAGAGCTGTCTGCGGTAAAGTTCGGCTCCGTTTGCGGTTTGTCGCAGTACGACGACGATAAGTTCGAATTCGAAACTGCAAAATCGACGGTTTCTTCGCTCATCGACCCCGCTTCGTTAAAGAACTTGTGCAAAACGCCGGCATGCGTTTGCGCCGAAGGCGCGCTCATAGAATATGTGCGCTCCATGCAGTTCCGTTCGGACGTAAACGTCGGTGCCGCGGAGAATTACGAGTCCGAAAAGTTTATGGACATCGATGCCAATACCGCCAAAACCCTCGAACTTACCGAATCGCAGAGTAAAAAACGCGGTACAACGCTGCTTGACGTGATAGATAAAACGCAGACGCCGATGGGCGGACGGTTAATGCAAAAACGGTTGCTCCGTCCGTTGTACGATAAATCGGAAATCGACGAGCGGTTGGATGCCGTCGAGACTCTTTACTCCGATACGGTGCTTCGCGACCGCTTGCGCGCATCACTCGCTTCCGTTAAGGATAGAGTGCGAATATCTGCGGCGCTCGCGCTCGGCGAGATAAAAGTCAAGGATGTAGCGGCGCTCGGCAATTCGCTTGCGGTTATTCCAGAAATCAAATCGGTACTGTCGGCGATGCTTACGTCCGCACTTGTGAAAATCGACGGCGCGCTCGTCGATTTGAGCGAACTGTCGCGTCTTATAAACACTGCGGTAGCGGTAAATTCTTCAAACGACAAGGATGCGGAAAAATACGTAATTGCGTCGGGATACGACGCTAAACTCGATGAATATCGCGAACTCGTTAATAATTCTCGCAATATAATCGCAAAAATGGAGAGCGAAGAGCGCGAAAAAACGGGAATTAAAAATTTACGCATATCTTATAATCGGCTTTTCGGATATTATATAGAGGTGCCGCGGCAGTATGATGCCGCAGTTCCGCAAAATTATCAACGGCGGCAAACGGTCGCAAATGCCGAGCGGTATATTACCGACGAACTTAAAGAGCTTGAATACAGGGTATTAAACGCCGCGGAACTTGCCGATAAGCGCGAGCGAGAGTTGTATCTCGAACTTCTCGAAAAATTGCGCACTCATTGTAAACAGTTTAATTCGGTAGGACAGGCTTTGGCAGAACTTGACTGTTTTGTCTCGCTTGCCTCCGTTGCGAAAGATAACGGCTACTGTAAACCGAATATTACTGCTTCGGGCGAAATTACCATTGCGGAAGGTCGGCATCCCGTAGCGGAAAATCTGCCGTCTGACGAGATTTTTGTTCCCAATAACACCGCGCTTGACAGCGGCGAATCCAAAATCATGTTGATTACCGGACCTAACATGGCCGGTAAGAGTTTGTATATGCGCCAGGTCGCGCTTATTGTTATACTTGCGCAGATGGGTTCGTTTGTCCCTGCTAAAAGTGCGAGCATCGGGCTTGTCGACAAGGTTTTTACGCGCGTCGGAGCGAGCGACGATATATCGACGGGACGCAGTACTTTTATGGTAGAAATGAGCGAAGTGTCTCAAATACTCGAAAATACTACCGACAAAAGCCTGATTTTGCTTGACGAAATAGGTCGCGGAACGGCAACGTACGACGGATTGAGCATAGCGTGGTCGGTTATGGAACATCTTGCGCGCACTACATCGGCAAAAGTGCTGTTTTCTACACATTATCACGAGCTTACGGAACTCGAAGGCGCTCTTTCCGGGCTTAAAAATTACAAGTTCACGGCAAAAGAACAGGCGGGCGGAATAAAGTTTTTGCGTAAAGTAATGCGCGGCAGCGCCAACAAAAGTTTCGGTATAGAAGTAGCCGCGCTCGCAGGACTTCCTCAATCGGTTATCGACAGG
>CATLGX010000068.1 GCA_949948785.1 uncultured Christensenella sp. | reverse complement strand
AAACATATATTTCGAAACCGAATATACGCCAATGCGGAAAGCGGACTAATCGATATTTGCGGAATAAATTATTATCCGCCCGAAACTATGGAAGAAATAATAAGAGCGATAGAGATAGAAAAGCCGTATAATCATTTGATTTTATCAGAATGGTTAAAGACCGGGCGAGACGGCAACGGTTTTTATATCTTGGGTATATAACTCGGTATGTACGTCATTTTCAAAGTTCGGTAGAGTTTTACCCGATGATTTCTTGTACGGAGCTCACCACGTGAGTTTTGCTTGAAATAATCGATGCTGCCGCCGAGATGTAGATTTTTATTTAGCATTACGAATATAAAAACAGCCCGCTATTAAACGAGAATAGCGGGCTGTTTGCTTGAATGCGGTTATTCGTATCAGTCGTCGAGGTCGTCCGCCGCCGATTCCGATTTAGACGGTTTTTCGCGTTCGTCGGATTCTTCGGGTTCTTGCGATTCGTCGGAATCTTGAACTTCTTCGTCGGATTCCTCGGGCTCGTACGGTGCAGCCGTTTCGCCGTCGTCTCGGTCGGCATACTCTTCGTCGGCAGGCGAATCGGACGTTTCTTCGTTGCCTTCGGCAAGCGCATCGAGCTTTTTGGCAACGCTCGCACGGTCGTACTCGGAAGCGTACGTCGTTTTCTTTTTCTTCTTGGCGCGGTCGCGCAAACGCATGACGATAATTATCACGATAGCGGCTACAAGGCAGACGCTGAATATCAAGGTGGGGATGAGCCACCACGAAATTTCGCTTTGCGTTTTTTCGGTCGTGTCGGTTTTGTCGTCGTCGGAAACTTCGGAAAGCGCGACTTTCATGGACTGTTTGTCCGTTTTGACTTCGTCGTATTCGCTCTGCGTCATCGATTTGAGCGAGATGTCCGAAACGATAAGTCTGCCTTGGATATAGCTCTTATGGCTTTCGCCTCCGAACGTTATATTGAGTCCGATATTGCCGCCGCTTGCGCCGGAGCTGATATAGAACGTATAAGTTTTAAACGTTTCGTAATCGCGCGACGCTTCGTTGCCTTGAGAGACGAGGGTAGTGGTGTCTTTGATGTTGGTAAACGATTTGTTGACGGTTCCGGTCAGATTTATTCCTGCGCCGACAGCCGTTTTGTTTTTGCGTATTTCGTCGGAAACGCGTACTTTAAGCGTTACGTCGAGGCGATAGTATGTGTTGGCGACGAGCGCGACATTGTTGTTGTAAGTGTACTTGGTGCGGTTGTAATCAGTATTGAAAATATACAGCATTCTGCCGCTTTCGTCTTTGCTGTCGAAACCTTCGTACAGGTTGATGCCTTTTCTGTTGTCGCTGTCGTAAATGCCGCTTGTAACGCTGCTGTTGCTTTTTGACTCCATGCTCCAACCGTAAAGTGCGCCGAATCCGTCAGTCATGTTGTAAGTGTAGGCGTCGAAGTAATCGAGCGACGGCGAAGTGAACGACACAACGGAATATTTGAGGTTTCTGAGCTGTGCGGGGCTTGACAGCGCCGCGCTGTAATTATTGAATATTTCCGCATATTCCGCCGAGACGGAAGAGCCTTCCGCCGCAGTCCATTCGGTCATCGATACCTGTTTGACGTACACATTGCCGTTAGACAATTTGAGAGTGTTGTCTTTGCGGTCGTTGAGTCCGAGCCAAATTTCTACGCAAAGCGTACGCTCGGAAAGCGGCGCATCGATATAGAAAGTAAACGTTTCGAACTTGTTGTTTGTCGATTTGATGCCCTCGATGGTCGCAAGCACGTTGCCTTCGGTCGTCTTTAATACGAGCGACGCGCCGTAGCCGTTGTCGGATACTCCGTCGACAGCCATATCGACAGTGAGCTTGTAGCCCTTGTCTACCGCGGCGGTAACGGACGGCGAACGATAGCATATTGCAGTATCCGTGGATGAAGAAAGAAGCAACGCGTTGTATCTGGGCGGGAGAGCAAAGCTCGACGGGTCTGTAACGCCGGAGAGTTTGCCCGAAGCCTGTATTGCGTCGAATGTCGCCCTGTCTGCGGGTATCATTCCGTATATCGCATTGTCCGTATTTACTTTGTTGCTTGCAAATCCAGTAGTCGCCGCATTCGACGCGTCATAGAACGTCCAGTCGGACACGGGCATGGGAAAATCGATTTCGTCGTATGCGCCGAGCGAAATGAAATTGCCGTTGGCAACGCCCGTTTCCGACGAGGTGGGGTCGAGTGTTATGACGGTTCCGCCGTCGGCAGCGGAAAGTTCGTTAAAGTCGGATTGCGTAAGCTCCGTAAACGTTACGTTGTCGAACAGCGCAATGCCTTCCGAAGGATTGCTCGGAGAGCCGAGCCAGAATTCGAAATGCACGGTTCTGTCGGACATGGAAGAGCCTTTGATGTAGAACACATGTTCTTTCCAGCCGTAGTGCGCGTTGTCTGCGGAATCGCCCGTCAGCGAAGTGTGGGCGGAGTGTAAAACGTATTTATCGGAGGGAACGTTGTTTTCGCCCTTAATGAGGACGGATACGCCGTCGCCGCCGCTTACGCCGTCGTCTTTGACCCATACCGACATGCGGTAGAATTTAAAGCGCTTTACCGTTACGTCGGGGGAAGCGACGCCGCGAGTGGCAGCTCCGTTGTTAGCCGATATTCTGAGAATGTTGCCGTTCGAACCGCCGTTGAAGTATTGGTTTTCCGTGGCGAATTCGGCACGGCCGAGCGGCGCCCACGGACTTTTGGTAAAGTGCACGTTTTCGTCGTCGAGGTCGATGGGCAGCGATGAGTCGTAAATGTCAACCGCCGCGGACTTGACGTAATTAACGTCTTCGTCGGAGTCGTTATAAGAAACGTTGGGATTCCAGTAACCGTTGATGTCGAGCGTGGCGTTGGAGAATGTGCCTATTTCGACGGTTTTGCCGTCATTGTCCGTCGTCGTCAAATACTCGGGTTCGTAGAGGTCGAGAACCATGGCGGTGCCGTTGCCGTTTGCGTACACGTTGTCTCGTTCGGTAGGCGTGAACGCATTGGTTTCGAACGCGAAGTCGTACGAAGAAATACGGTCTGCGGCTACTCTGTCGAACATGGCGTAACCGCTTGCGGGGCGGGGCATTACGGGCGGCTCGCCCTTTTCGTCGTCGGACAGCGCGTCGCCTATGCCGAGCGAAAGTTTGACTGTTTTGGAAAGGGAAGCGGAAGTGCGCACGTAAAATTTATATTGAACCCAGCCGTATTTGTTTGCCTGAGTAAGTATAGCCGCGCCTTTTGAGTCGGTTGCTATATTCTTTACGGTGTTGATGTTGGAAAAACTGCAATTAACGCCAAGCCCCGTCAGTTTAATCGTTGCGCCCGAGCCGGAAGCGAAATTGCCCGTTTTTACCCATGCCGAAACGCGGTAGAAAGAGTTTGCCGAAAACGTCATGTCCGACGAAGAGAAAGCATATGCGACTTCCGCGTTGGGTTTGGAGTTGATAATAAGAGTTTTTTTGTCTCCGCCGTACGTTGTACTGCCGAATATGGTTTGAGGTATTACGTTGTCTTCGCTGTATTCGGGATAACGGTCGAGATACAGCGCTTTGTTGCCGCCTTTTTCGGTGAGATAGTTTGAAGACGTGAGGTCGACAACGCCCGCTATAACGCCTGTGCCGCCGTTGCCGTCGCCGACGGACGCACCCGTCCACGACGAGGGTGAAGCGGTGGGGTCGTAAGAACCCGATGTGTCGGAAAAGTCGGGGTTGGAAAGGCTTAACGACGTTGCCGTGAATTCTTTCGTATCGTCGGTCTTATCGTCTGCCCGCGCGGAGAATGCGCCGAACGAAACCGCGCCGAACGCAAGCGCGAGCATAAGCGCGCAGACAAGCGCGACGAGCATTGATTTTCTTGTAATTCTTTTGATAACTTTCATATATCACCTTTATCGGGTTTTTATACCGCTTTCTATTATATAATATTGCCTCGCGAAATGCAAACGTTTTAATGCAATATGGAGATATTTGACAAAAGATATTTGCGCCGATATTCCGAGTTTATTTTCGGCAAAAACATGCAAAACTATTTATGTGAAAGACAACGTTAAAACGGGATTGATATACGGGGGCGGAGTGCTTGTCGGCGCGGTTTCGGGCTTTTTCGGCGGCGGCGGCGGCATGCTGTGCGTGCCTCTTCTCGAAGCGTACGGCTTAGACTGCAAACGCGCGCATGCGACCGCTCTTTTGATAATTCTTCCGATATGTATAGTGAGCGCCTCTATCTATATCGCCAACGGATATTTCGAAGCGACCGCCGTTCTTTGCTCGGTTATAGGCGTTACACTCGGCGCGGCGGCTGGCGCGCTTGCGCTCGATAAATTGAACGGCACGGCTGTAGCCGCGATTTTTGCCGCGCTGATGATAGCCGTAGGGCTTAAACTGACGCTGTCATGACGGCACAACACGTTATAATTATAGCCTCCGCGCTCGGCGGGCTTATAGGCGGCATGGGTATGGGCGGCGGCACGTTGCTCATACCGCTGTTGACGCTTGCGGCAGGGCTTGAACAGCATCTTGCTCAGGCTATAAACCTAATCGCGTTTGTGCCGATGTCGCTCGTCGCGCTGTTTATCCATAAGAAAAACGGTTACGTCTCATTTAAAAAATCGGTGCCGATAGCGGCGGTTGCGCTCGTCGGCGCCGTCGGCGGAAGTTTCGGAGCGAAATATGCGGGCGGGCGCGGTTTGCGCATCGCTTTCGGCGTATTTCTCATCGCGCTCGGCGTTTACCAGGCAGTAAAAACGGCAGTTTCCGCGGTAAAAGCACACAGAGCAAAGAAAAGAGCGCAGGCGGAAACGTAAAAACAATATCTTATTTTTCTTTACAAATTTCGCAAAGTCGGTTATAATAGAGCATATCTATTTTGTGGGTCGAAATTTGAAAAAGCCGACGTTTAAAAGAGGCGTTCATCCGCCGCACAATAAGTTTTCGAGCGAGAGCGCACTCGAAGAGTGCCCGACGCCGGACGTTGTGTACATACCGCTGTGTCAACATATCGGGAAGCCCGCTGTGCTTTGTGTTTCGGCAGGCGACGAAGTCAAGGCCGGCACGCTTATAGGCAGGGCGGAAGGCTTGGGCGCCGACGTGTTTTCTTCCGTATCGGGCGTAGTAAAAGCCGTCGTTCGCGCAAAAACGCCGACGGGCGCGGTTTGCGACCACGTTGTTATAGAAAACGACGGTAAATACGAATGCGAAACACTGCCCGCGCTCGAAGATTTTTCGCGGCAGTCAGTTTTATCGCGCATTCGCGAAGCCGGTCTTGTAGGTATGGGCGGCGCAGGATTTCCGTCGCATATAAAGTATTCGCCGCAAAAGCATATAGACGCGTTTATAGTAAACGCCGCCGAGTGCGAGCCGTACATAACGTGCGATTACAGACTGTTGATTGAAAAAACGCATGAGGTGCTTGACGGCGCGGCGCTCCTCGCCGAAGCACTCGGACTTGATTGTTTTTATGTCGGCATAGAGGATAATAAACGTCATGCCGTCGATATAATCGAGCGCACCGCCGCCGAGTCGGGGCTTAAAGTAAAAGTAACGGTGCTTAAAAGCAAGTATCCGCAAGGCGCGGAAAAACAGCTGATATACGCCGTAACGGGCAGACGGGTGCCAAACGGCGGATTGCCTGCGGATGTCGGCGTCGTCGTCGGCAATGTTCATACCGCGTACGCAGTGCACGACGCGGTTCGGAACGGCACGCCGCTGTATCGCCGCGCTCTAACCGTTTGCGGCAGCGGAATAGTTCATAACAAAAATTTGTGGGTGCGTACGGGCGTCAAGTATTCCGATGTGGAAAAATATTGCGGCGGCGCTACCGACGACTGCGTAAAGACAATATCGGGCGGACCGATGATGGGCTTTGCGCTTGACGGAACGGATTATTCGGTAACGAAAACCACGGGAGCATTGCTTTTTCTCGGCAGAGCGGAAGCCAATACTTTGCAACCGTCGCCGTGCATAAACTGCGCCAAGTGCGCAAGCGTGTGCCCGATGAATCTTATGCCTATGTACATAGACGCTTATGCGCAAAGAGGCGATTACGCTTCGGCGGCAAAGTACGGAGCGAAGAGTTGTATTGAGTGCGGGTGTTGTGCGTATTCGTGTCCGGCGAAACGTCCGCTCGTTCAATCCGTTCGGCTAGCGAAACGCATAATAAAGGAGAAAGGACTGTGAAAAAAACGGTATCCGCGTCTCCGCATATAACAAAGCGGCATAATTCGACGCGCCGCGTGATGATTGACGTGCTTATTGCCCTTACGCCGTGCTTTATTGCGGCTACGGTGTTTTACGGCTATCACGTCGTGATAAATTTTGTCGTATGCCTTGCGTTTTGTTTCGGCACGGAATTGTTGTACGGACTTATCGCAGGCAAAAAATTCGATAAGGAAAGCGTTAAAAAATCGAGCGTATGGGATATGTCGTTTGCCGTAACGGCGATGATATTGACGCTGAATCTTCCCGCAGTCATGCCCGTCAAAATGTGGGGTTTAAACGCGACAAACTCCGACGGTGCGATAGTGTTCAGCTTCGATACCGTCGTGCTATGCGCGCTCGGCTCGATTTTCGCAATCGCGCTCGTAAAAATGCTGTTTGGCGGAATAGGCAAAAATTTTGCAAATCCTGCGTGCACGGGAAGAGTGTTTTTATTCATAGCATTCGGCACGGCGGGCGCGTTTAACGTTACGAGTTCGCTGTGGGCGGGCGATATGGCGGCGACGGGTGCGACGTGGCTGGGCACCAAAACCAACGTATCGGGCAGTATGTTGCTCGACATGTTTCTCGGCAATACGGCGACCGCGGCGGTGGGCGAGACGTGCGTGATTGCAATACTCGTCGGGTACGTTTATCTTTCGGTACGTCGGGTAATCGACTTCCGCGTGCCGCTCATTACCGTCGGGTCGCTCGCCGTGTTCATATTCCTTTTCGACACGGTGCGCACAACGAGCGGAGCGAACATGTTTTATTCGTTCGCCGCTCATATCAAGTCGCGCGGAGTGCTGTTCGGGTCCGTATTTATGGCTACCGACTATGCGACAAGCCCCAATGCGTTTGTCGGCAACGTCGTATACGCCGTCGGCATCGGATTGATAACGGCGCTGATACGCGCTTTCGGGAGCTTTCCCGAGGGCTTTTCTTTCGCACTTTTGATTATGAACCGTGTCGTTCCCCTTTTGGATAAGTATATCGTGCCAAAGCCGTTCGGGTACGTCAAACCGGTCAAGCAAAAAAATAAGATTAAACGCGCCGAAAAAGACGGCGAGGCAAGCGGCAAAAAAGAGGGCGGAGGTGCGACAGTATGACAAAGTCCGTATCCAATGCGCTTAAAGCCGTGCTTGTTTTGACGGCGATTGCGGCTGTATGCGTGGGCGTGCTTGCCGTATGTAATATGTTTTTCCCCAAGTATGAGCCGAAACTCGACCTCGCTACGGCAAAACTCATAGATAAAATTTGCCCGACCGGCGTCGGCTATAAGCGTGCGTTCGCGGAAAAATACATAGTTATGATAAACGAGGGCGATTACGGCGGCGACGTCGAGGCTTTCAATAAAGCCAACAAATCGAAAAAAGCGGAAGTGCTTGCCGTGTACGGCGAGCCGAAAGGCGAAAACGGCAATGCGGGCGCGTTTATCTTGGAGTGCAAAGCTCAGGGGCGCGACGGCGACGTCGTTGTTCTCGTTGCGTTTAAGGAAAACGCCGTAATCGGCGCGACGTGCAAGAAACAGAACGAGAGCTATTGGAGTAAACTTCCCGAAGACCTTTTCACGTCGCTTGACGGCGCGACCGGAAGCGTGGATTTAGACGGCGAGTTCGGTAAAACGGGCGCTACCATATCGCTCAAAGCAGTGGAAAGCTCGGTTAATATCGCGTTTTCGTATGCGAATAAATACAGAACTGCAATACTCGGCGCGATAGAGAAAATAGCGCTCGGGAACGCGTCGCAAGAAAAAGAGGGGGCGCGTACATGACGAAAGAACAATTTAAAAAGACTGCGCTCGGCGGAATAACCAATAATCCCGTATTTGTGCTC
>CATLGX010000067.1 GCA_949948785.1 uncultured Christensenella sp. | reverse complement strand
GCAACTTCCATAAGTAGATACGCAGTAACGCCCAATGAGACGAAAAGCACCCAGAAAATTTTATTGAATGCAGTCGCGATGTCCGTCTTTTTCGCCGTAGGCGCATGCTCGTTCGTTTGAGCAGAAGCCGAAGCGGAAGTTTCCACGGGAGCAGGTTTGGCGATTGGCGCGCCGCACTTGGGACAGAACTTTGCATTGTCGGGTACTTGCGCTTCGCATTTTTCGCACTTTATCATTATATTTCCTCCGTATATGGGTTTAATTTTTCGTATTGACGGGCGTAACGGGGTCTATAACTCCCGTCTCGTATTTTTCTATCGCGACCCCCGCCTCGTTAAACAGTTCGAGTGAAAAATCGTCCGGATAACCGTCTTCGTAAACGACGCGTTTAATACCGCTGTTTATAATCATTTTAGTGCAAATAGAACAAGGTTGATGAGTGCAGTAGAGCGTTGCGCCTTCTATGCACACGCCCATCCTCGCCGCCTGAATAATCGCGTTCTGCTCGGCGTGCGTAGCGTAGCAAAGCTCGTGCCGCGTGCCCGACGGAATATTTAGTTTACGGCGCAAACAATAACCGCGTTCCTTACAGTTTTCAATACCGGAGCTTGCACCGTTATACCCTGTTGTCATGATGCGCTTGTTTTTGGCTATCACTGCGCCGACTTGACGGTTTTCCTGATAACAACTCGACCAACTCGATACGGTATGCGCTATCTCCATAAACCGCGCGTCCCATTTATCCATAGTGTGCTCCTTCGTCATACTCACGTTATAATACCACAAAATAAAGGCAAACGCAATACATTTTACCGATTTATTTTGTTGCGTCGGACGCTTTTTGCTTTTTCTCTTTTCTCTCGCGGTAGCATTCCATACCCAGCTTCACAAGCTCGACCATCGGAATTATGGAGAACGAACTCATTATAACGGTCAGCCATTGTTGCCAGTTAAGCCATTGCAACGAGAAAACGTCGTGCGTAACAGGCAGACACGCAAGCCCGACGGTAAGCGCCATTCCGACGAAAAACGATATAAACAGCATTTTGTTTTTAAAGAAGTTTTTATTGAAAATACTGCCCGTAAGGCTTCTTGCGTTAAAGCTGTGGAAAAGCTGAACAAAACACAACGTAAGGAAAGACATTGTAGTTCCGACATCGTGTCCCCAGCCCGAAAAAGCGCAACCGAGAAACACGCCGAGTACTATTGCCGTTTGCAGCACGCCCTGATAAATGATGTTTATTCCCACCTGTCCCGCAAAAAGATTGTCGTTGGACTTTCTCGGCGGAGTAAGCATGACGTCGCCTTCGGGCGGTTCCATGCCGAGCGCGAGCGCAGGCAAACTGTCCGTTACCAGATTAACCCACAGTATTTGAAGCGGCAACAAAAACACTATCGGGTTTTTGTTAAACGCGAATATCAGGGTGGCAAGGAACAGCGACATTACTTCGGCGATGTTTGCGGCGAGCAAATACTGTATTGTCTTTTGCATATTGGCGAATATAGTTCTGCCCTCTTTGACCGCCGTTACGATTGTAGCGAAATTATCGTCCGTGAGCACCATGTCGGCGGCTTCCTTGGTAACTTCGGTACCCGTAATGCCCATACCGACGCCTATATCCGCCGCTTTAATGCTCGGCGCGTCGTTGACGCCGTCCCCTGTCATTGCGACTATCATATCGTTGGCCTTCCACGCACGGACTATCCTTACCTTATGCTCGGGCGAAACTCTGGCGTAAACATGAAATTCGCGCACGCGTTTAATCAGCATATCGTCGCTCATGCGTTCGAGTTCCGCACCGGTTATCGCTTCTTTACCACTACCGCAAATACCGAGTTGCGTCGCAATAGCGACCGCGGTATTGCGATTATCGCCCGTTATCATAACTACGTTTATGCCCGCGCTTTTGCAAAGTTCGACCGCGCTCTTAACTTCTTCGCGGGGCGGGTCAATCATACCCGAAAGACCGATAAACACAAGCTCGCGCTCGTATGTGTTTCTGTCTGCGACAGTGCGGGGCTTATATGCGTACGCAAGCACACGCAACGCGTCGTCCGCCATTTTACGATTAGCGTCCTCGATTGCGGAAATGTCGTCGGGCGTAATTTTGCGTTTTTTTCCGCCGTCCAATATATGCGTGCACAGTTTTACAAGAATATCCGCCGCGCCCTTTGTATATACAACGTCGCCGCCGCTTTCCCTATTTACCGTGGTCATGAGTTTTCGCTCGGAATCGAACGGAATCTCGTCGATTCTCGGACACGATTTGTCGAGCGACGGCTTATCCACGCCAAGTTTGTGCGCATAATCGACAAGAGCTGTTTCTGTGGGGTCGCCCATGGTCGAAAACGCGCCGTCGGTTTTTACAACGGTGTCGTTGCAAAAACACATACATCTCAGCAAACGTTCCACCGAATCGGACTTTGCGTTCGGGTCGAAGCTCCCGTCGGCATAAATGCGCTTTACGGTCATGCGGTTGAGCGTAAGCGTACCTGTTTTGTCTGAACAAATTATGTTTGTACTGCCCAACGTTTCGACGGCGGGAAGTTTTTTGATAATTGCGTTTTGCTTGGAAAGTTTTTGAACGCCGAGCGCCATTATGATGGTTATTACAGCCGTAAGACTTTCGGGAATTGCGGCTACCGCGAGCGCGACTGCCGTCATGAACGAATCGAGTACGCCGTCGAGCGTAACGGAACCCGTTCCAATCTCGGAAAGAATGCCTATAACAAATACCAATGCCGCAATGACGAGGACGGCAATGGAAATGAACTTTCCTGTTTTGTTGAGTTTTTTTTGTAACGGCGTTACGCTTTTTTCCTTAGTGTCGAGCATGGACGCTATCTTGCCGATTTCGGCGTCCATGCCTGCAGCGGTTACGACGCCTTCTCCGCGTCCGTAAGTAACGGTGCTCGACCCGAACAGCATATTGTCTCTGTCGGCAAGCGGAATTCCGACACCCGTAATCGCGTGTGTGAATTTTTCTTCCGAAACCGACTCACCCGTAAGCGTAGCCGATTCCGCTTTTAACGACGCGCATTTAATCAATCGAATATCGGCGGGCACCACGTCTCCCGCTTCGAGAATTACAATGTCGCCTTTGACGAGCGCCGTCGTTTCGATTCGCTTGATTTCTCCGCCGCGACGGACTTTGCAATACGGCGCGCTCATTTTTTTGAGCGACGCCATCGCCTTTTCGGCTTTACACTCCTGAACCGTGCCGATGACGGCGTTAAGTATTACTATCGCAAGAATTATTCCGACGTCGATAAAATCGGAATACTGTTTTTCAACGACGGCGATAACAGCCGAAATGACGGCGGCGGCAATTAACACAATCACCATGACATCGGTAAATTGCATAAAGAATTTTTTTGCCACCGAATCGCGCTTTGCTTCTTTCAATTTGTTTTCGCCGTCGCGCGCGAGCCGCTTAGCCGCTTCCGCATCGGTCAAGCCGTTTTCAGACGAACCGAGTTCTGCGAGCGCGTCATTTTCGGACAGATTATAAAAATCCATAGGCTTCTCCTATATCTCTATCCTGTTAAAATACTTATCGGACTTTCTATATAATAATATGTCGACAACGGCAAATATTGCAATCGAACCGAAAATTACGCCAATAAATATTGCGGTAAGCGCCACGGCGCTCATGCCGAACACCATCGAAAGCACGCTTACGATAAGCAAAACCAAGCCCGAAGACATACCGATAAACATACCGGCAAGTTGATGCGCGTTGTGTTTAATCGCTTGCATAGGGTCAGTCCACTTCAATTTTGGCGACGTTACGTCCCACAAAACGGAAAAAACGGTAAATACCGCGGCAAACAGCACGAATCCTAAAAGCACAAGAAAAAACCGCCAGGCTTCGAAATCGAAAGCGTTGATGACAACCGCCGCTATAACTGCCGTTGGAATAGAGAAAACCGACCAAGCCACGGCTTTTGCCGATATAATCCGCTTCGACGTAACAGGCAAAATTTTAAGTGTATTACAGGCTACGCCCTCGCGCGAAAATGTTGTCATTGCGGCAACGGAACTTGCGGGCATCATGAGCATTGTGATAGAAACTACCATAGCAAACCCGAAGTCTCCGCCTCCGAACGAAAACGCCGACGAGCGCAAATACATAAATCCGAAAATTACGGAGAACAGTATGACGAGTATATATCCGATAAAGCACTGCACGGTAACTTGCGTAGAGCGAAGCGCCGCTTTATATTCTCTTACGACGAGAGCTTTTACCGCGCCGGAAGTTTTGAAGCTGCCGTTTTTGACTTTCGAATTGTCTGTTTGATTGTTTGCCTTGGCGGAACGCGAATACATAAACTTACCGAGCATCATGAGAACGCCGACGAGTGCCGCCGAACTGCCTGCGAATATGGCAAGATTTACCGCCGCAGACGCGCCGAGCGAAAGCCCGTACATGGGAATGCCGAACGCCGCGGAAGACAATGCGGTGTAAGGATACATTACATATCCGATTATTTTCAGTATGTCGGCAATACTCTGCGCGTTTTCGGGTGTTATTCCCGTCGAAGCGAGCGCGTCGAGCGACAACACGAAATAAAAATACAAAGAGAAAAAGCCGAAGAACAAAACGCTGTAAAAAATAAGCGGAACAATGCTTCTATTGCGAAATTTCCCCGCTATAAACATGACGGGCACCGCAAGAATTGCCGCCGCCGCAAGAGGCAACGCAGGTACAACGGCAAGCGACAACAAAGTTATCGCATAATAATACCAATCGGTTATATGCGCGACTATACCGAATTCTATTGTCGCCGGAAATAATATCAACACGGCAATCACGGCTTCGCTTATATATACGTAAAGCAGTTTAGCCAAAAATACGACAGACGGTTTAATCGGCAGAGTCGAATAAAAATCTGTATCGCGAGACAGAAAAAGCGTAGAAACAAGGCTGACAATACCGAAAATCAGCACAAAACCGGCGGCGGAAACAAGCAACATTATATAAAAGTTCGCGGCATTTCCCGCCGCGGCAAGCGCCCCTCCGATAAAATACACTACCGTCATGACGACTGCGAGAACCGCGACGACAATGAGCGCCGCCGAAACGAGAGCAACTCGCTTTTTGCGCGTTGACGTCTCTCCGCCGAAACGCAGTTTATTTACGAACATGGCTTTTAATACCGTTAAAAGCGCGGACTTGTTTTTCATATCAACCGGCCACCGACATGAACAATTCTTCAAGGCTTTCGTCGCCTTTTTTCGCTTTAATCTCGTCAACGTCGCCGAGCAATAAAAGCTTTCCGCCTCCGATTATAGCTACGCGGTCGCAAATCTTTTCTGCAACGTCGAGAACGTGCGTAGAAAAGAAAACGGTTTTGCCTGCGTCGCGGTGTTTTTTCATCAGTTCTTTAAGCGCGAATGCGCTCGGCGGGTCAAGTCCCATCATTGGTTCATCCAAAACCCACAGAGACGGGCTGTGAACGAGAGCGCCTATTATCGCAAGTTTCTGTTTCATTCCGTGCGAATATCCGCTTATGCGTTTATCGAATGCGTCGGAGAGCGAAAACTTTTTTAAAAGGTCGGCGCACACTTCTTCGCGCGCGCTCATCGGAACGCCGTAAATATCGCCCAAAAAATCGATATACTCTCTTCCCGTGAACTTATCGTATATCACCGGCGAATCGGGCACATAGCCGAAAGAACGCTTGGCCGCTATCGCGTCTTTGGAAATATCATGTCCGCAAACCGAAATGCTTCCGCAATTAATCGGTAAAATCCCCGTAAGCATTTTAATCGTGGTAGTTTTTCCGGCACCGTTCGCGCCGAGAAAGCCGAATATTTCGCCTTCGCGCAACGAAAGAGACAAATCGTCAACCGCTTTGACTTTCCCGTTGGCATACGACATCGACACATGATTGATTTCAAGCATACGCACCTCGCTTTAAAAGATTATATCACATCAAACCGTCATATATCAAGCGATTTTCGCCATAGGCTCAACAGGCCTCGCCGCTTCTCCGCATTGCTATATTTCCGCAACCGTCGAGACTTACCGTGTCTGACGCTATAGATATTCTGTCTATGTTAATCTGCCATCCGCCGCATACCTGCTCGTCGTCGATTAAAAAGTGAGAACCGTATTCTCCCGACTTAACGTCGAATTCTATATGCGGCGTGCCGAGCGCCGTCCGCGGCGAAATTTTGGCACGAGCTCCGCGCACAGAAATGCCGAGAAATTTTTCCGTAACCGCCGTATAGAACAGCGCCGCGGCGACGCCGTCTTCATTCTTCAACAACGGCGGCGTGCCGTCCGCACCGCTCAACGATTTATCGGCAAGTTCTTTTAATGCGGAATACGCGTACTCGTCGTTTTCTCCGTCATATCGAGCATGCGCAGTTGCCGCGCCGAGCGCGTCGAATGCAATTTCCGCCGCGGCAACACGCGCCCTCCGCCGCTCACATAAACGCGACAAACGTGCGGAAACGCTCGCATACGCTTTAATTCTATCGGTATTTGCAGTATATTGAGAAAATTCACGTACGGCGCGCAATAACAAAGCTAAAAATGCGCCGTCGGTATTTTCGTCCGCACCCGCATAAAAAACGGTAGAAAAGTCTATCGCACGAAAGCAATGTTCGAGTACAGATGCGGGTTTAACCGCACCTCCGACATTTTTAAACCCTGCTCTTTCCGACAGAATACGGCAATCGCCGCAAAACTTGACCGCGTCTATAACGACAAGCGGCAAAAGCAATGTCGCTATCGGAGTTTTGCGCCCGACGTCCAACCGTCCGCAGCTTTCCTGCACTTCGCAAAGCTTAAAAACGGCGGCGGTTACGGCGTCGAAATCCGCATACTTGACGGCAAAACAAGTCAAGAGCGCTCTGTCGTACCGTCCGCAACTCATATTTGCATACAATCCGCCGCGCGCCGCATAGAGCGACTGCACATGCGCCGTATTAAGTTCGGGGTCTGACGATTGCAAAATCACGCTTCCGTACTCGCCGTACTTTTCACGCATATATTCGACGGTGCGTTGCGCGTCCTCTGCCGATATACCGCACGAACAGTCGCCGCCCGCCGAAAAGACGCGACAAAAAGCAACTGTTTTACGAGCATGCGGCGACAAACACACCGAAACAGAAACAGTCGGTGCTGACGTTTCTCCTCCGCGCTTAAAGCGCGCCGCACGCGTGATTTTACCGTGGTCGAGATATCCTTCCGCATACCCGCAGTAATCGAAAACAGGTTCCGAAGAAAACAGCGCAAAACCGTTTTCGCCGAGCGCGAAAACGCCGCCGTCCCCCTTTACCGTTCGTATGCAATCCGACGGAGAAGTAAACATAATAAATATATTTCTGTCGTCGTCGGTTTCGTTTATTAGTTCTAAAAGCGCGACTTCCGCACAGCGTTCGGCGGAAATCGTGCGCGTAAGTTTGACGACGCAACCGTTTCGTATGCCGATATACTCGGCATAACCTCGACACAGCGCACATGCCGCACCGTTGCCGGAAAGTTCGCCGCACGGCGACCAAATTACGCCGCGCTCTTCGAGTATAATATCGGAAAGCCCGAAAGTTTGTCCGTCCGGCAGGACTATTCTGCCTTTTCCGCCGACGGTAATTTCAGAATACATTTCGCCGTCGAAAACACTGCTTGACAGTGAACCGCAGTTTTTTATATCGTCTGTAAAATATCCGTTTTGCGTGTAATTGCCGCAAACAAACTCTTCCGCACGCGGATATTCGGCAGACGGATACAAGTCGGGTTGCGCACGATAAAACTTAAACAGCGATGCCGACGGAATATCGCAAATATTATCCGCGTATTTCGAAGAGTAATATGCGCGCGCCGACACTTCCGCTCTCTCAAAATACAGCCGGTCTGCAAAACGCGAAAGACTCGACGCATTTACGCGCTTTTCTATCGTTACGGCAAACGTAACGCGAACGACGCCGAAAGCGCACACTTCCGATATACGCTCGGCACACAGCGTCAAACTTTTCGCCTTGCCGTCTAAATCAAAACGGTACTCGCACGGCGCGTCCGAGCTTAAACCGACTTCGCGATTACCGAATACCCCGAACTCGCATACGCGCAC
>CATLGX010000066.1 GCA_949948785.1 uncultured Christensenella sp. | reverse complement strand
GCTTCTGCGGCTTCTTCCGCTTCGCGACGCGCCTGTTCCGCACGTTCCTCGGCTTCGCGGCGCGCGGCTTCCGTGGATTCCTCGGCTTCGCGGCGTGCGTTTTCCGCAGCCTCCGCTTCCAATCTCGCTTTTTCTTCCGCTTCGAGTCGAGCCGCTTCCGCCTTTTCTATCGCTTCCTGCGCTACGCGCTCCGCCTCAGCTCTGGCTTCGTCGGACGCGCGAGCCGCATCGACGCGAGCCTGTTCGGCTTCCATTTGAGCCATTTCGGCGGCAAGACGCGCTTGCTCGATTTCGTTCTTTGATTTTTCGAGTTGCTTTTTGAGATTGTTTGCTTCAATCTTCTTTTGGTCTTGGCTTATGATGCCGCAACCCGACATGATGAGGTCGAGCGGATTGGTATCGGCAAGAATGTCGTACTTGGCAGACGCCGCCTTGAACTCGTCGGACGCCTCGTCAAGTTTGACGTGCGCCGCTTCGACGCGTTCGTCGTACCCGGCCTGCGCCTCGATTTTACGCTTGGTTCCCTCGATGTTGGCCTGCTCGATTTTTGCTTTAATCTCTTCGACTTTGTCGGACTTATCGCCTTGGTCGACCATAAGCATAAGCTTTTCGTCGTCGCTTGCCGCTTCCATTTGAGCATTGATTGCGTCAAGCTCGCCTTGCGCCGTTTCAAGCTGCGCTTCGAGTTCTTGAATATCGGACGCGATTTCCATAGCGACCATTGTAACGTCGGCGGACGACGCGGAAATATCGTCGAACTCGGCTTGCGCCGCCGCAACTGCCGCCTCGGCAAGTTCACGGTCCTTTTCGCGCAACGAACGAAGATTGTCAAGCTCGATATTGCCGACGACAAGGTCTTCCGCCGTAATAATGTCTTCGAGCGGGATTTCGTTCTTTGCAACGTAATCGTTGGCTTTGCGGCGTTGCGCAGTAAACTCGATATTAAGCTCGGAACGGCGCTTGGTCTCCTTAGTAACCTCGCGCTCTATTTCCGAAAGACGCGCGTTGGCATCGGAAATTTTGCCGTTAAGCTCGTTGATTAAATCGAAATCGTTTGCGCCGAGTATCTGAGACTTCGCCGCGGCAACCTCGGATTTGAGCGTCTCGCGCTCTTTGCCGAGTTTTTCCACGTTGCTGTCGATATCGCGCATCTCGTAGTCCGCGCTGTTGACGGCAACAAGCATGGGATTAAGTCCCTCGATTTTGGATTCGAGTTCTTGACGTGCCCGCACCTGAGCCAAACGGTCTTGATACGCGTCATAGTCGGCTTTGGCTTTGTCGAGGTCGGCGACGATACCCGCTTGCTCGTCGAGCTTTGTCTTTTGCTGTTCGTTGAGCATGACGAATATCTCGTCGAGTTTTGCGCCGCCGCCGAGAAGAGCGTCAAGCTCCGCACGCAGTTTTTCGAGCGCGTCGAGATTGCGCGATTTTTTGGCTTCTGCGGTGTTGATATCGCGCGTGATTCTGTCTTTTTCTTTCTGCTTGGCGGACGCGAGCTTGAATTCGAGGTCCTCGATGTCTTTTGCGTACTTTTCGTCGTCCGCTTCCGCTTTCGCAATCTTCTCGCGCAAAATTTCTTCCGCGCTCTTGTTCTTGCCGATTTCGCTCTCTATCTTTGCGAGACGCGATTTAAGCTCGGCAAGTTCGAGGTTAATTATCGAATTGCGGTGTTCTGCATCGGCAAGCGCGCTTTCCTCGGGCGCTACGTCTATATCTATCTTCTCGTCGGAGAACTCGTCTTTGGGACGCTCCGTTTCGATATAGAGAGGCGCGTACGGGTCGAAGTCGAGCACGAATGCTTCTTTCGGCTCTTCCGTCTCCTGCGGCGTAGACGCAACGGGTTCTTCCGCTTTGCTTATCTCCGCCTCGCTCATAATAGCCTCGTCCATGGGCATAGGCGTCTTATAACGTTCGATAATGCGTTTCTTTTCTTTTTCGAGCTCGCGCGCCTGCAAATCTTTCGACTTGAAGAACGTACGGCGAACCATGCCCTTCGGTTCGTACTTTTCGACGAATATGCGTTCGAGCAGTTCCTCGTCGCTTATGTACTGAGCGATAAGCGCATTGTAATCTTCTTCCGGCTCCTTAGGCGTAGATGCAGGCTCGCTCGGAATGCTGTCCGTAGGCGCGGCGGGCGTCGACGGAATGCCGGTAGCGAGTTGCAAAGTATCGGGCGAAGCCGCTGGCGTACCCGTAGGTCCGGCGCCGAGCAACATTTGCGTACTCGCCTGCGAAAGCGCCTGCGTCGCGGCAAGCCGCTGTTGCGCCTGCGTCGCGGCTATCGTCGAGTTGAGTTTGACAATGTAAGACGAAACGGGTGCGGCTGTCGCGTTCTCCGCTTCTCTGCGCTTGGATATGGCGCGAATGAACAGCCATACTATTAAGAGGATTATGGCTATGCCGCCTATTACGCACGCGGCGATAATAAGCCACGCCTGCCAATCCTCGAACCTGCTCCAAAAACTGCCCGCGTCTACGTCGATACCGAATTCGTTGGACGTGAGAACGAGCGTTTGACCGTTGGAGTGAGTAAACGTCATCGTAATCGTGGCGCGCGTCGTGCCTTTTATCTTGTCGGGATTGGGTTTAAGTTCAAGCTCGTTGTTCTTCAACGTAACGCGAAGCTGGTCCTTGTTGTTGGACTCCGCGCCCGTCATGATGTAATGCGCGTCGCGCAGTTGCTTAAACTGGCTCGCCGTCATAACGTTGTAAGTAACGGCGTCCTTGCCTT
This sequence comes from uncultured Christensenella sp., assembly GCA_949948785.1. GTDB lineage: Bacteria > Bacillota > Clostridia > Christensenellales > Pumilibacteraceae > Anaerocaecibacter. Next base: position 5,386 of record CATLGX010000066.1, on the reverse strand, counting down.
CTATCGTGGGAATCACTACGGTATATGCGCCGTCGCCGTTGACCGAGACAAGCACCGACACGGTCTTATATCCGTCGCCCTCGACGTAGTATCTGATGCCGAACGATATGGCGTACTGATTGTTTTTAAGCGCGATAATACGGTATGCGTTGGGATACATTTCCATATCCGGTTCGGTTTCAAGCGGTTCGAGCATATAATCGCCGCCGTCGGAACCGAGACTCGTCGTTTCCTTATCAAACGTCATGTAAACTTTCTTTCCGTCGATTTCGGACGGGAAGCTGTAATCGACAAGGTCGCGCGGACGTATGATAATCGAACCGTATCCCTCTTTGGCAATCGTTTCGCGGTCTACGCCGTTGCCGTCTTTATCCTTATATATCGCGGTGCCGCTGCTTCCGCCGCTGTAATCGCAGATATAATCGGACGTAATCGTGAGGTTGAGATACGAAGACGAAATCGCCTTTTGCTGAGGATTGTCGGCGCGAAGTTTAACGGGAACCAATACCGTTACTATGTTTGACGTGCCGTTATCCTCGACTGTATTGAGCGTTACGAGAACGTCGTGTACTTCCGTCCAAAACTTGTCGACACTGTACGAAGGGTCGCTACCCTTTTTATCCGCGACAAACGCGGCGATGTCGTTGCTCGAAAGAGAGAGCGTGGTCGCCACGGACGCGGGATACTGCTGTTTATCGTTGGGATTATTGATGGTCGTGCCGGAAAATCCGTTGACGTTGTCGAACCGTACGGACTGCACCGTGAAGTTGTTTGCAGACGTAATCATCCAATACGGTGCGCCGGCGGCGTCCGACATGCGAACGGGTTTTGTGTAATCGCCGTTAGCCGTTTCTTTTACGTACAGAACTCTGTCGACCAAATAGTCTTTAAGCGAGAACTTCCATGCGCTGTAATTGTGGAGAAGTTCGAGATATTCGACCTCTTTTTCCACACCGTTTTCAAGTTTACCGCCGACACGCAAGCGTCCGAACGAATCAATGAACGTCAAGCCGCCGTACTCTGCCGCCGCTTTGTGCGCAAACGTATCGTTGACGTTTACCTGAAAATATACTGTGAAGCTGTCGGCATCGCCGTTGTCCAAAACAACAGAAAAGCGCACGCCGCTTTGAAGGCGGGTCTTTGCACGCGCGGTAACGAAAAGCCGCGTCGGGTCGTCTTGGTTGATTGCGACTGAAATCTCGCTGCTGTCGAAGTATATCGAACCCGATTTAAAATGATACGCGTTGGTAATCTTATTGGTGCTGTATTTGTGATTGTAAGCCTCGACTACCGCCTGCGCCGATATGTTGCGAACTTTGAGATGCTGACGGTTGTTTTTGACGAAATCATTGCTGTCGTCCAATACGTTGAACGTGTTGTCGCCGTACGCGTTGAGCGCAGAGCTCGACGCATCCCTGCCGTTTACATCGAGAACGAGCGATATGTCGGCTTCGGTATTGACGTCGCCGGCATTGTTGCCCTCGTCCTTATTGTCCGCGGCGGACGCAAAGAACGCGTGGGAAAAACCGACGGTTACGGCTATCATTATAACCGCGGCAAAACATGCGAATATTGCTATTAACTTGCGTGATGTAGTTGACTTTTGCATGATGACCCGTCCCCCTTAACCCTGACCGCCGTCATTGTCGGGCGCGTCGAATATAATCGAGTTGCCGTCGAGGTCGGACGATGAGAACATATCGGCGGGCGAACCGAAATCCGCGCCCGATGCGTCGAATCCGCCTTGCGCGCCGAAATCATTGGGCGCTCCAAAACCGCCCGGCGCGCCGAAGCCGTCCGCCGGAGCGTCTCCGAACGGATTAACCGGCTGTGCGCCGAAAGTCATGGGGTCTGCCGCGCCGCTCTGCGCTTGCGCAAACGCCGCTTTCTTAGCGGCAAGCTCGGCTTTAAGCTCTGCCATGGACTTTTTGCCGCCCTTTTTCTTTTTGCTCTTCTTGCCAGTCGAAACAGCCGCCGCGCCGACGCCGAAGTCGTCGCCGACCGTAGCTACGCCGATGCCGCCGTTTTGGTCCTTTTTGACGTCGTTAAGCATCTTGGCGTATTTGGGGTCTTGCAATTTGAGTTTGGTGCGAATCGCCTGCTCGCGCGTCGCGGAAGTTGCCTTGTTGTGCACTCTGTCGCGCATTTTGATAAGTTCTTGATTGCGCTTGATGAGCGCGCGCTGTTTAGCGCGGCGACGCCAATAAATAATCATTCTGATAAGGAATATAATCATCAGGAATCCGAGCGAGCCGAAGAAAGCGACCAACCATATCATTGTATAGTCGTCTTTGCTGAGCGTCGTCGATATGCCTTTGATTGAAATGTTAAACGCCACAACCTGATTTTCCGACGCGCCCTTGGATGTATTGCAAATGGACACGTTGAGCGTTATCGCGCTTTTGGTACTGTAAATGGGAGTGATTTCGAGAGCATCGCGCGTCGCCGCCGTACCGCCGACGGGATTTATGTATTTTGCAGCGCCCTCTGCCATCGATACAAGATATATTTCGTATTCGTCGTAATTATCGATGTCTACGAGATTGCAAAGATAACGGAGCGGAACGTAAATTTTCGCGTCCATATTCTCACCCGTCATGTACCAATCGGAGCCTTTGTCTGTGCCTTCCTTTTTGGGTTTATCTACGTCGGCAACGATTTCGAGAATCGCGCCGTTGACAAATGCGACTTTTTTATTTGCTTTAAGTTTGAATCTTGCGCGAAGAACGGTATCGTTTTCGGCTTCCGCGTACGTCTTGTAACCCTTGCTCGTATCGACGAATTTGACGTAAACAAGGTATTCGCCTTTAAGTTCGTCCGCAGTGGCGTCCGAATCGATGTCAAAACGCAAATACGCCTTGTCGGTGCCCGTATCGTAGAACGAAATGTTCTTTACGAACGGAGGGAGATAGGTGTCGAGCCCCGGCTCGCCCTCGGTCTCTCCGTCTTGCGCCGACGCGCCGACGCGCTCGAAATACACGCCCGCAAACTGCGTTTTGCCGTCCACTTCTTTTTTGTCGTCGTAAAGAACCCCGAACTTATCGAAATTATTCACAAACTTGCCGACTACGTTTTGAAGCCCCGTAGTGAGCGTATTTATATACACGCGCTCTACGTCGGAAAGGTTGACCGTATAGTCTATATTGTTGCCCGATTGCTCCACGTCCTTAATGGTCGTTATGCCCGAGACATTGAACGAAAGCGTAATCGGTATGCTCACGTCGAACGCGGTGAGCGTGAACTGCACCGTCGCTTTACCCGATTCCCCGGGCGTAACCGAAATGGCGCTGTCGCTTATGCGTTTGGGCGTAACTACGCTATAATCGCCGGAGCTGAGATTTGTAAGCTTCATATGGCTGCGGTACTGCGACGAAAGATTGACGAGCGCGGCATTGTTTGCAACGTTGCCCTTTTCCGCATCGGGAGCGTCGTCGGGACCGAACATATAGATTTTCATCTCACGCGAGATATCGTAGCTTGTAGAAGCCGCCGTTTCCGTAAACGGCACGGATTTTATACCCGTAAACGAGAACGATATGGTTACACGCTCGTCGCCGTTTTTGAAATACGACGTTGCGGGAGAACCGCTGCCGAAGAAGCGCTGAATGGTTACGGTAAAGTTGATGTCGTGCGCGCTTAAAAATTTAACGGTAATCGTGTTTCCGGAAAGTTTTACGTATTCCTCGCCCGACACGGAATCGACAAACTGGCTGTCGAACGGTTTGAAGTCGACTCTGTTGTTTTTTACCGAGAACGATATGTAATCGCCGGGCGACTGCACATAATCGGTCAAGCGTATAACTACGCCGGGACTGCCTACATAGCGCGTGGAATTATCCGCAACGTCCAAATGGTTGTTGGCGATAATATCCAAAGCAAGGTTGTCTCTTGCCGCGCCGTAAATGAGCTTGCCGTCCGTCTTAAATTCGTCTTTGAGCCGCACGCTCGCCTGAGAGAACACTGCCGCCGCATTCTGCCACGGCGTTCTGCTTCCGTTCTTGTCGGAGTCTACGGCGCCCGCTATTTTCGCAGTAAAATCGGACGTGCCCGTGATGTACTCGTCGTAGCCGAACGAATAGCTCAAAACTATATTCTTAGTAGTATCGTTAACGGTATTGAACGAATCCACTGTGGCTTCGTCGCCGTAATCGAGTCTGCCTGTCGTGCCGTTGGCGGTGAAAAGCAAGACGTCGTACGAGAAAGTAATTTCGTCAACATAGCCCGAAGCATCACCGTCGCCGGGTTTTACGGAAATATCGACGAGTCCGTAGACGTTTTCGAATTCTTTGTTTATTTTCGTAACGAGGTCGTCGGTGTACGCTATTTTATTTGCAAGCGCGTTTTCGCCCGAAGCCAGCCCCGTGAGTTTGACTATGACGGTCTTTGCACCCGCAACGACGTTTGTGTTTGAGGTAGACGACGAGTTGATGTTGCGAAGTTTTACAACGTCTAAGTCTCGGTCTTTAAACAGATATTTGTACGAACCGGAATACCACAGACGTTCGGCGTTTGCACCGAGATAGTATTTGAGGTTGCCCGTCTTGACTTTTTCTTTATCGGGGAACCCGGGGTCCCAGTTGAGAGTGGGCGCGGAAAGCGAGTCGCCCTTTTTATCCGTGATATACGCTATTATGCGCTCTACAAGCTCGTCTGCGTTTTGCTGCGAAATAAAACTTGCAAGCGCGGTAAAACCGCTCGAAACGTCTTGGACGGCGAGCGAGTAGTATTTGTTGGATTCGTTGCCCGGGTCGAGAAGCGGCACGGCGCTCTTACTTCCGTTGTTAACGTCGAACGCATCGTACATCCGAACGACTTCGGAGTTGTCTACCGTAAACTCGACGTTGCACTTGGAATAATCGTAATAAACGGCGGTGTCGGGATTTTTTGCGCAGTCGTAGCGCGCAACGTAAAACGATACGTTTACAACGCCGTTGCGAGTCGAGCGGACAGGCGTGATTTTAATGCCGACGCCGTAAGTGCCGTCTTTGATTATATTGTACGAGAACAGTTTTGACCACTGCTCCTCTTCCATATCCGTAAACTCGGTCTCGCCTTTTGCTTTGAATGAGAACTTAGGCTTAATGTCGTCTGCGGTAAGTTTTGCGTTGTTAATACCGCCGTCAGTATAAACGGTATTCGTGCTCGATAAAAACTCGATTTTTTCGTCGCCTTCGGCGAGGATGCGGTAAACGTCGCCCGTTTTATTGGTAGACACCAAAGAATCGCGCGCGCGACCCGCATACGTCATGGGATTCATGACGGGCGTCTCGTCTTCGGTAGCCGTCGCTTTTATGCCGTTAAGGCTGACCGACGTCTTGGTAGGCAACGCGTTGTTTACAAACAACGTTATATCGCCTATCGCCGGATTGAGATTTTCCTTGTTGGG